>JAGOUM010000186.1 GCA_018061265.1 Rhodoferax sp. | reverse complement strand
AATGTAGGCCGTGGCCTCATCGTAGATGAACGGCACCAGCCTGGTTTCCTTGGCGCTGGTCTTGACCTCGTGCACGAACAACGACCCATCCCGGCGCTTGGCACCGCCGTACACCTGGGGGATGGTGTCGCGCATCAGCTTGGCGCCGTTTTGGTAGCGCGCCACATCGACACGCCCATACAGCTTGGGGCTGATCTCGCCAGCCGTAAAATTTGTTTGGACCACCGTTGTACGTGGCATGTCAGTACCCCGCCCGGCCCATGTACCGCGACTGGTGCAACGGGAAGTCTCCCAGCGTCTGCGGTGGGTCGTCCTGCCCATCCACTGCGCGGGCTTGCTGCATGTGCTGCTGTAGCTTGTTGTGCATCATGTCGGCCATGCTGGCGCTGCCGGTAATCGGGTAGGCCATCTCAGCGGCCATGCGCAGCTCCATTGCGCGCACCATCATCGAATCCCATGTTGCCTCAACCTCATTGCGGAAGATATAGCGCAGCGCCAGCGACGTGCCGCCGCAAAGAATCTTTCCGCCCTCGTGCTTGTAGTCCACCTCGTAGCCCTCGATGCCAACGCTCAAAGTTTTAAGCCAGTCGCTGGGCAGGGTGAATTGTGCGGTGTAGTCGAATGCGGGCACCTCCACATCAGGCGCAAGAAGCACGCGCTTAACCGCACAGTTCCATGGGTGGCTGCGCAGTAGGTCATTGCGCAGGCCGTCATATAGGTTTGATGCAAGCCGCGCACGGTCGGACTCCTCGTCCAGCGAGTTGATCGTCTGGGCACCCAGCATCAGCAGGGCATTTGAGCAAATTGATACTTTGGTTGCCACGGCAAACCCTCTTTATGAAAAAGCCGGGTGCAGCTTGCACCACACCCGGCCCGATTGCTCACGCTTGCGCGTTAGTCCTGGACGTAGCTGCCTTCGAAGATCAGTTTCTGGCTTGCGG
The DNA here is from genome assembly GCA_018061265.1 of Rhodoferax sp. Taxonomy (GTDB): domain Bacteria; phylum Pseudomonadota; class Gammaproteobacteria; order Burkholderiales; family Burkholderiaceae_C; genus Rhodoferax. The sequence continues at coordinate 4,336 of JAGOUM010000186.1, read as the reverse complement.
CCAGAACTGCAGCGCGGATCGTGGCATACACCTCGACCGCCTCAGTGGTGACGTAGGACAGGCCTGCCACCAAACCGCTGCCGGTGTTGAGTGCAACTTGTCCCGCCGTGGTCACTTCGGCCAGGGCTGCAATGCCATCCACGTCGATCACAGTGCCGGTTGCCTTGGAGCGGTAGCCCACATCCAAGGTGCAAGACGCTGTACCAGTCGAGAAATTGCAAATCCAGTCATGCCCGATACGCGCGCCCTTTGGCAAGTCGCCAAGGTAGATCGTGTCGCTGATTGCCTGGGTGCTGGCGGGTGCCAGGTACTCGGCATAGAACAGGCGTTTACGGCCACCATCAGCAGATGGCAGCAGCTTGGAGCCAGCGGCTACGCTGGTCATTTGGGTTGATTTAACTTCAGCCATTTTTTACTCCTTAAACCACGTAGTCGATGGTCACGACTTTTTGCTCGTTGACACGAACCGAGCCGATTGACATCGCAACATAGATTTGAATCAGGTTGCGCTTGTCGCGGCGTGGGCCAATGTCGGTCACGATGTTTTCGCCAGAGCCCACGTGCACGCCGGTTTTGGCCCATGCAATAGTGGTCTTTGTTGACGTGCCAGTCAGCGACTCATAGGGCACCCACTTAAAGCCCAGCCACTTGCCGGAAATGTCGCCCTCTTGCAGCATCTTGGCTGCCATGAAATCGGCACTTGTCAGCGTGGTGTCGCTCAGAATGTCCTCCAACATGCCCGCATCGTAGGCAATGTACAACTCTTCTCCGCTGTGCTCGTCCGCCTCGTTGGTGCGGAACTGCTTACGTGCGGTGATGATCTTGGCCTTGGTCATACCAGTGCCGCCAGCCGCGATTACTTGCCCACCAGACAAGCTCACGCCAGCAAATGCACCAGATTCGTCGGTCTTGCGCAGTGCAGCGCCGCGTGCGGCGTCGTAGATCACCTTGTCTTTTTTGCGGTTCATGGCCGCAATACAGCGTTGCAGGTAGTCACCTTGGGGATTTGCCAGCAGCTTTGCCAGGTCGGTGCGCTCAATTGGAATGGCTACATCGTAGTCGGCCATCAAGGCAGAGCGGGTGCCAGCGTCAGGGATTGTCCACTCGGTATCGCCGTAACGGTTTGTTACTTGCGACGCCTCGACGGTGCCCATGTCATTGGCGGTAAAGGAAGATCCTGTGATCATCCCGCGATTGGTGACCGTTGACTCCAGCCGGGATTCTTTTTGCTCCGCAGCGGCGACAAACGAATCATGAAACTGCGTTACAAACGCAGCGGTGATTGTGTTGTTCATTTCAACCTCGTTTACTAAAAAACGCCTTGCCGGGTTGTCTGCGGATACAGGCCCAAAACTTAGCCCGCGTTTCGGCGCGATACGCGGGCGCTGGCTTTGCGGTTATCTGGTCGCCACACCAGGCCGATGGCTGCGATAGTGCGCGTTTTGGTCAACGGATTCCCGAATAAAAAAGCCCGCAGAGCGTGAGCCATGCGGGCGTAAAACTGGCATTGCTGCCAGCAGGGAGAGTATTGGTTATGCGGCTGCGTTGCCGTATTTCTTGGCGTAAAACGCCTGCACCTTGGCGCTGGTCGTTTTGTGATCTGGGTGCTTGGGGTTCAGGTACGCATCCGAGCGCATCAGGTCTTGCACGCTATCGGCTCCAGTGCTTGCGCCTTGGGCCGGGATGCCGCCCGCCTCGCCCATCTCTTTGCCGATCTTGGCGAGGATGCGCAGGGCAACCGGATTATTCCCCAGTTCGTCAATGCGCGCCTGATCTTCGGGCGAAGCGTAGGCGCTGAATGCTTTGAATGCGTCTTTCACATTGGATTTGAACTCCGCATCCGTTGTCCATGTCGCGCGCAGCTCTTCGGTTGCCTTGTCCATGGTCACCTGCTGCCCACCCTGCACCAGCTCTGGCACCACGCCGAAATACTTGCCAACCACAAAGTCGAATTGCTTTTGAGTCAAGCCAGCGGCCAGCGCATCGGTTTTGAACGCCTTGAAGCGGTCATCCTCGGCCCAGTCCTCTTTGAGTGCATCGGGCACCGTTACCGCGTATTCGTCGGCGGTCTTGGGTGGCACATCGCCAGAACCCACGCGCTTCTCCAGCCCGCTGTACGACTCGGCCAGCTTGCGCGCGGATGCTTCCACGTCCAACGCTTCGCCGTTCAGAACCCGGAACTTCTCGGGGATCCAGTCATTGCCAGCGGGTGCGGGATCGGCCTTTGCGGTGGCCAGCAAAGATGCTGCGGTCTGCGTCGGCTGGGCAGCCCCGGCCCCTTGGCCAGCGTCACCCGCTGGCTGTGCAGACTGCGCAACGGGTGCAGCACCGGCATCGCCACCGCCAGCGGCTCCAGGCTCTGCATTCATCAGTACAAATTTACGTTTCATTTTGCTCTCCGGGTGTGCCAACGCCATGCGCGCGGTTGATCTGGCCAACGATGTAATCGAGCGGCATGCGCGCGCCTTGTCGCAGGTAGGTTTTCAGCACCGCATCAATGCCGCCTTCGGTCACTGCGGGCCGGGTGAATTTTACAATCAGGTGCTCCAAGACGATGCGCCCAGTTGGGTGATCCTCGAACAGCTCTTTGAACATTTCCGGCGTGATGGCCGGTGCTGGTGTGCCTCGTGTCATTTACACTTTCTAAAAAGCCACCCGAAGGTGGCTGTGTTGGGTGGCGATGCGGCTTGCACGCACGCGATTAATGCTGGCTCTGCACGCACAATGCCTACTCCTGCGGCACACAATGCAAGCCACAATACCAGCCCAATGATGTAGCGCGTCACGTCACAGTGATCGCGTCGAGGAACGTCTGGAACTCCGCCGCCAGCAAATCATTGGCCGCGCTGGTCTGGTGCGTTCCGTCCGACGTCGCGTAATTTGCGCCGCCGTTGACAATCCACTTGGCCTTATTCGTTCCGCGCACGGATTGCGGATCAAGGTTGTAATCAGTAGCGCCGTAGGTGAGCCAGTCGATGGCCACCAAATCGGGAAATGCCATTGGGTAAGCCCGCGCTACGGTTTGATTTGCTTCCGTTGCAAAGCTGTCAGACGATGTGGTGCGTGGGAATAGGCCGATTTTTGCAATCTTGTCGTATGCGTAGGTGGATCGTGCTGTGTACCAGTAGCTAAAGAAACTCAAGATAGCGTTTGAGTCGTTTGTTCCCATCTCGTCAATTAGCACCCGCGCATATTTCAAATACGGGCTCCAGTTTGCAATGTAAGTTTCTAACGTTCCCTCTCCAAGGCCACCCCGTGACAACTCCAGAATAGGCACACCAAGCGCCTGCGCTGCAAGCCTTGGGAATGTGCCTGTTCCGGTAATGTCTCCTGTACCTTCAACAATCGAGTCACCAACCATAAATACCGTTTTAGGGTCGCCACTGACAAACTTGCCGACCAAAATTGGGCAGTATCCTTGCGTCTGTGCGCCAACGTCAGTTCCAGATACCTTGACAACCGCCCCTGTTGAATCAATCTCGGAGTAAGAAACCGCCGCAGGGTCGTACAGTTTGGCAAATGCGCCGGTTTCTGTCGAGAAACGCATCCCCGGTATCTTGTGGCCTGCGGTAGTTACCGAACCCTTCACGCGCACCCAGAAAACCATATCCGCAGGAAACTCGGAAAGCCCCGTGAATGCCGCTGGCAAGATGGCATCACTGACCACGGTTGTGGCTGCGTTGTCGGCCACGGTGAATGAGCGCGAAGCACCCACATACACAGGCGCGTACTCAACCACCCCCGTCTCACGCTCAAGAGCGCAAGAGGTGATGCTGATTGCGTTGCCAACAGATGCGGCCCATCCGATATTGGGAAAGTCCAGCCGCAACTCCGGGCACGCAGTGCTGCCTATTTTTAGTTTGAATCTGGTAGTGAACGTTAGCGCAGTGCCAGCCGTCACATTAAGCGCAGAAGGTAGGCGGTTGTTGACGCTGACAGTACGCAATGAGCCGGGGACGGCTGTCACAGCATAGGTCTTGGCCGTCAACGTCTGCAACTGCTCAACCGTCAAACGGGTGTTGTAAAACTTGATGCTCTTGATGTGCCCTGCGCTGGCTGCGCCGGATGTGGACAACAGGCGAATGTCAGAGCCACTGAATGTGGGCTGGATGCCAGCAGTTGCCGCGCCGCCATTGTTTACTAGGTCGGATGTAACACCGCTCCACGCAATCGCAGTCTTACCGGGCACCGTAGCGCCCAGCACGGTATTAGCGCCAGAACCAACCAATGGGCCGGACCAGCAATCATGCTCGATGACAAACGTGCCTTGAGTTGTGGTCAGCCATGCTGTGTCGTTGAATATCGCAGCCTCTGCCGACTGTGATGCCGTGGCCGC
>JAGOUM010000185.1 GCA_018061265.1 Rhodoferax sp. | reverse complement strand
TCTGCCTCGGTGATGGTCTTGGAAAATGTGGCCTCCATACCGACTTTCAGGTCTTCGACGTCAAACCCATTCTGCTCATTCATGATGCGCTCCAAATTGAGGTCCTGTCATTGTCGCGCAAGCCCACAGGGTGAGCACGCAAGGACCAAGCCAGAAAACAAAAACCCGGCACTTTAGGCCGGGTTAGTCCACGAGTACGTGGCACGCGATGCGCGAGGCAGTCGCCCAAAACAGATTCTTCGCCGTATGTACGCCGATGTTTTGCGTTAAGTCAAAGATCAGTCATTTAACCCGACGAGTGCACCAGGCTCCGTTACATATGGTCAATCATGACCTGTCCGAATCCCGAGCAGCTGACCTGCGTGGCACCGTCCATCAGACGGGCAAAGTCATAGGTCACCTTCTTGCTGGCGATCGAACGACCCATGGACGCCAGAATGGCGTCGGCCGCCTCAACCCAGCCCATGTGCCGCAACATCATCTCGGCTGACAGGATCTCGGAGCCCGGGTTGACGTAGTCTTTGCCCGCGTATTTGGGCGCTGTGCCATGGGTGGCTTCAAAACACGCCACGGTATCTGACAGGTTGGCACCCGGGGCGATGCCGATGCCACCCACCTGGGCGGCGAGTGCGTCAGAAATGTAATCACCATTGAGGTTCAGCGTGGCGATCACGCTGTATTCGGCCGGACGCAGCAGGATCTGCTGCAGGAAGGCGTCGGCAATACTGTCCTTGACAATGATGTCCTTGCCGGTTTTGGGATTCTTGAATTTGCACCAGGGTCCGCCATCAATCAACTCGGCACCAAACTCTTTCTGTGCCAGGCCATAAGCCCAGTCACGGAAACCGCCTTCGGTGTATTTCATGATGTTGCCCTTGTGGACAATCGTCACATTGGGCTTGTCGTTGTCGATGGCGTACTGGATCGCCTTGCGTACCAGGCGCTCGGTGCCTTCACGGCTCACCGGCTTGATGCCAATACCGGAGGTGCCAGGGAAACGGATCTTGGTCACACCCATTTCTTCCATCAAGAACTTGATGAGCTTTTTGGCTTTGTCGGTCTCGGCTTCGTATTCAATACCGGCGTAGATGTCTTCGGAATTCTCGCGGAAGATCACCATATTGGTCTTGTGCGGCTCTTTCACCGGGCTGGGCACACCGGCAAAATACTGGACCGGACGCAGGCACACATACAAATCGAGTTCCTGGCGCAGCGCCACATTAAGCGAACGAATGCCACCCCCCACCGGCGTGGTCAGTGGGCCTTTGATGGACACCACATACTCGCGCAGCGCGGCCAGGGTTTCTTCAGGCAACCAGACATCCGGGCCATAAATTTTGGTGGATTTTTCACCCGCATAAACTTCCATCCAGTGAATTTTTTTCTTGCCACCATAGGCCTTGGCCACGGCAGCATCCACCACCTTGATCATCACCGGCGTGATGTCGAAACCCGTGCCGTCGCCTTCGATGAACGGGATGATCGGCTGGTCCGGCACATTCAGGGACATGTCGGCGTTGACGGTGATTTTTTGGCCTTCAGAAGGTACTTTGATATGCTGGTACATGGCAACCGGTCTCCGTAAAGTGAATCAGGATTGATGACGTTTTTCAACATTTCATTCTAGTCCTATTCATTTGCGCACCCGCTTGCAAACCGGCTGTAGCGAGCTGCGGCAAAATGCCGGACATGAAGCTCTTTGCACCCACAGTCATGGTTCTGGCCCTTGTCACCGGTATCTCGGCGCAGGCGCAGAGCACACCCCAGATGGATTTGCCACGCACACAAATCACGGCCGGCATGTACCTGATCAACGCCCAGGTGGCAGCCACCCCGCAGCAGCGGTCCACTGGCCTGATGTTTCGCCAGCAAATGCCGCAGGGCGAAGGCATGTTATTTGTCTTCGAACAGCCGTCGCAGCAATGTTTCTGGATGAAAAACACGCCGTTGCCACTGACCGCTGCGTTTGTGGCCGATGACGGCAGCATCGTGAATCTGGTCGACATGAAGCCGTTGAGCACGGAGTCACATTGCTCCAGCAAGCCGGTGCGCTACGTGCTTGAAATGAACCAGGGCTGGTTTGGCAAAAAGGGGCTCAAGGCTGGCAGCAAACTTGCCGGCCCCCCTTTCAGTGCCCGCTGATCTGCGCTGGTGCCTACTTCAGGATGTCGCCAATACAAAGGTACTTGATTTCCACGTAGTCGTCGATGCCGTGATGCGAGCCTTCGCGACCCAGGCCGGACTGTTTGACACCGCCAAAAGGCACATGTTCGGTGGCCAGAATACCCACGTTCACGCCGACCATGCCGTACTCCAATGCTTCACTGACACGCCAGATGCGGCCAATGTCGCGGCTGTAAAAATAGCTGGCCAGACCAAATTCGGTGTTGTTGGCAGCAAAAATGGCCTCAAGCTCGGTGTCGAACCTGAACACCGGTGCAAACGGCCCGAAGGTTTCCTCGCGCGCGCACAACATGTCGGGCGTGGCATCGGCCACCACGGTGGGTGCATAAAACTGGCCGCTGCCCGTGCCGCTCAGGCGCTGCCCGCCACACAACAGGCGGGCGCCTTTGCCAATCGCATCCTGCACATGTCGCTCTACTTTTTGAATGGCCGCTTCTTCAATCAGCGGGCCCTGGTTGACACCATCCTCAAAGCCGTTGCCGACCTTGGCAGTACTCACCTTGGCGGCAAACTTGGTGACAAACTCGTCATAGACACCGGACTGCACGTACAGCCGGTTGGAACACACGCAGGTCTGGCCAGCGTTGCGGTATTTGCTGGCAAACGCACCTTCGACCGCGCTGTCGATGTCGGCATCATCAAAGACGATGAACGGGGCGTTACCGCCCAGTTCGAGTGACATTTTCTTGACCGTCGAGGCGGACTGCGCCATCAGAATACGGCCTACCTCGGTGCTGCCGGTAAAACTGATGTGGCGTACCACGTCGCTGGCGCACAGGACCTTGCCCACGGCGATCGAGTTGTCGGCGTCAGCCGTCACCATGTTCAGCACGCCTGCCGGGATGCCCGCGCGGATCGCCAGCTCAGCCGCCGCCAGGGCGGTCAGGGGGGTGAGTTCAGCCGGCTTGATGATCACCGGGCAGCCGGCGGCCAGTGCTGGTGCGACCTTGCGGGTGATCATGGCGATGGGGAAATTCCATGGTGTGATGGCGGCGCACACGCCAATGGGTTGGCGCAGCACCAGCAGTCGGCGGTTGTTGTCAAACTGCGGCAGCGTCTCGCCATTGATGCGCTTGGCTTCTTCGGCGAACCATTCGACAAAGCTGGCGCCATAAACGACTTCGCCCTTGGCCTCTGCCAATGGCTTGCCCTGCTCGGCGGTCATGATGCGCCCCAGATCGTCCTGATTGGCCATGATCAGGTCATACCATTTGCGCAGGATGATGCTGCGTTCTTTGGCCGTCTTGGCGCGCCAGGCTGGCCAGGCGGCGTTGGCAGCGGCAATGGCTTGCTCGGCGTCTGACGGGCCCAGGTTGGCCACATCGGCCAGATGGGCGCCGGTGGCGGGGTCGGTCACCGCAAAGCGGCTGGCGCCTTTGACCCATTGGCCATTGATCAAGGCGTCGGTTTTCAGCAGGGAGGGGTCTTTCAACAAGGACAAAGGGGACACTGACATATCAACTCCAATACATACAAAAAATGCCTCTAGCGCTTATCCAATAAGCGATGGCAGCTACAAATACGTTATCGCCTGAGCAACCACAAAACTGTAATAGAGCGCAAAAAATACGATTGCGACCATTATTGGTCAAACTTTGCCTTTCAGTTAGGCTATCTAAGGAGGAGCTATCGACAACTATGCGGTATGGGCTAGAGGCTGATTTTCTTATGGTACTGTTGCGCTCAAGCCAGAGCGTTCAGGCTGGCTTCAACAATCGCCAGACCCTCGTCCACAATGGCATCGCTGGCGGTCAGCGGCACCAGGATACGCACCACGTTGCCGTAGGTGCCGCAGGTCAGCAAAATCAGGCCGCGTTGGGTGGCCTCAGACGCAAGCGCTTTGGCCAGGTCTGCATCAGGTTGGTGCACGTCACCCGCCTTGCACAACTCGATGGCCACCATGGCACCCAAACCGCGCACGTCGGAAATGCGTTTGTCTTTGGCCGCCATGGCTTTGAGGCGCCCCGTCAGGTGTTCACCCAGCGCCTTGCTGCGTGAAAGCAGATTGTCTTTTTCAAAGACGTCGAGCACCGCCAATGCCGCCGCACAGGCAATTGGGCTGCCCGCATAGGTTCCGCCCAGGCCACCGGCGGCAGGTGCATCCATCACCTCGGCACGACCCACCACGCCTGAAATCGGGTAGCCACCGGCCATCGATTTGGCCATGGTGATCATGTCGGGGGCCACGCCGCTTTGCTCAATGGCAAACCAGGTGCCGGTACGCCCAGCACCGGTCTGGATTTCATCGGCAATCAACAGGATGCCGTGCTGGTCGCACAAGCTGCGCAGGCGCTGCAGAAATTCGGTGGGGGCCACATTAAAGCCGCCTTCCCCTTGCACCGGCTCGACAATGATGGCCGCCACCCGACTGGCTTCGACATCGTTTTTAAAGATCGACTCGACCGAGGCGATCGAGTCTTCCACGCTCACCCCGTGTAGTGCGTTGGGGAACTGGGCGTGAAAAATCTCGCTCGGGAAAGGGCCAAATCCCAGTTTGTAGGGTGCCACTTTGCCCGTCAGACCCAAAGTCAGCAGCGTGCGGCCGTGGTAACCGCTGGTAAAGGCAATCACCGCGCTGCGCTTGGTGTACGAGCGGGCGATCTTGATGGCGTTTTCAACCGCTTCAGCGCCGGTGCTCAGAAACAGGGTTTTTTTGTCGAAATTGCCCGGCGCCAGCGCGTTGATACGTTCGGCCAGTTCAACGTAGGACTCGTACGCCAGCACCTGAAAACAGGTATGGGTGAAGTTGTCGATCTGTGCCTTGACCGCCTGCATGATTTCCGGGCGGCAATGGCCGGTGTTGAGCACCGCTATGCCGCCAGCAAAGTCGATGTAGCGGCGCCCTTCGACGTCCCAGATTTCAGCATTCTCGCCACGGGCGATGAACACCTCATGGCTTTGGCCGACACCGCGCGGAATGGCGGCGCGCCTGCGGGCCATTAGGGATTCATTGGTCTTCTGGGTTTTGGTCAGCATGGGATATATCTCCAAAAAATGGGGCCGGATGGCAAAGTTGCGTGACTGTAGTGATGTTGCGCCCAAGCAACCATATACAGTTCAGCCTTTTTCAGGGATGTACTGTGCAGTATCGGCGGCCTGTACAGTTCAGACTTGGCGCCTTCATCATGCTGACCCTTCA
>JAGOUM010000184.1 GCA_018061265.1 Rhodoferax sp. | reverse complement strand
GCGAGTTCTCCAAGCGCAGCAAGGACAAGAACTTCGACGACATCCAGAAGGACATCTACGGCCAGTTCGAGAACACCTTCATGATGTACCTGCCGCGCCTGTGCGAGCACTGCCTGAACCCGGCGTGCGTGGCCTCGTGCCCAAGTGGCTCGATCTACAAGCGCGAGGAAGACGGCATTGTGCTGATTGACCAGGACAAATGCCGGGGCTGGCGCATGTGCATCAGCGGCTGCCCGTACAAGAAGATTTATTACAACTGGAAAAGCGGCAAGGCTGAAAAATGCATCTTCTGCTACCCGCGCATTGAATCGGGTCAACCCACCGTGTGTTCGGAAACCTGCGTGGGCCGCATCCGTTACCTGGGCGTGTTGCTGTATGACGCAGACCGCATTCAGCAAGCCGCCAGCGTGGAACATGACCGCGACCTGTACCAGGCGCAGCTTGACATCTTTTTGGACCCGAATGACCCGAAGGTGATTGAACAAGCGCGCCTTGACGGCATTCCCGACAAGTGGATGGAAGCCGCCCGCAAGAGCCCGGTGTACAAAATGGCGGTGGACTGGAAAGTCGCCCTGCCCTTGCACCCCGAGTACCGCACGCTGCCGATGGTCTGGTATGTGCCACCGCTGTCGCCCATCAGCGCTGCCGCCAACGCTGGCAACATTGGCATCAACGGCGAAATTCCCGATGTAAAGCAACTGCGCATTCCGGTCAAGTACCTGGCCAATTTGCTCACCGCCGGTGACACCTATCCCGTGGAGCGGGCCTTGGAGCGGATGTTGGCGATGCGTGCCTACCAGCGCGGAAAACACGTCGATGGCAAGCCCAATCTGGCCGCCTTGCAGCAGGTGCAGATGAGCCCGGCAGAGGTCGAAGAGATGTACCAAGTGATGGCGATCGCCAATTACGAAGACCGCTTTGTCATCCCCAGCACGCACCGCGAATACGCCGAAAACACCTTCGATGTGCGTGGCGGCTGCGGTTTCAGTTTTGGCAACGGCTGCTCGGACGGGGCCAGCGAGGCCAGCCTGTTTGGCGGCACCAAGAAGCGCACCATCCCAATCAAGGCCGAGGTTTGAGCCATGGCACTTTTTTCATCCAATATCACCGGTGCCTCACGCAGCCTGCGGGTACTGGCCCGGCTGCTGGCCTACCCGGACGCCCAACTGCGCGGCGCTCTAAATGACATGCGCCAGGCTTTGGTGGCCGAGCGCGCCCTGCCCACCGCGCGACTGGCCGAGCTTGGCGCGCTGATGAGCACCCTGGAGTCTGGCAACGCGCTGGAAAACGAGGCCGAGTACGTGGAGGTCTTTGACCGGGGCCGCGCCACCTCGCTGCACCTGTTCGAGCATGTGCATGGCGACTCGCGCGACCGGGGCCCGGCCATGATCGACCTGGCGCAAACTTATGAAAAGGCTGGCTTGTTTTTGGGCCCGGACGAAATGCCCGACTACCTGCCGGTGGTGCTGGAATTCGTCTCGACCCAGCCGCCCGCTGAGGCACGGGCCTTTTTGAGCGAAATGGCGCACATCTTCAACGCCATCTTTGCTGCCTTGCAGCAGCGCAACAGTGCCTACGCCAGCGTGCTGGGCGCGTTGCTGGAACTCAGCGGCGAAAAAGCGCAACCGGTCAAGGTGGTGCCCGACGAGCCGCTGGATGCCTGCTGGGAAGAACCGGTGGTGTTTGACGGCTGCTCGGTCAAGGGGCAAACCAAGCCCGGTCAGGCGCAACCCATTCACTTTGTCAAACCCGACGCGGCCAAAACCAGCCCGAAGGCTGCCGCACTGTAGGAGTCACACCATGAACATCATTAACAATTTCCTGTTTGGCGTGTACCCGTACATCGCCCTGACCGTCTTTTTGGCAGGCAGCTTGCTGCGTTTTGATCGCGACCAGTACACCTGGAAAAGCGACTCGTCGCAAATGCTCAAAATGGGCCAATTGCGCTGGGGCAGCAACCTGTTTCACGTGGGCGTGCTGTTTTTGTTCTTTGGCCACTCGGTGGGCATGCTGACACCGCACTTTGTTTATGAACACTTCATCAGTGCTGGCAACAAGCAACTGATGGCGATGGTCAGCGGCGGGCTGGCCGGTTTGGCGGGTTTCATCGGTGTCACGCTGCTGCTGCACCGCCGCCTGACCGAGCCGCGTATTCGCATCAACTCCAAAACCAGCGACATCGTGCTGCTGGTGCTGCTGTGGTTGCAGCTGGCGTTGGGTCTGGCCACCGTGCCGCTGTCGGGCCAACATCTGGACGGCAGCATGATGATGAAGCTGGCGGGCTGGGCGCAAGCCATCGTCACCTTTCAGCCGGGGGCGGTTGAGCTGCTGGCAGAGGCAGGTTTCATCTTCAAGGCACACATGTTTCTGGGCATGACCATCTTCTTTATCTTCCCGTTCACCCGGCTAGTGCATGTCTGGAGTGGTTTTGGGTCTGTCGCCTACCTGATGCGCCCGTATCAAGTGGTACGTGCCCGGCGCCTGAATGTGCCCGCTGGCCAAACCCTGCCACCGCGCGCAGATGCACGGGTTTAAGGAAACCACCATGCACACCTCCACCCTTGAAAAAGGCGTTGCCAGCATCAATGGCATTGCCCTGCACACTGCCGACGCGGTGTTGAGCGCTGACGAATTGCGCCAACGCGCCTGCGCCGAGCTGCTGCGCCAGGCCGCCGTGGCACGCGCACTGCTGACCCCGGATGACCAGCCAGATGCCGATGGCGTGCAAAGCGCTGCCGCCAGCGGGGCCATTGAGGCACTGCTGGAGCTTGAGCTGCAAATTCCAGTGCCGTCCGAAGACGCCTGCCAGCGCCACTACACCGCCCACCAGGCCAGCTACGCCACCGGCGAGCGGGTCAATGTGCGGCATATTTTGTTTGCTGTCACGCAAGGGGTCGATGTCAGCCTGCTGCGCCAGCGGGCTGAGGCCAGCCTGCTCAACGTGCGCTGCCATGACGGCAAAAATGCCAACGACATGTTTGCCCACGATGCCAAAACCCTGTCCAACTGCCCCAGCGGTGCCGAAGGTGGCCAGCTGGGCTGGCTGACGGCCTCTGACTGCGCGCCCGAATTTGCCAAAGAGCTGTTTGGCAACAAAGAGGTAGGCGTGCTGCCGCGCCTGGTCCACAGCCGCTTTGGCCTGCATGTGGTCGAGGTGCTGGCGCGCGAGGCCGGCAAACAGCAGCCGTTTGCGGCGGTACGCGGCGCGGTTGCCATGGCCTTGCAGCAAAAAGCTTACGTCACGGCGCTGCGGCAATACCTGAGCCTGCTGGCCGGGTCCGCCACTGTTGAAGGCGTTGACCTGGACGCGGCCGATTCAGCCCTGCTGCAATGAGGCCCGCCCCATGAACATTGCCAACTTTGACGACTTGCTGCACGCAGCGCAACAGCAAAGCCTGCCGCAGCGCCTGCTGCTGGTGTTTGCCAGCGCCGAGCTGCCCGCCGACAGCACGCCAGCCCAGCGCCGCCAGTTTGAAGCGGGTGTCGGCGGTGCCCTGGTGCCTTGCCTGTGTGTCGATAAAACCCCCGAAGAGGTGGGCAGCTTTGCCCGCCTGAAGCGCGAATCCGACCAGTTCAACGTGCAGTGGCAAGCGGTGTTTGTCTCAACCCAGTCCGACCACCCCGATGAGGTAACCGCCAGCGCGGCCGCCGCCAAAGCGCTGGAGCGCATGGTGGCCGCCATCAAGGGCGGCGCACTGGCCAACATGATTGCCTTTGACCTGCAAGGCAACGCGATGGCCTTGCAATAGCCAAAAGTTCAGCCATGATTCCCCTCGACACCTTTGACATGCCCCGGTTTCTGGCGCGCAGTGCGTTTTTCAGCGCCATGTCGGCAGACGAACTCCAGCGCATGGCCAGCGCCTGCCAGATCAAACGGTTTCCCAAAGGCGACATGATCTTTCGCACCGGTGAGCCCTGCGATGCGTTTCACATCGTCGTCGATGGTGAGGTCAAGCTATTTGTCTCATCAGCCGCCGGGCATGAAAAGGTTGTCGAGATTGCCTGCGCTGGCCAAAGCTTTGGTGAGGGGATGATGTTTTTGGATAAACCCTGCATTCTGAACGCCCGCACGCTGACCGATGTGGTGCTGGTTGTTGTCAGCAAACAGGGTGTTTTTTTGGAGGTCGCGCAAGATCCGCGCTTTGCCATGCACATGCTGGCGGGCATTTCAAGGCGTCTGCACGGCTTGATTCAGGATGTGCAGAGCTACGCGTTGCACAACGGCATGCAGCGGCTGATTGGCTTTCTGCTGCGCGACGTGGACACGAATGCGCAGGCCGTTGGCACTTTTACGGTCACGTTGCCCGCCAGCAAAGCCACCATTGCCTCGCGCCTGTCGCTGACCCCCGAGTATTTTTCACGCGTGCTGCACGAGCTGGAATCCATCCAGTTGATTCAAATCGACAAACGCGACATCCACATTGCCGACGTGCAACGGCTGGCCAGTCATGGCGCTACCTGACACGCACCCGATAACACAGCGGGAAAAGTATGAAAAATATGAAAATCGGGGCTCGGCTGACCGTTCTCATCGGGCTGCTGTCAGCACTGCTGATTGCCATAGGTGCCCTGGGTTTGTGGGGCATTGGCAAAGCCAACGAATCAGCGCGTGGCATCTACGAAGAAAGCCTGGTGTCCACCGGTCAGATTGCCGAAATTCAGAAACACCTGCTGGCCAATCGGCTGGCCATTGCGGTGGCGCTGATCACCCCAGACGCGCCCACCATCGCCGCCACCACCCAAACGCTTGAAGAAAACATCGCCGCCATCACCGCCGTATGGCAGACCTACAGCAGCACACAACTTGACCCGGCCGAGGCCACGCTGGCTGCGGAATTTGCCACCCGCCGCAAAACCTTTGTGCAAGAGGGTTTGTTGACGACACTCAAGGCACTGCAAGCCGGCGACATCAAAGAAGCCAACCGACTGGTGGTTGAAAAAATTCGTCCCTTGTATGCCCCGGTGGGGGCAGGTATCGACGCGCTGTTCAAGCACCAGCTCAACAGCGCCAAAATCCGCTACGAGCAAGACCTGGCCAGCTACCAGACCATCCGCATGGCAAGCCTGGTATCGATGCTGGGCGGCGTGCTGTTTGCGCTGCTGTTTGGCAGGGTGTTGGTCAACGGCATCACCCGGCCCCTGAAGCAGGCGGTTGACCTGGCCCGCGACATTGCCGACGGCCGCCTTGACAAAACCGTCACCACCGACCGTACCGACGAAACCGGCCAGCTCATTGCGGCCATGGCCCAAATGCAAGGCGTGCTGACCCAATTTCAGGCAGCCCAGGGCGAGATGTCCCGTCAGCAAGCGCTGGGGCAGGTGGACTATGCGATTGCCACGCAAGACTTGCCAG
>JAGOUM010000183.1 GCA_018061265.1 Rhodoferax sp. | reverse complement strand
GCGAGTTCTCCAAGCGCAGCAAGGACAAGAACTTCGACGACATCCAGAAGGACATCTACGGCCAGTTCGAGAACACCTTCATGATGTACCTGCCGCGCCTGTGCGAGCACTGCCTGAACCCGGCGTGTGTGGCCTCGTGCCCAAGTGGCTCCATCTACAAGCGCGAGGAAGACGGCATTGTGCTGATCGACCAGGACAAATGCCGGGGCTGGCGCATGTGCATCAGCGGCTGCCCTTACAAGAAGATTTACTACAACTGGAAGAGCGGCAAGGCCGAAAAGTGCATCTTTTGCTATCCGCGCATTGAATCAGGTCAGCCCACCGTGTGCTCGGAAACCTGTGTCGGTCGCATCCGTTACCTGGGCGTGCTGCTGTATGACGCAGACCGCATTGCGCAAGCCGCCAGCGTGGAGCATGACCGCGACCTGTACCAGGCGCAACTTGACATCTTTTTGGACCCGAATGACCCGAAGGTGATCGAGCAAGCCCGTATTGACGGCATCCCCGACAAGTGGATGGAAGCGGCGCGCAAGAGCCCGGTGTACAAAATGGCGGTGGACTGGAAGGTTGCGCTGCCGCTGCATCCCGAGTACCGCACGCTGCCGATGGTCTGGTATGTGCCACCGCTGTCGCCCATCAGCGCTGCAGCCAACGCCGGCAACATTGGCATTAACGGCGAAATTCCGGATGTCAAGCAGTTGCGCATTCCGGTCAAGTACTTGGCCAATTTGCTCACTGCCGGTGACACTTTTCCGGTTGAACGTGCCCTGGAGCGGATGTTGGCGATGCGCGCCTACCAGCGGGGCAAACATGTGGACGGTAAGCCAAATCTGGCTGCCTTGCAGCAAGTGCAGATGAGCCCCGCCGAGGTCGAAGAGATGTATCAGGTGATGGCGATTGCCAATTACGAGGACCGCTTTGTCATCCCCAGCACGCACCGCGAATACGCCGAAAACACCTTCGATGTGCGTGGCGGCTGCGGCTTCAGCTTTGGCAACGGTTGCTCGGACGGTGCCAGCGAGGCCAGCCTCTTTGGCGGCACCAAAAAGCGCACCATCCCGATCAAGGCGGAGGTGTAAGCCATGGCCCTCACCATCATCACCGGTATGTCACGCAGCTTGCGCGTATTGGCCCGGCTGCTCTCTTATCCGGATGCCCAACTGCGTGCCGACTTGGCCGACATGCGCGATGCGCTGCACTCCGAGACCGCGATTGGCACCGCCCGGAAAGCCGAGCTGGTTGCACTGATGACCACGCTGGCGCAAGGCAAGCCGCTGGAGCTTGAGGCCGACTACGTCGAAATTTTCGACCGGGGCCGCGCCACCTCCTTGCACCTGTTCGAGCATGTGCATGGCGACTCGCGCGACCGGGGTCCGGCCATGATCGACCTGACGCAAACATATGAAAAGGCTGGACTATTTTTGGGCCCGGACGAAATGCCCGACTACCTGCCGGTGGTGCTGGAGTTTGTCTCGACGCAACCGCCGCGCGAAGCCCGCGCTTTTTTAAGCGAAATGGCGCACATCTTCAACGCCATCTTTGCCGCCTTGCAGCAACGCAACAGTGCCTATGCCAGCGTGCTGGGTGCGCTGCTGGAACTCAGTGGCGAAAAAGCCCACCCGGTCAAGGTGGTGCCTGACGAGCCGCTGGATACCACCTGGGAAGAACCGGTGGTGTTTGACGGCTGCTCGGTCAAGGGGCAAACCAAGCCCGGTCAGGCGCAACCGATTCACTTTGTCAAAACCGACACAGCCAAAACCGGCCCCAAAGTGGCCGCACTGTAGGAGTCACATCATGCACATTCTTAACAATTTCCTATTTGGCGTGTACCCGTACATCGCCCTGACCGTTTTTTTGGTTGGCAGCCTGATCCGCTTTGAGCGCGACCAGTACACCTGGAAAAGCGACTCATCGCAAATACTCAAAATGGGCCAGCTGCGCTGGGGCAGCAACCTGTTTCATGTGGGCGTGCTGTTTTTGTTCTTTGGCCACACGGTGGGTATGCTGACCCCGCACTTTGTCTATGAGCACTTCATCAGCGCCGGCAACAAGCAGCTGATGGCGATGGTCAGCGGTGGCTTGGCGGGCTTGGCGGGTTTTGTCGGTGTCACGCTGCTGCTGCACCGCCGTCTGACCGAGCCGCGCATTCGCATCAACTCCAAAACCAGTGACATCGTGCTGCTGGTATTGCTGTGGTTGCAACTGGCGCTGGGACTGGCCACGGTGCCGCTCTCGGGCCAGCATCTCGACGGCAGCATGATGCTCAAGCTGGCCGGCTGGGCACAGGCCATCGTCACTTTTCAGCCGGGCGCGGTTGAACTGCTGGCCGAGGCTGGTTTCATCTTCAAGGCACACATGTTTCTGGGCATGACCATCTTCTTTATCTTCCCGTTCACCCGGCTGGTGCATGTCTGGAGCGGCTTTGGCTCAGTGGCCTACCTAATGCGCCCGTATCAGGTGGTGCGCGCCCGGCGCCTGAATGTGCCGGCAGGCCAAACCCTGCCCCCCCGCGCGGATGCACGGGTTTAAGGAAGCCATCATGCACACCTCCACTTTCGAAAAACCCTGCGTTGCCAGCATCAATGGCATTGCCCTGCACACCGCAGACGCGGTGTTGAGCGCTGACGAATTGCGCCAGCGCGCCTGCGCCGAGCTGCTGCGCCAGGCTGCCGTGGCGCGGTCGCTGTTGTCCCCAAATGACCAGCCAGATTCCGATGGCGTGCAAAGCGAAGCCGCCAGCCACGCCATTGAGGCACTGCTGGAGCTTGAACTGCGAGTTCCAGTGCCTTCGGATGAAGCCTGCCAACGTCACTACACCGCCCACCAGGCCAGCTACGCCACCGGCGAGCGGGTCAATGTGCGCCACATTTTGTTTGCGGTTACGCAAGGGGTCGATGTCAGCTTGCTGCGCCAGCGGGCTGAGGCCACGCTACTCAACGTGCGCTGCCATGATGGGAAAAGCGCAGATGACACCTTCACGAAAGATGCCCAAACCCTATCCAACTGCCCCAGCGGTGCCGAGGGTGGCCAGCTGGGCTGGCTGACGGCTTCTGACTGCGCGCCCGAATTTGCCAAAGAGCTGTTTGGCAACAAAGAGGTAGGCGTGCTGCCGCGCCTGGTCCACAGCCGCTTTGGCCTGCATGTGGTCGAGGTGCTGGCACGCGAGGCGGGCAAACAGCAGCCGTTTGCGGCGGTGCGCGGTGCCGTTGCCATGGCACTACAGCAAAAAGCTTATGTCACTGCGCTGCGCCAATACCTGACCCTGCTGGCCGGGACGGCCGTGGTCGAAGGGGTTGATCTGGACGCAGCCGACTCAGCCTTGATGCAGTGAGGCCCGCACCATGAACATTGCCCACTTTGACGACTTGCTGCGCGCAGCGCAACAGCAAAACCTGCCGCAGCGCTTGTTGCTGGTGTTTGCCAGCGCCGAGCTGCCCGCTGACAGCACTGCTGCCCAACGCCGCCAGTTTGAGGACGGTGTCGGCGGTGCCCTGGTGCCTTGTCTGTGCGTCGATAAAACTTCCGAAGAGGTGGGTAGCTTTGCCCGCCTGAAGCGCGAATCCGACCAGTTCAACCTGCAGTGGCAAGCGGTGTTTGTCTCGACCCAGTCAGACCACCCTGATGAGGCGACCGCCAGCGCGGCGGCGGCCAAAGCACTGGAGCGCATGGTGGCGGCCATCAAAGGCGGCGCACTGGCCAACATGATTGCCTTTGACTTGCAAGGCAATGCAATGGCCTTGCAATAACCAGAAATTTACCAGAAGGCCACCCATGATTCCCATCGACACCTTTGACATGCCCCGGTTTTTGGCGCGCACTGCGTTTTTCAGCGCCATGACGGCGGACGACCTCCAGCGCATGGCCAGCGCCTGTCAAATCAAACGTGTTCTCAAAGGCGATTTGATTTTTCGCACAGGTGAACCCTGCGAAGCGTTTCACTTGATTGTCGATGGCGAAGTCAAGCTGTTCGTCTCATCCGCCGCCGGGCAGGAAAAGGTGATTGAGATCGCCAGCTCCGGCCAAAGTTTTGGCGAAGGGCTGATGTTTCTGGAAAAACCCTACATCCTGAGCGCCCAGGCGCTGACCGATGTGTTGCTGGTTTACGTCAGTAAGCAGGGCATCTTTCAAGAGGTTCGGCAAGACCCGCGCTTTTCCATGCGCATGCTGGCGGGCATTTCAAGGCGACTGCACGGCTTGATTCAGGATGTCGAGGGCTACGCGCTGCACAACGGGATGCAGCGGCTGATTGGCTTTTTGCTGCGCGACGTGGAGCAGAACCCGGATGCCGGCAGCAACACCCGCAAAGTCACCTTGCCCGCCAGCAAAGCCACCATTGCCTCGCGCCTGTCACTGACACCCGAGTATTTTTCACGCGTGCTGCATGAGCTGGAGTCCATCCAGCTGATTCAAATTGACAAGCGCGATATTCACATTGCCGACGTGCAACGGCTGGCCAGTCACGGCGCGACTTGATACGCACCCCTTCAGCACAGCGGTAAAAGTATGAAAAATATGAAAATTGGGACCCGACTGGCCATTCTCATCGGACTGCTGTCAGCTCTGCTGGTCGCCATAGGCGCACTGGGTTTGTGGGGCATTGGTAAAGCCAATGAATCAGCGCGTGGCATTTACGAAGAAAGCCTGGTGTCCACCGGCCAGATTGCAGAAATTCAGAAACGCCTGCTGGCCAATCGGCTGGCCATTGCGGTGGCGCTGATCACGCCAGACGCGCCCACCATCACCGCCACCACCCAAGCGCTTGAAGAAAACATCGCCGCCATCACGGCAGTGTGGCAGACCTATAGCAACACACCACTTGACCCGGCCGAGGCTACGCTGGCTGCGGAATTTGCCAGCCGCCGCAAGACCTTTGTGCAAGAGGGTTTGCTGACGACGCTCAAGGCACTTCAAGCCGGTGACATCGGGTTAGCCAACCGACTGGTGGTTGAAAAGATTCGTCCGTTGTATGTCCCGGTTGGGGCCGGCATCGACGCGCTGTTCAAGCACCAGCTCAGCAGCGCCAAAAGCCGCTACGAGCAAGACCTGGCCAGCTACCAAGCCATCCGCATGGCAAGCCTGGCATCGATGCTGGGTGGCGTGCTGTTTGCGCTGCTGTTTGGCAGGGTGTTGGTTAACGGCATTACTCGGCCCCTGAAACAGGCAGTTGACCTGGCACGCGACATTGCCGGTGGCCGTCTTGTCAAAACCATCATCACCGACCGCACCGACGAAACCGGTCAGCTCATTGCGGCCATGGCCCAAATGCAAGGCGTGCTGACCCAATTTCAGGCAGCCCAGGGCGAGATGTCCCGTCAGCAAGCGCTGGGGCAGGTGGACTATGCGATTGCCACGCAAGACTTGCCAG
>JAGOUM010000062.1 GCA_018061265.1 Rhodoferax sp. | reverse complement strand
CCCCATGCAGTCCGTCGTCACTGCGCCGGTCTGCCGTCAACCGGTGCGTGGTGCTGTCGTTGCCCCATCCCAGGCGCGCCTGCAGATCACGAATACCATTCTGGCCAGCACGAGCCGAACCCATTGCACCCAGCGTGTCGGCGCTATGCCGGGTCACAATGTTGATCACCCCCAATATGGCTCTGGCACCGTAAGCCGCTGAATTGGAGCCACGCAACACTTCGATACGTTCGATATCGGCGAGCGCAAGACTTTGCAGACCTGGCCCGATGTTGCCCACAAAATACGGCGAATACGCCGACCGCCCGTCGATCAGTAGTTCGATCCGTCCGGAGAATATATTGAATCCCCCGTGGTAGCTGACAACCGGTGCACTGCTTTCAAAAGAGGTGCTGACCTGGAAGCCTGGCACCAGGCGCAGCAAGTCGACAATATCCCGGGCACCGCTGAGCTGGATCATCTCGCGATCCATCACCGTCACGGTACCGGGTGTTTCGTCGAGTCGCTGCGGCAAACGCGACACCGACAACACAATCGGCATGTCTGTCAAAAAGTCCTTCTCGGACAACAGCGCCACCTCTTGCGCCCCAGCCAAAGAACATGTCAAAAGCACCCCTGCCAAAGCAAATGCATGAAACAAGCGAAAGGTCGATCTGGAAACCGGGTTAAATTGCTGACGCATGATGTTTGGCACAGAAGCTTGGGTAGCAGGATTTTGCTACCAGCCAGACCTGGTTCACAAGTTGTGATCAAAAAGTAGTGCCGGCTGCAACAGTCGCCTCCTGTTCGGGCAAATAAGGTGCGCGCCAGGCACCCAACCCCCGCCAAATATCAATACCTCGCCGGGCTTCAAATTCAAGCTTTAAATTTGTCGGCCACTTGGGCTACTCGTTGACCAAACAGGCGTGCCGTCTCCAGGTCACCTGGCAACATTTCAGCCGGTGATGAATCGGAAGGTGATTGCGCCATGGCACCACTGAATGAGCCAACAAAATTGATGTCATTACGCTGCGCCGCTTTGCTGTTGCTGGGCATCAAGCCGGTGCCAACCCAGATGCCGCCATGTTGCATGGCCAGCGTGAACAGGTAATGCAGGGTTGAAAGTTTGTCGCCGTTCATGGTGGCGCTGTTGGTAAAACCGGCAAAGATTTTGTCTTTCCAGGCCTGGCTGAACCAGGGTTTGCTCGACGCATCGGCAAATTTCTTGAACTGCCAGCTGACACTGCCCATGTAGGTGGGGCTGCCCATGATGATCGCATCGGCATCATTGAGCGTGGCCCATCCTTCAGCGGACACATTGCCTTCGGCATCAATGGTTACCAGTTCAGCGCCCGCGCCCTCCGCGACTGATTGCGCCATGCGCAGCGTGTGGCCGTAGCCAGAATGAAAAACAACAGCAACATTTGCCATGATGAAAACTCCTTCGGTTGAAAAAATTGGGGGAGAGTTGGGTTCAGGCAGTCAAATCGAACACCAGCGCTTCGGCGTCGCTGGCGTCGCCCAAAGTGAGCACAATCTCATCTGCAAGCATCGCCGCGTCACCGGTGGTCAGCACCCTGCCATTCACACTCAATGTACCGCGCACCAGATGCACATAAACCTTGCGCCCGCTTGTGATGTCCAGTGAGACGGTCTGGCCGGTATCAAAAAGCCCGGCGTACAAACGGGCGTCGGCATGCAGGCTGACTGACCCTTGCGCGCCATCGGACGACGCAACCAGACACAAGCGCCCCTGTTTGACTGCGTCAGGAAAGATCTTTTGTTCATAGCCCGGTGCCACACCGACCACGTTGGGCTGTATCCAGATCTGCAGCAAATGGGTGGTGGAGTCCGCTGCATGATTGAACTCACTATGGCGTACACCGGTGCCAGCACTCATGCGCTGCACCTCGCCCGGCAGGATGGACGCTGCGTTGCCCATGCTGTCCGTGTGCGCCAGTGCGCCGGATAGCACGTAGGTGACGATTTCCATGTCGCGGTGGCCATGTGTCCCGAACCCCTTGCCAGCCTCAATCCAGTCTTCATTGATCACCCGCAGGTTTCCCCAGCCCATGTGTTGTGGGTCAAAGTAGTCGGCAAATGAAAAACTGTGGTACGACTTAAGCCAGCCATGGTCCACGTAGCCGCGCGATTGTGAAGGTCTGAGCATGATCATTGAGGGTCTCCAGCCGCATGCAGATGAAAGATACTTTTCTACAGTGACTGTAATAGGCCAGGTACCTGCAGCAGTGCACCAAATTTGATGGCATCATTCAAACGAGTTGAATGTAAAAGGTTAATCCATGCAAACACCACGCAATGTACTCACCCCGGACGCCCTCTCGATGTTACAAACCATCGCGCAGACCGGCAGCTTTGCCGCAGCCGCAAGGGCTGCCGGCATGGTGCCCAGCGCCCTGACCTACCGGGTGCGTCAAATTGAGGACGCGCTGGACGTCTTGCTGTTTGACCGCAGCGCGCGCCAGGCCAGATTGACCGCTGCCGGGCAGGAGTTACTGCACGAAGGTGCGCGTTTGCTCGAAGACATTGACGCAGTGGCCAATCGGGTCAAACGGGTCGCCACCGGCTGGGAGCCGCAGTTGACCATTGCCGTGGACAGCATCATTGCCAAAGCCACCGTCATGGAATTGTGTGCACACTTTCTGGAGCAAAACCCGCCCACCCGCATCCGCCTGCGCGACGAAACCCTGTCCGGCACGCTTGAGGCGCTGACCAGCGGCCAGGCCGACCTGGCACTGGGCGTGGCTGACATGATGCAGAACACCCAGATTGCATCCAAACCTCTTGGAGAGGTGCGCTTTGTTTATGCGGTCGCACCCCACCACCCCTTGGCGGCAGCGCCGGAGCCACTGACAGACGAGCTTGTGCGATTACATCGCGCCGTGGCGGTGGCGGACACCATCAGCCGGGGTCGCGGCCTGACTATTGGCCTGCTGGGCGGGCAGGACGTATTGACCGTGGCCAGCATGCAAGCCAAACTTGACGCGCAGGTGCGCGGTCTCGGTTGTGGGTCGGTGCCGCAATGTATGGCGCGCGACCTGATCGACGCCGGCCTGCTGGTCGTCAAGACCACGGTGCATGCGCCGCGGGTCGTCAAGGTCAATTACGCCTGGCGACAGGGCGACAAGCAGAGCCGCGGACGCGCCATGCAATGGTGGCTTGATGCACTTGAGAATTCCGCCACCCGGGCCGCTTTGCTGGAACGTCATCGGGGCGGTTAAAGTCGGTGCCATAGCAACTACGGAGAAAAACATAATGACCACCGCCCCCCGCGTAACCCGCCACTTCGCCATTGTGGGCGCAGGCATGGCCGCCATCACCTGTGCGCGCACACTGGTTCAGGCCGGGCATCGGGTGACTGTCTTCGAGAAAAGTCGTGGGGTCGCTGGCCGAATGGCAACACGTGACAGCGCCTTTGGCTCGTTCGACCATGGCGCGCAGTATTTCACCGCCCGCGACCCACGTTTCCTGCAGGCCCTGCACACCACACCCGAGCTGTGCAAACGCTGGAGCGCCAACAGCGTGCAGGTGCTGGACGAACTCGGTCGTGCCAACGGGCCGGCCAAGCCCGACCCTGATGCACACTGGGTGGCCGTGCCCGGCATGAAGTCGCTGGTGTCCGGCTGGGCCGAGCCACTCAAGGCCGCGGGGCAGATCCGGCTGCAAACCCGCGTCACCCGCATCGAGCGTGATGCCGTCAACAGCAAGCAGTGGCAACTTCGCACCGAAGCACTTGACGGTGCCCTGCACGTGTTTCCTGGTTTTGATGCCGTTTTGCTTGCCATCCCCTCTGCCCAGGCGCATGACTTGCTACAAAGCTCACAGCTGGCAGCGCCCTGGATCAAACCGCTACAGGAAGTGCAGGTTGCACCCTGCTGGACGCTGATGCTGGCCTTCCCACAGGCCATGCAACCCGGGCTGACCACACTCGGCCCGCAATGGAACGCCGCACGCAGCACGCACCACCGCATTGCCTGGGCTTCGCGTGAATCCAGCAAACCGGCGCGCAGCCCAATTGAGCGCTGGACCGTGCAGGCCAGCCCGGCCTGGTCGCAGGAGCATCTGCATGACGACCCGGCACGCGCAGAGGCCAAGCTGATCAAGGCGTTCACCGAGGTGACCGGTATCCGCGCCGAACCCGCCCACGTTGACAGCCAGCGCTGGCTGTATGCCAAGACACTCAAGCCACTGGGCAAAAGCCATTTGTGGGATGCCAAGAAAGGCTTGGGTGTCTGTGGTGACTGGTGCCTCGGGCACCGGGTGGAAGACGCATTTGTCTCGGGCCTTGAACTCGCGCTGGCCACACTTTGACCTGACGCCGCAGCAAGACAGTGGGTCGCAGCTACGTCGGTCGCTTTGCACCCTCACCCACCGGGCCACTCCACGCGGGCTCACTGGTGGCGGCGCTAGCCAGCTGGCTGGACGCCCGTGCACACGGCGGGCAGTGGCTGGTGCGTATGGAAGACGTCGACCGTACCCGCTGCCTGCCAGGACTTGATGTTTTTATTCTGCGCCAGCTCGCAGAGTGTGGTTTACACAGCGACCAGCCGCCTTGGTACCAATCCCATCGCGGCGGCACCTACCGGGCCGCGCTGGATGAACTGGTGCACCGGGGCTTGGCCTACCCGTGTGCCTGCAGCCGCAAAGACATCGCGGCAGCGCAGCCACGGGTCAGTGCCAGCAGGGCGCGCCACAGCGAGCTGGTCTATCCCGGCACCTGCCGCAACGGGCCACGCCATCAAGCCCCTTGGGCCTGGCGGCTGAGGACCGATATTTATCTACAAAATCAGCCTCTAGCGCATACTGAACAAGCACTTCAAGCTACAACATTTGTACTTGAAAAGCCATCCAACCAGGACCGGTCAACCACGGTGAACTGGCTTGACCGGCGTCTGGGAGCACAGCAACAGAACGTCAGCGCCGAAGTGGGTGACTTTGCGCTCCAACGTGCGGATGGCTGTTACACCTACCAACTGGCAGTGGTGGTCGACGATGCGGCGCAAGGCATCACTCACGTGGTGCGTGGTGAAGATCTGGCGGACAACACTGCGCGCCAGATCCTGCTGCAAGCCGCGCTGGCACTGCCAACGCCGCGTTACCTGCACACACCGCTGGTGCGCGCCAGCAACGGAGAAAAACTCAGCAAACAAACCGGGGCGCAAGCTGTCGACACCAACACGCCCGGTGCCGCACGAGACGCCATGGTGCGCGCAGCGCGGGCACTGGGTTTGTCGGAGCCGGACTCTGCCGATCGCGAACGCCTGTCCACCTGGGTGGCACAGTGGCACGAGCGGTATGTGCCCGGTGGACGTTAAAAATGTCGCTAAGCCGAACGTCTGGCGGCTGTTTTCTTGGGCTTGGGCAGGGGCAACGCATCGGCCGTCAGGCGCACCAGGCGCGCCATCAGTGCCTGGTCGTCCAACTGGTCGTCGAGCCGCCAATAGGGCTTGGCACCCGGATAGGGCGCTGCCTGCACAGCTGATTCAAGCGCACTTTGGGTTGCCTGTGTTGGCTTGAGAAAAAACTGGTTGTCGCACACCAGCGCCACCACTTTGCCATCGCAGTAAACGGCAAACTCGCCAAACATTTTGCGCGACGACACCTGGCCGGCGGCGCCAATCTGGTCAATCACATAGTTCATAAAACTCAGGTCAGAGGCCATGGTGTCATTCTCCGCTTAAGCACCTGTTCGGGGCAAACCTACAATCGCACGCTGTGAACGATACCACCCAAGACACCCCATTAGCTGACCCAAGCAGCCCTTCGCGAAAACGCCGCGACCGGGGTGCCGCGCCGGACGGCGTCGCGTTCCCGAAGCAGATCAGGAGTTTTGTCCGTCGCGCCGGTCGTATCACCAGTGGCCAGACCAAGGCATTTGAGGCGCTGGGCACACAATTTTTACTGCCATCCCAGGAACGTACTATTGACCTGATAGCTGCCTTCGCTTACCCGGAAAGCGCTGAAGGCCAATTTGATGCAAAAAGGCGGCCAGTGGTGCTGGAGATCGGCTTTGGCATGGGTGAAGCGACCGCCCACATTGCGGCCGGGTTGCCGGACGTCAACTTCCTGTGTTGTGAAGTGCATGAGCCTGGTGTTGGTGCGCTGCTGAAACGCATTGGCGAGCAGAACCTGCGCAACATCCGTATTTGTGCCCACGACGCGGTTGAGGTCATCGACCACATGTTGCCACTGCAAAGTCTGGACGGCGTGCACATCTTTTTCCCCGACCCGTGGCACAAGGCGCGCCACAACAAGCGCCGTCTGATCCAGCCGCCGCTGGTGGCCAAGCTGGCTGCGCGCCTCAAACCGGGTGGCTATCTGCACTGCGCCACCGACTGGCAGCCCTATGCCGAGCAGATGCTGGAGGTTCTGGCCGCAGAGCCATTGCTGAACAACCGGGCCTTGCAGTCACACCCGGAATTACAGGGTTACGCACCCAAACCCCATTACCGCCCGCTCACCAAGTTCGAAAACCGGGGCCTGAAATTGGGGCACGGCGTCTGGGATCTGGTGTTTGAGCGGGTTTAAGCCGCCCTGCCGCAATGGGGTCGGGCCGAGTTGTGTCGGCCTGCCCGCCGGGCCTTGGCCGACCTTGCTGGACTTTCTGGCCGAGCGATTTCCCAACGTGCCTAGGCAGACCTGGCTGGATCGGCTAAACCGGGCTGAGGTTCTGGATCACAGTGGCACACCTCTTTCATTACATGCCGCCAGCCACCCACCCTACCCGGCACACACACGCCTGTTCTATTACCGCGAGGTGCCCTCAGAACCCGCCATCCCGTTCGACGAGGTGGTGGTTTTTGAAGACGAACACCTGATGGTGGTCGACAAGCCACACTTCTTGCCGGTGGTGCCCTCGGGCGGCTACCTCAACGAGACGGTGCTGGTGCGGCTCAAACGCCAACGCGGGCTCAACGATCTGGTTCCCATCCACCGCATCGACCGCGATACCGCCGGGCTGGTGATGTTCTCCAAACAACCACGGACGAGGGCGGCCTACTGCGCCCTGTTCAGCCAGCACCAGGTGCACAAAACCTACGAAGCCATCGCCCCCTGGCGTTTCGATGTGCCAATGCCTCAAACCCGCCACAGTCGCATCCAGGAGGCCGGGCACTTCATGCTGCAGTGCGAGGTGGACGGGCCGCCCAACGCCACGACCCATATCGAGGTGCTGGAGGTGCGCGGTGATCTGGCTCGCTATCAGCTCCAACCCGTGACCGGCCAGCGCCACCAGTTGCGGGTACACATGTTGGCGCTGGGGCTGCCGATCTTGAATGACGGCCTGTACCCGGTGCTGACACCGGAAGGCCAGCTGGACTACGCCCGACCGTTGCAGCTGTTGGCCAAATCACTCGTATTCACTGACCCGGTGAGTGGGCAGGCGCAGTGTTTTGAAAGTCGTCGAACCTTGATGTTCTGAGTTTGGATTTGACCTGCATCTCCGCGCACAAGTCATAAAGCTGCTGCGCCGCCGGCGTCAACACCGAAGAGCGCCGCTTGATTAATCCCATCTTGCGTTTGACCACAGGGTCGACCAGTGGCACGCTGACCAAAAGTGGGTGATCGGCTGCCGGCATCGCCATCGATGGCACCACCGCCACACCCAGCCCGGCCTCGACCAGACCAATCATGGTGGTGCCATGCTGGGTTTCGTACATGCTGTGCGGTTTGCCCGGCACGCCGGCCAGCGCCTGGTCCAGCAGCAGGCGATTGCCTGAGGTCTTGCCTGCCGATATGTAGTCGTACTTCGCCAGCTCCAGCCAGGTCACCTGAGCCTGGCCCGCCAGCGGATGATCACGGCGGCAAGCGGCTACAAAGTGTTCTTCGAGCAAGGGCTCAAACTCTACGTCGTTTTCCTGAGAACCGACAAAGTTCAAGCCGAAGTCGGCCTCACCGCGAGCAACAGACGTCAACACCGCGTTGGCACTGTCGTCCATGATCCGCACACGAATTTTTGGGTAGCGCTGGTGGTAGGCCGCAATCACCCCCGACAAAAAGTAGTTCACGGCAGACGGGACACAGGCCACGGTCACCTCCCCCATGCGACTTGCCGCCACCCCTCGAATACCTAGAAGCGTCGTGTCAAGCGCGTCCAGAATCTGTCGCAGCTGACGGTCGAAATCGCGCCCCACCGTGGTCAGGTTGACACGCCGGGTGGTGCGCTCCAGCAGCCGCGCGCCCAGCGCCTCTTCCAACTTGTCAATGCGTCGGCTGAAGGCCGGTTGCGAGATGTGTACCGATTCGGCAGCACGGCGGAAATTGCCGAGCTCCGCAACTGCCCGAAATGCCAGTAGGTCATTTAAGTCGAAGTTGATCGCCATTGCCCCATCCTATTCTCATTGATGCGTATTGTGGATCAATCCATCATAACTATGCAATTCACAAGCACTCCAAAGAACACGATCATTCAGGCCAGTGTTTTACAGCTTTGGTACGACGGGCTGTCAACACCGAATCTGCCCAAAACAACAATCCGGAAGACAAACTCATGAATTACTACCCAAAGGCATCTAGTTTCTGCAGCGCATTGACGGCGCTGGGCATGGCCTGCGCTGCTCATGCACAAAGCACCGTCACTCTCTATGGCATCGTCGACGCAAGTGTTCGCTTCACTGACGGTCTGAGTGCCAGCAACGCCGCCGCCCAAGGGTCCACCAAAGCAGTGAACAGTGGCGTGAACAACACCAGTCGTTTCGGGTTTCGGGGCAGTGAGGACCTTGGTAACGGTTTGGCGGCCGTCTTTGGCCTGGAAACCGGCATCAACGCCGATACCGGTGCTCAAGCCAACACAACCAAATTTTTCGATCGAGCATCGTATGTAGGTCTAAAGGCCAATTGGGGCACGATCACCGTGGGTCGGCAAACCACGGTGCTGGCCGATTCACTTGGCCCGGTTGACCCTCTGGGTGTGCGGTTCGCCGGATTTAACCCCAATGTCGGCGTTGCTGCCCTGAGTGCCCATGGATTGGGCATTGAATACGGTCCCTCAGGCGCCACCAGTGGCGCATATCGCCTCGATAACTCCATCAAGTACGCGGGCAAGTTCAGCGACTTGACCGTTCGAGCCATGCACGCTCTTGGCGAAAAAGTCGGCGATTCGTCTGCCCTGTCATCGACAGGGGCAGGTATGACCTACCAGGCGGGCAACCTCGCTGCGACTCTGGGATACGCCCAGTTTCAAAGTGCGGCAGGACTGCAGCTCAAGGCATATGTTGGCGGCGTCAGCGGCAAAATAGGCAACAACAAACTGTCGTTCACCTACGCAGGCAACAAAGCCGAAGTTTCGGGTACCAGTGAAGTCAGATACACAACCTGGGGGCTGGGTGGCACCGTTCCGATAACTTCCAACATGGATCTCATTCTTGCCCATTACAAGGTCAGTCGCGAGCGCACAGCCAAGGTCAAGGACGGCTACAACCGTACAGTGGCGTTCGTGGAATACAAGCTGTCGAAACGGACCAAGCTCTACGCAGAGTTGGACCACACAGGCTGGCAAAGCGGCTTTGTGGCGGCAGCACTTCCACAAAGCGCCCATGGCGCATCTTTGGGAATGGTGCACAACTTCTGACGACTGAAAATTCCCATTTCACCATTACAACTCAACCCATCCAAAAATCAGGAGACAAAATGACCAAGACCATCCTTCATCGCTACGCCACTCATGCATTCACCAGCGTGATCACGATCGCTGCCCTGACTCTGCCCATCGGTGCTATGGCACAAGCGCCCATCGTGATCAAGTTTTCGCACGTTGCGGCCGCAGACACCCCAAAGGGCCAGGCTGCCGAATTCTTCAAGAAGCGTGCGGAGGAACTGACAAAAGGGAAAGTCAAAGTTGAAATCTATGCCAACAGCACACTCTACAAGGACAAAGAGGAGCTCGAGGCCCTGCAAATGGGCTCAGTACAGATGCTCGCACCTGTCGCGGGTAAGTTTGGGCCTGCCGGCGTCAAAGAATTCGAGGCGTTCGACCTCCCCTACATCTTCCCCGATGAAAACGCATTGCATCGGGTGACCCGTGGTCCCATTGGTGCATCCTTGCTGAAAAAACTGGAACCCCGGAACATGGTGGGGCTGTCATATTGGGATGCTGGATTTCGAGTCTTGAGTTCCAACAAACCCATACGCTCCCCGGAAGAAGCCAAGGGGCAAAAAATTCGCATCAATGCATCGAAAGTAAACCAGTCAATCATGCGGTCGATCGGTGCGCTTCCACAAACCATGGCCTTCTCTGAGGTCTATCAGGCTTTACAGACCGGCGTGGTTGATGGCGCCGATGGAAATCTGCCCAACCTGTACACCCAAAAGCAATATGAAGTGCAAAAACATGTGACGATGACCAACCACACCTACAGTGGCTACGTGGTCGTGACAAACAAGCCGTTCTGGGAAAAGCTGCCTGCCGACATCCGTGGCCAGCTTTCGACCGCAATGAAGGACGCGACCGATTTCAACGACAAGGTGACTGAAGAGGACAACGCCAAAGCAATGGCTGCCATCAAGGCATCCGGCAAGACCCAAATCCACGTTCCCAGTGAAGCCGAGAAATCGGTGTGGATAAAAGCCATGCTGCCGGTCCAGGATGAAATGTCCGATCGCATCGGCAAAGAACTGATTGAAGCGATCCGCAAGGAATCAGTGGCCAAATAAGACCACCTATCCATCGCACCGACCTGTAGATCGGTGCGATGGCGGCCCTTGCCATCCAGGAGACAAAAATGAAAATCCTTGATTCACTCGAGGAATGGATAGTCACGCTACTGATCGGTGCAGCGACGGTGGTCACCTTTGCTGCGGTTCTTCATCGCTACACGATTGGCTTTGGTATCCCGGGTCTGACAGATTGGCTGATTTCCATCGATATGTCTTGGGCGCAGGAACTGACCATCATCATGTTCGTCTGGATGGCAAAGTTTGGTGCAGCTTATGGCGTCAGAACCGGCATCCATGTGGGCGTCGATGTACTGATCAATCGCTTGAAGCCTGATCTGCGTTTCAAGTTCATCGTGTTCGGTTTGCTCGCTGGGGCTTCGTTCACCGGAATTGTTGCCACCCTAGGTGCGCACTTTGTCTGGGAGAACGGGGCGCACTACGGGTTCTTTCGCGCCTTGGGTTTGAACACTGAAGCCATCCTCCAAGGTCCAACAACCGTGGACCTCGAAATGCCGACCTGGTTGGTCTATTCGGCCATACCTCTTGGAAGCGCACTGATGTGCTTTCGCTTCTTGCAAGTTTGCGGCTCCTTCATCAGGACTGGGGAACTGCCACATCACGACCATAGTGTTGTGGAAGGCGTGGACACCGTTCATGACTCCGAATCGTCTGATGACCTGCATCCGAAAGAACTGCACTCCAACAATAACACCCCGGATCGCACATGACTGCCAGCATCATTTTTGTCTTGTTGCTGGTGTTAATGATCACCGGCATGCCCATCTCAATTTCTCTGGGTCTGACCGTATTGAGTTTCTTGTTCTTCTTTACCAATGTGCCCATCGAAAGTGTCGCATTGAAGCTCTTCACCGGCATCGAAAAGTTCGAGATCATGGCGGTACCTTTCTTTATCCTGGCTGGTAACTTTTTGACTCACGGTGGGGTGGCCAAGCGCATGATTGCCTTTGCAACCTCCATGGTGGGACACTTACCGGGTGGCCTTGGACTCAGTGCCGTGGTCGCTTGCTCATTGTTTGCGGCGGTGTCAGGGTCGAGTCCTGCCACCGTCGTGGCGATTGGATCGATCCTGCTACCCGCCATGGTGAAAGCGGGCTACCCACAACGCTTCGGGGCAGGTATCGTCGCGTCTGCCGGTGGCTTGGGTATTTTGATACCGCCCTCGATTGCCATGGTGATGTATGCAGTGTCAACCAACAGTTCGATTGGCGCGTTGTTCATGGCCGGTGTGATTCCCGGCCTGGTGCTTGCCTCGATGCTGATGGTGACGACTTGG
The DNA here is from genome assembly GCA_018061265.1 of Rhodoferax sp. Classification (GTDB taxonomy): domain Bacteria; phylum Pseudomonadota; class Gammaproteobacteria; order Burkholderiales; family Burkholderiaceae_C; genus Rhodoferax. The sequence goes on along the minus strand of JAGOUM010000062.1, from coordinate 9,278 downwards.
TGGATTGCCCACCGCAACAACTACCCAAAGGCCAGGCGGGCTAACTGGGGTGAGCGCTGGACCGCCTTCAGGGAATCCGTCTGGGGGTTGATGCTGATTGTGATCGTGATGGGCGGCATTTATTCAGGTGTGTTTACCGCAACAGAAGCTGCTGCCATGAGCGCTGTGTACGCCTTTGTGATCGCCACATTCATCTACAAGGACCTCAGGCTCTCGGATCTGAAGCGCGTATTGTTGTCGTCGGCCAATCTGAGCGCCATGTTGCTCTACATCATCACCAACGCGGTCTTGTTCAGCTACCTGCTGACCAGTGAGCAAATCCCTCAGTCCATGTCACAGTGGATCATCGAGGCCGGCCTGGGTCCCATCGGCTTCCTCCTGGTTGCAAACCTGTTGCTGCTGGTCGCAGGCAACTTTATGGAGCCCGCTTCGATCATCCTCATTTTTGCGCCGATCCTGTTCCCGATCGCCATGACTTTGGGCATCGACCCGGTCCACTTTGGCATCGTCATGACCGTCAATATGGAAATTGGCATGATCACCCCCCCTGTTGGACTCAACCTGTATGTGGCCAGCGGCATATCCAAGCTGGGGCTCACCGATATGAGCAAAGCAGTCGGACCATGGTTGCTCACCATGCTGGTGTTCTTGATGATCGTCACTTATTGGGCACCGTTGTCTCTCTGGCTGCCCAGAACCCTTGGAATGATGTAACCAAAGGGCTACTAACCCCTGGGGCCGCCCCGCCCCAGGCGTCGCATTGGATGAAAGAAACTACGGATGAATATCACCAACTGGATTGGCCGCACTGAGCGCGTGTCCGATACGGCCACCCCCACGCCCTTCGCTGCGTTGTCTGCCACCTTTGATCGCGAGGCCGAGCGCCCGGTGCCCGGAACGCCGCTGCCTCCGCTGTGGCACTGGCTGTACTTCCTGCCGTTGTACCGCCAGTCCGAAATTGGCGCTGATGGCCACGCCAAACGTGGTGGCTTCCTGCCCCCGGTGCCGTTGCCACGGCGCATGTGGGCGGGCAGCCAGTTCACCTTTCACCAGCCACTGTGTATTGGCGACGCACTGGAACGCACCTCCACCATCGCTGAAGTGACCGAGAAATCCGGCCGCACCGGCAAACTGGTGTTTGTCAAGGTGCGCCACGAGATCCGTCGCGAAGGCGAGGCCGAGATTGCGCTGACCGAGTTCCACGACATCGTTTACCGCGAAGCCGCCCGGCCCGATGACGTGGCACCCGCGCCCAAGGCGGCACCTGTATCGTCCAGCTGGTTAAAGAAATGGGTGCCCGATGACGTGTTGCTGTTTCGTTATTCGGCACTCACTTTCAACGGTCACCGCATCCACTACGACCGCAAATACGTCACCGAGGTCGAGGGCTACCCCGGCCTGATCGTGCACGGTCCGATGGTGGCGACGCTGCTGCTCGACCTGTTGCGCCACCAGATGCCCGAGGCCAAGGTGCTGCGTTACGAATTCCGCGCGGTACGCCCGGTGTTTGACATCCACCCCTTCTTTGTCTGCGGTGAACCCTCCGCTGACGGCAAGACCATCCATCTTTGGGCCAAAGACCATGAAGGTTGGCTGACCATGGATGCCACCGCGGTCATCGCCTGAGGACCCACCATGCAACCCCTCAAAGGCATCACCGTCGTCACGCTGGAACACGCCATTGCAGCGCCGTTTGCTACGCGTCAACTGGCTGACCTGGGTGCGCGCGTCATCAAGATCGAACGCCCCGGCGTGGGCGACTTTGCCCGGGGTTACGACAAGCGCGTGCGTGGCCTGGCCTCGCACTTTGTCTGGACCAACCGCAACAAGGAAAGCCTGACACTCGATGTGAAACACCCTGAGGCGCAAAAGATCCTCAAACGTCTGATCGAGGAAGACGCCGACGTGGTGGTGCAAAACCTGGCCCCCGGTGCCGCCGCCCGCTTAGGGCTCTCGTATGCGGCATTGAGCGCCGCCAAGCCCGGCATCATCGTTTGTGACATATCGGGTTATGGCGACAACGGCCCTTATCGCGATAAAAAAGCCTACGACCTGCTGATCCAGAGCGAGGCCGGTTTCGTGTCGGTGACCGGCACCGAAGACACACCGTCCAAGGCCGGGCCGTCGATTGCCGACATCGCAGCGGGCATGTATGCCTACACCAATATCCTGGCAGCGCTGATGCATCGCCAGCAAACCGGCGAGGGTCAGCACATCGATATCTCGATGCTTGAAGCTCTCAGCGAGTGGATGGGCTACCCGCTTTACTACAGCCTGGACGGTGCCGCACCGCCGCAGCGCACCGGCGCCAGCCACGCCACCATTTACCCCTATGGCCCGTTTCCCGCCGGTGACGGGAAGACAGTGATGCTGGGTCTGCAAAACGAACGCGAGTGGAAAGCCTTTTGCGAGCAGGTGTTGCAACAACCCGAGTTGGCCACGGATGAGCGTTTTGCCAGCAACCCCAAGCGGGTGGCGCAGCGTGCCACGCTGTATGCATTGATCGTTCAGGCGTTTTCCACACTGACGGCAGCACAGGTGGTGCAACGCTTGGAAGCCGCACAAATCGCCAACGCCCAGGTCAACACCATGGCCGAGGTCTGGGCACACCCGCAACTGCAGGCACGCCAGCGCTGGTCTTCGGTGGACACCTCGGTGGGCACGGTACCCGCCCTGTTGCCACCCGGCTCATGGACAAAAGGCGCACCGCGCATGGACGCGGTACCCGCTTTGGGTCAACACACGGACGCCATCTTGAGCGCGCTGGGCTATAGCCACGAACAAATCACCGCATTACGCGACGAAGGGGCGGTGTGAGTCCCATGAGCCTTCAGCAGCCACTCACCTATCTGTTTGTGCCGGGCAACCGGCCCGAGCGATTTGCCAAAGCTCTGGCCAGTGGCGCAGACCGGGTGATTCTGGATCTGGAGGACGCGGTTGCTCCCGCCGACAAAGTGCTCGCACGTGAGTCCATCGCCAGTTGGGTCGCAAGCCTAGCGGCCGACCAGTTAGATCGCTTGCTGGTGCGCATCAACGATGTGACGAGCCCTTGCCATCTTGATGATCTTTTATGGCTGCAGCGCACACCGATCAAGCACTGCATGCTCTCTAAATGCGAGTTATCCGAACAAGTCGCGCAGGTTCTGGAGCACATGCCACCAGGCTCGCGTGTGTTGCCTCTGATTGAAACCGTGCGCGGCGTACTGGCCGCGCCCGCGATTGGCCGGTCCCCGGGCGTGTCTCGTCTGGCCTTTGGTTCGCTGGACTATTTGCTTGATCTGGACCTGCCCGGCCCCGGTTTTGCGCTCGATGCTGCCGCGCTGGCGGTGGCCATGGCCTCCCGCGCCGCTGACTTGCCGCCGCCGGTGGCCGGTGTCACGCCAGAGCTCGACGCGACCCAGGTGCAAAGCGATCTCACGCACGCCCGCGCCTTGGGTTTTGGCGCCAAGATGTGTATTCACCCCAGCCAGGTGGCCGTGGTGCGCGAGGCTTTCCGGCCTGACGCGCAAGTGCTGGCCTGGGCAACCCGCGTCGTCAATGCCTGGCAAGCCGCTGCTACCCCCGGCGCGATTCAGGTAGATGGGCGCATGGTGGACAAACCCGTTGTGCTCAAGGCGCAACGTATCCTGTCGCGCGCCGAGCCCACCGCCTGAGCGCCAAATTTTGTGACCCATCCACCTTCCAAAGGGAACCCCATGACAGCCACCATCATCGATTCGCGCATTTTTGGCGACATGTTCAGCGATGCGCGTATGCGCCAGGTCTGGTCCGACGAAAACCGCACGGCCAAGTACCTCGACATCGAGCGCGCGCTGGCCAAGGTGCAAGGTCAGCTCGGCCTGATACCGCAGGAAGCGGCTGATGAAATCGTGCGGCACTGTGAGCTGTCAATGATTGACTGGGACAAGCTCAAGGCCAAAACCGAACAGATCGGCTACCCCATCATCGCCGTGGTGAACCAGATCAACGCCAACTGCCGCGACCGGCTCGGTGAATACTGTCACTGGGGCACCACCACACAAGACATTACAGACACGGCAGCCGTATTACAAATGCGTGAAGGTCTGGCTCTGATTGAACAAGACCTGGCAGATATCTCGGATGCGCTGGCGGCGCTGGCCGCCACCCACCGCGACACCCCCATCATTGGCCGCAGCAACCTGCAACAGGCCACACCCATCACCTTTGGCTACAAAATGGCCAGCATTCTGGCGGGCATTGAGCGTCATCGCGAGCGCCTGAACCAGCTCAAACCCCGTGTGTTGATGGGTGAGTTTGGCGGCGCCTCGGGCACACTCTCGTCGCTGGAAACCGGTGCCATGGAAACGCAGGCAGCGCTGATGCAGGAACTTGGCTTGGCGCAACCGCTGATCTCCTGGCACACCGTACGCGACACCATCGCCGAAGTGGGTGCCTTCCTTGGGCTGGTGGGCGGCTCGCTGGGCAAGATCGCCATGGACGTGAAGCTGCTGATGCAGACCGAAGTGGCCGAGGTGTTTGAGCCGTATGCACCGGGGCGCGGGTCGTCTTCCACCATGCCACAAAAGCGCAACCCGATTTCGTGTTTGTATATTCACGCCTGTATCTCTGTTGTGCGCCAGCATGCGGCCTCACTGATGGAAGCGATGGTGGCTGATCACGAACGCTCCACCGGACCGTGGGAAATTGAATGGGTGGCATTGCCCGAGATCTTTTGCCTGCTCTCGGGGGCACTCAAACAAACCAAGTTTGTGCTGCAAGGTCTTGAGGTGGATGCAGTGCGGATGCGCGCCAACATGGACATCACGCATGGTCTGGTGATGTCCGAATCGGTCATGATGGGTCTGGGGCCATACATCGGGCGCGAGTATGCCCACGATCTGGTGTATGACTTGTGCCGCCAGGCGCTGCGCGAACAGCGCCCGTTGATCGACATCCTGGAAGCCCACCCCGAAATCAACGCGCACTTGAACCGGGCGCAGCTCGAAGCCCTGTGTAACCCCATTAACCACCTGGGCCAGGCCGGCGTGATGGTTGATCGTGTGCTGGCGGCGCGCAGAAAGGTCTGACCGCACCATGGCTGTGATAGACAACAAATCGCCCGCCAACGCCGTGGACGTGCTGGTGATTGGCGGTGGCAATGCCGCTTTGTGCGCCGCGCTGATGGCGCGCGAGGCGGGTGCCAGCGTGCTGCTGCTGGAAGCTGCGCCACGCGAATGGCGCGGCGGCAACTCGGCCCACACGCGCAATCTGCGCTGTATGCACGACGCACCCCAGGATGTGCTGGTCGATGCCTACCCCGAAGAAGAATTCTGGCAAGACCTGCTCAAGGTGACCGGCGGCATCACCAATGAGCAACTGGCCCGCCGGGTGATCCGCGACTCCAGCACCTGCCGCCCGTGGATGCGCAGCCACGGCGTGCACTTTCAGCCATCACTCTCGGGGGCCTTGCACACGGCGCGCACCAACGCCTTTTTTATGGGCGGTGGCAAGGCGTTGGTCAACGCCTATTTCCGCAGCGCCGAAAAGCTGGGGGTGCAGGTGCGTTACAACGCGCCGGTGAACCGACTGGAGATTGAGAATGGTCACTTTGTGGCAGCTCATCTGTCAACTCAGCACCCCAACGGCAGCACCAACACCGAGCGCATCACCGCCCGCGCCTGTGTGCTGGCCGCTGGCGGTTTCGAGTCCAACCGCGACTGGCTGCGCGAGGCCTGGGGTGTCAACGACCGGGGCGAAACCCCGTCGGACAACTTTTTAATTCGCGGCACGAAGTTCAACCAGGGCGTGCTGCTGCGCCATTTGCTTAATGACCATGGCGCCGATGCCATTGGGGACCCCACACAAGCGCACATGGTGGCGATTGACGCGCGGGCGCCGCTGTACGACGGTGGCATTTGCACCCGCATTGACTGTGTGTCACTCGGTGTGGTGGTGAACCGCGATGCCCAGCGCTTTTACGACGAAGGTGAAGACTTCTGGCCCAAGCGCTACGCCATCTGGGGGCGTCTGGTGGCGCAGCAACCCGGACAACAGGCCTATTCCATCATTGATGCCAAGGCCATTGGCCGCTTCATGCCACCGGTGTTCCCCGGGGTCAAGGCCCAGTCGCTGGAAGAACTGGCCAGCCAGCTTGGGCTCGATGTGAGCATGTTTATGCAAACCCTTAAGCGTTACAACCAGGCTTGCCGGGTAGGCAGTTTTGACCACACGGCGCTGGACGACTGCCACACCGAAGGCGTGATGCCTGCCAAAACCCATTGGGCCCGGCCCATCGACACGGCACCGTTTTACGCCTATGCGTTGCGTCCGGGTGTCACCTTCACCTACCTGGGTCTCAAAACCGACGAGACGGCTGCGGTGCGCTTCAACGACATCCCCAGTGACAACCTGTTTGTGGCGGGCGAGATGATGGCGGGCAATGTGTTGGGCAAGGGCTACACAGCCGGCGTCGGCATGTCGATTGGCACGGCTTTTGGCCGTATAGCTGGTACCGAGTCTGCGCAAGCAGCTCTTCAATCAGGAGCTAATCATGCCCGCGCTTGAAGCCCTGATTCTGGATGCTCGGCAGACAGCTGCCGGCCATGGCCCGACCTCTCCTGCGGTGACTGAGGTCGCAAGGCAACTACAAATCTGCAACGCCTGTCGTTACTGCGAAGGTTTTTGCGCCGTGTTCCCGGCGATGACGCGGCGGCTCGAATTTGGCGCGGCCGATGTGCATTACCTGGCCAACCTGTGCCACAACTGCGGGGCCTGCCTGCACGCCTGCCAGTACGCGCCGCCGCATGAATTTGCGGTGAACGTGCCGCAAGCCATGGCGCAGGTGCGTGGTGAAACCTACGTGGCTTACGCCTGGCCCGCCGCCTTGGGTAAGCTGTATCAGCGCAATGGACTGACCGTGGCGCTGGCGCTGGCGGCAGGCTTGGCGCTGTTCTTGATGCTGGCGCTGGCGATCAACGGCAGCCTGTGGGGCGGGGCAGCGGCGGGTGATTTTTTCAAGTTGTTCCCGCATAACCTGCTGGTCTCGATGTTTGTACCGGTTTTCTTGTGGGCGGTGCTGGCGCTGGGCATTGGCGTGACGCGCTTCCTGCAGGATGTTTCACCGGCGACTACGGGGCACGCCATTGCCGGTGGAGACGCCCTGCAAGCCACGGGCGATGTACTGACGCTCAAATACCTGGACGGCGGCCACGGTGAGGGTTGCCACAACGAGGACGACGCTTACACCCTGTCGCGCAGCCGGTCCCATCATTTGACGTTTTACGGCTTCATGCTGTGCTTTGCCGCCACCGGTGTGGCCACGATTTACCACTACGCCTTGGGCTGGCACGCGCCGTATGAGCTGCCCAGCCTGCCCAAACTGCTGGGCGTGGCCGGTGGCGTCTGTCTGTTGCTGGGTACCGTGGGTTTGTTCAGGCTCAAGCAGAGCCGCCACCCCTTGCATGGCGACGCGGCCCAGAACTCCATGGACTACGGTTTTATCGCGCTGCTGTTCTTGACCAGCCTCACCGGTTTGCTGCTGTGGCTTGGGCGCAGCACACCGGCGCTGGCCCTCTTGTTGGCTCTGCACCTAGGGGTGGTGATGGCCTTGTTTGCCACGCTGCCCTACGGCAAATTTGCCCACGGCGTTTTCCGTACCGCGTCGCTGCTGCGCTACGCGGTGGAAAAACGCCAGCCCAGTGCCCTGGCGTTGGGAGACGACTGAATGACGCTGTCAATTCCCTGTGTGCTGATGCGTGCTGGTACCTCCCGCGGGCCATTCTTCCTGCGCGACTGGCTGCCTGAAGGCGATGTCGCGCGCAACCAGGCGCTGATTGGTGCCATTGGCGCGTCCGACCCATTGCAGCTCGACGGATTGGGGGGAGGCAGCACACTCAACAGCAAGGTGGCCATCGTGTCGCGCTCGACCCAGCCCGACTGCGACCTGGACTACCTTTTTGCCCAAATTGGTGTCGGGCACCAGTCGGTCGATACGCGGCCCAATTGCGGCAACATGCTCTCAGGCGTGGCACCGTTTGCGCTCGACCAGGGCCTGATCCCGGCGCAAGACGGCCACACCACTGTGCGCGTGTACAACGTCAACACGCGCTCCAAAATCGACGTGACCGTGTGCACACCGGGCGGCAAGGTGACCTACGAAGGGGATGCCCGCATTGACGGCGTGGCGGGCACGGCGGCGCCGGTGTTGCTGAATTTTCTGGATGCCTGGGGTTCGGTGACCGGAAAGCTGTTTCCCACCGGCGCGCGCATCGACACCATTGACGGCCTGCCAGTCACTTGTATTGATGCGGCCATGCCGCTAATGATGCTGCGTGCAGCCGATCTGGGCCTGAGTGGGCGCGAGCGCCCGGCAGAATTGGATGCCAATACCGCCCTGCTGGCGCGCATCGAGTCGCTGCGACTGCAAGCTGGCCTGCGCATGGGGCTGGGTGATGTCTCTGGCAGCGTGGTGCCCAAACCGGTGCTGGTGAGTGGCGGTGACGCTCCCAGGAGCATCACCTCGCGATATTTCACGCCGCACAAGTGCCATGCTTCACATGCGGTCACAGGCGCCATCGGTGTCGCCACGGCATTTGCCTTGCCAGGCACGGTGGCCAGCGGTGCCAGCCTGGCAGCCGGTCGTCACAAACTGGTCGTATTGCACCCTGCCGGTCAGATTGATGTGGAAGTCACGATGCAAGGCGAGGGAGAGCAGGCCAGCGTACAAAGCGCCGCCCTGGTGCGCACCGCGCGCAAGATCATGCAAGGTGTGCTGCACCTGCCGGGCTATGTGTTTCCGCCAACGGCGGCCAACAGCAACATGCCCAGTGCCGCGCTGAACTCACGCCAGTTCCCGCAGCGTGAGGTACACATCATTGTGCCCACCAGTGCCGGTGGTGGCAACGACACCATGGCGCGAACCTTGACGCGCAAACTGGGGCCATTATTGGGACAACCGGTGGTGGTGGACAACCGTGCCGGCGCCAACGGCACCATCGCCTGCGAATATGTGGTCGCCGCCCAGCCCGATGGCCATACCCTGCTTTTTGGCTACATCGCCACGCATGGCATCAACCCGGCGCTCCAAAAATTGCGCTATGACCCGATGGCTGACTTCGCGCCGATCGGGCGCATTGGCTACTCGCCTACCTTGCTGGTGGTCAACGCGGATTTGCCAGTGAACAATGTGCAGGAGCTGGTTCGCCTGCTGCGCGATTCATCCGCACGCATGAGTTATGCCTCGGCCGGCGAGGGCACTGTGCCCCATTTCGCCGCCGAGCTGTTCAAGTTGCAAACTGGCACGCAGTTGCAACGTGTTG
>JAGOUM010000182.1 GCA_018061265.1 Rhodoferax sp. | reverse complement strand
CCAGCCGTGGAAGTCGCGGTCAAACTGCCCGCAACCGGTGCCGACCTTTGGGCCAAATGCATGGGTCGCAGGAAAGTCACGATTGCGCAAATTGCCGATGCTGCCCTGAAGAAGCTGAAATTGGATGACAGCGCCCGCACCGTCATTACTGGCCGCGCAAAGACGTGGGTCTATGCCGCTGCCAAGAAGGGTCAACTCGTGATTGCGGGTGAACGTGAAGGGGCGAAGTTGTATCAGTTGGCGCCTGTCAATACGCAAACGCCTGTTGAGGCGGTGCCGGCAGTTGAGGAAGTTCCCGCAGTTGAACCTGCTGTCGTGGCAGAAGTCAACGAAGCCGGTTAACCAGGACGTCAACCCAAAGCGGTCTGAGCTGATCGGTGCAGGTAATGAAGTCCGAACTGTCAGAGTCAGGCTTGCAACGGTTTATCGATGCCCAGGACCGGGTCTATGACGCGGTCTGTGCTGAACTGGCGCGTGGCAGGAAGACCACGCATTGGATGTGGTTCATTTTTCCGCAGCTTCAGGGCCTGGGCCGCAGTGTGATGGCGCGCCATTTTGGTATCGCCTCCCGCGCAGAAGCACTGGCCTATTGGCAGCATCCGGTGCTTCGGATGCGACTGGTGCACTGCACCCAGTTGCTCTTGACACACCCCAATTTGAATGCTCATGCCATTTTCGGCTCCCCCGATGAGCTGAAATTGCGCTCGTGCTTGACCCTCTTTGGTCAGGTGGCACCCGAGGATCCGGTGTTTGTCCAGGCCTTGGAGCGCTTTTTCCACGGCCAGCCTGACGACGCTACGCTGGTGTTGTTGCAGCAACTGGATTGAGATTTATTGGCCGGCGGTGTCAGTTCTTGATGAATCGCTGGAGCCTCATGAACTGCAGCATCGATGATATTGAGGCACAGTCGCAGGCTTTACTGTTCCAGCGCCAAATCCATGAACAAAGACATTCTCATCTACGGCGCCAACGGTTATACGGCTGAACTCATTACAGAGCTGGCCGTTCAGGAAGGCAGCCAGCCGATACAGGCGGGGCGAGCATTGCACAAGATCGAACCCTTGGCCAGCCGTCATGGCTTGCCCTATCGGATATTTGGTCTGGAAGATCCCAAAGTGGTGGCAGTCAATTTGAAGGGAGTTGCGGTGGTGCTCAATTGCGCCGGCCCCTTCACCCGTACTGCCAGGCCATTGGCTGAAGTCTGCATGCAGGCCGGAATCCATTATCTGGACATCACCGGTGAAATCGAGGTCTTCGAACTGCTGGCTACTTTTGGGGGCATGGCGCAACAACAGGGTGTGATGCTGATGCCCGGGGTCGGTTTTGACGTGGTGCCCAGCGACTGCCTCGCGGCGCACCTCAAAAGGCGCATGCCGGATGCGACGTCACTGACACTGGCTTTTCAGACTTCCAGTCGGCCGTCACACGGCACGGCGACAACGATGGTGGAAAACCTGCATCGGGGTGGCATGATTCGCCGAGGCGGTCAGTTGACAGCGGTGCCGTCGGGGTGGGCGACCCGTGCGGTGGACTTTGGCCAGGGTCCGCTTAAAACGATGTCAATTCCTTGGGGTGATGTGAGCACGGCCTGGATTTCGACGGGCACACCGGACATTCAGGTGTTCATGGCAGCACCTTTGGGTTTGCGCATGATGTCAAAAGCCTCGCGTTACTTCGGGGGCGTGTTGGCATCGGAACTGGTCACGAATTTTCTTAAGAAGCAGATTGATGCCGGACCCGCAGGGCCTGATGATGCGCAACGCAGCCGGGGTGGCTGTCATTTCTGGGGTGAAGTCCGAAATGCAGCAGGACAGTCAATGTCGGCACGGCTCGACACCATGGAGGGTTATGCCCTGACCGCTGAAACCGCCTGGGACATTGCCAAACGGGTGGCCAATGGCCCGGCACAGGCTGGATTTCGAACCCCGTCCCAGGTTTTCAGCCCGGATTACCTCTTGAACTTTACGGGTTGTCGACGCGTCGATTTGTGAGCCAACATCGAGAAACAACGTGACCATTCAAAACCTATTTGACAAGGCGGCGCCACCAGCCACCGGTGAGCGCTTTGAAACCCTGCTGCAGTGCCGAAATCTGGTGATTGAGCGGATTTGCAGCAACTCAGACATCATCCCGACGCACTATGTCCAAACCCAGGACGAATGGGTGCTGTTGGTCCAAGGGACTGCTGATATCGAGATCGACGGCAAGACTGAATCACTCCAATCGGGCGATTACGTGTTTTTGCCGGCCAATATGCCGCACAGCGTCAATAAAGTGTCGGACGGTGCGCTGTGGCTGGCCGTCCACCTGCATCCGCAATAGACGAAGACCGCGTAGACCACGCTACCCAGTCGGGACAGCGGTGCCGGGTTGTCACTCACTTGATCGTGGCCGCAATTGGCATGCAATCACTCAATTGGCTCGAAAGCCGACGCAATTCAGCCTTGAGCACTGACCTGGTTCAGCTTGACGTTCGGTGCGATGGTCGGTTGGGTCACGATGCTGCCGAAGGCGACTTGTGCAGTCAGGGTGTGGTGGTGGCGGCCTCTTCGCTGGGCACGATGGCTAGGGTAACGGACCATCGGGCTGTGATTGACCATGATGGCAATGGCTTGGTTGACCTGCATAGCTCTGCTGTTTCGTGCTGTGCTGTGTCGTCGACCCGAATGGTAGAAGCTGCTTAGCCCCCCAGTACGTGCAGAGGGTGAACCCAATAATCCGCTTTACGATTAATTACGACAATTGCATAATTATGCTTTTCTCATAAAAGTTAGTAAACCATGACCTTCCGACGTACCGCCCTTGCTCAGGAAATGGCCCAGCAACTGCTGAAGCCCTCTTTTCTCGATACCTCGTTGCGATCTGGGCTATTTCTTTCAGGTCAACGGCGGGTGGGTAAAACCACATTTCTCGCCACCGACCTGATTCCAGCTTTGGAGAATTTAGGAGCCATCGTCATCTATGTCGACCTGTGGAGCCAGCCTCAAGCTAATCCAGCGGATTTGGTTCACGACGCAATTCGGAGGTCTCTGAATGAGCTGCAAACCCCAGGCTCAGGCATTCTCCAGAAGCTCAGAAGCGTCTCCAGCGTTGAGGCAGGCGTCGCAGGCTTCAAATTTGGATTCAAGCTCGCGGACCTTGGCAAGCAGGGCGGCGTCAGCCTGGCCCATGCGTTCATGGCGCTGATTGATCAAGCTCAAGCCAATGTGGTGCTGATCGTTGACGAGGTGCAGCATGCTTTGGGAAGTACCGAGGGTGGCAATATGCTGCACGCGCTGAAAGCGACTCGTGATGCCATCAACACCCGACCAGAAACCCCCGGCTACTTTCTCTTTCTCGGGACCGGTTCACATCGCGCACGCGTCCAGGAACTCTCAGTCAAGGGCAATCAGGCATTTAATGGGGCGGTCACGCATGAGTTTCCGGTACTTGGGCGCGACTTTATTGAATACATCCTGCACCAGGTCAAGCCACAGTTGGGCAGCAAAACCCCGTCGATCGCCGTCGCGCAAGAGGCGTTCAAGAGAATGGGCAGCCGCCCCGAAGAATTGATGAAAGCGCTCAATATTTTGCGCACCTTGCCGCAGGGCGCCAACGCTGACGAGCATTTGCCAACGATTGCCGAGTCCCTTGGTGCAGCAGCAGCAGATGTTGAGCTTCAAAAAATAGAAGCTTTGGGCCCACTGGCAGAAGCCGTCTTTTCTCGAATTTGTAGCATCGGTGGCAACGTCAAGGGTGGGTTTACGGCAGACGCACTGAAGGAGTATTCGGTCAAAACAGGTCGGGAGGTGAGCGCTCAGGAGGTTCAAAGTGTCATCGCCCTAATGACTTCTGCCAATTTACTAATGCGAGTCAGTCACGGGCACTATGGGGTGACCGACAGCTTTGTCGAAAAAGCTTGGGTGGCACGATTACAAGCCGATCAGCTTTTGCGGGCTGACGCGACCCCAGACAAAGGAGCCACGGCTTAACCACCCACCCAAAACGTTATTGATAAGGCTCTCGCACACGAGAGACATGACCTGCACCTGCATTTGGCGCAGTGAGCAACGCCATGCTGGATGACAAGGACTGAACGACGAGCCGATGACAGCCGCACAACCGTGACACAGATTATTTTGACCCCATAACTATTGATAACATATTTTATCAACAGTAGAATTACGACAAAATTCACCAAACTACAACCCTTGCCGCACTACGATCTCAGCCCCCAGCCCCGATTTCAAAGGGTATACAACCCTTTTTTGCTCATGACCAACATCGTTGCACTGACCCCTCGCAGTCTCACCGACCCGGCGTTCCAGCACCTTGCCGAGGTGCCCGCGGAGGCTCAGTGGTTCGCCAACATCAGCAACCCCCAGACCCGCCGCGCCTACGAAAACGACATTCGCTCATTCATGGCCAGTTGTGGCATCCAACACCCCAAAGACTTTCGTCTGGTCACCCGCAGTCATGTACTGGCCTGGCGTGCCGATCTGGAAAACCAGCAACTCGCAGGCGCCACAATCCGGCGCAAGCTCGCTGCACTGGCTTCCCTTTATGAATACCTGTGCAACGCAAACGCGGTAACCCACAACCCGGTCAAAGGTGTCAAACGACCCAAGGTTGAGAGTCAGGAGGGCAAAACACCCGCGCTCAGTGATGCGCAGGCACGTGCACTACTGGAGTCACCACCCGCGGACACACTCAAGGGGATACGGGATCGGGCGATTCTGTCGGTGCTGCTTTTTCATGGGCTACGCCGTGAGGAGTTATGCAAATTGCGAGTGAAAGATTTTGGCCAGCAGAGGAGGGGCGTGGCACACATGCTGGTTTTTGGCAAAGGTGGCAAACAACGTTACATCCCAATTCACTCCGAAACCGCGCAACTGGTGGCTTATTACCTCAAGTTGGCCGGTCATGCTGGGCAGACGGACGGCGCTTTGTTTCGATCATTGCGCAGCAGTGTTTCAGGTACCACAGTTGGCCTGAGTCCTGGCGGGGTTTACGCAGAGGTTGTCAAACGTTACTTGAACCAGTTGGGAATTGTGGGCGAAAACATGGGGCCGCATGCGTTGCGGGCGACAGCCACCACCTCGGCTCTGGAGAACGATGCCGATATTGCACAAGTCCAGGAGTGGTTGGGGCATTCCAACATCAGCACGACCAAGGTGTACGACCGACGTGATGCCAAGCCACGGCAGTCGCCGACGTTCAAGGTCAAGTATTGAAATTACAGGGTGAATAAATGAATGATTACCTGCGGTCGGCGATACGATCACCAGTTGATTGCACGCGGGGCCAAAGGAAAAATTCGGGAAGTTAAGTTAAAGTTTTAACTCGGCGCTTTCTTAACTGAACAAATTCATAATTAATGTTTATGAACTTGCCCCCGAAAAACGTACTTCTTAGCTGATGGTTAAAAATCAGTTTAAGGAGAACGCGATGAGTGAAACGAGGAAACGGGCCAAGTACACGCTGGAATTCAAGATGGAAGCGGTAAGGCTG
>JAGOUM010000181.1 GCA_018061265.1 Rhodoferax sp. | reverse complement strand
CCGATCCACCTGACCCTCCTGTGCTTCCCCCACTGCTGCCTGATGTGCGGCCGGTCTGCCGGGTTTCAAAACCGGCACCGTAAGGCAACTGCGTTGCCGCCTGCTCAGGCACAACCGGTGCAGCATCAGTTGGCGCCTTGGCAGGGCGAAGCGACAGATTCAGCGGACGGGCGGGCAAGCTGCCTGCATCGACCGGGAGAGACTGCGCCTGCGTGCCAGACATGGCCACCAGCAGCAACGGGAAGAGGAAAGATCGTGTGTTCATGGTGTTTGTTTTCAGGTAGGTGTATGGTGCGGTATGCCTGTCGTCACCAGATGTCGGCCACGCCTTGCTTTGTATCAGTGTGTCGCCAAAGGCATCAAACAGGCACTGACGCGGCTCAGCCTACAGAGGTGTGCCGTAAACTGTACCCAAACCCACCATGACCACCTCAAGCCCCCACCGTATTCTTGTCGTTGACGATGACCCCGACCTGCGCGACCTGCTCGTCACTTATTTGGGTACCAATGGGTTTGCCGTCTCCAGCGCCAACGATGGCAACGCCATGTGGGCCGCTCTGGAAGCCGGCATGCCCGACGCCATCGTGCTCGATTTGATGCTGCCGGGCGAGGATGGCCTGGCCCTGACACGGGCGCTGCGGGTCAAGTCTTCGGTACCTATTCTGATGTTGTCAGCGCGTGGTGAGGAACTTGACCGCGTCATCGGCCTGGAAGTTGGCGCCGATGACTACCTGGCCAAACCCTTTGGCCCGCGCGAGTTGCTGGCGCGCTTGCGGGCCTTGCTGCGCCGGGGCCAGGCAAGCGCAACAGAATCGACCGCACTCAAAGCGCAGGCCAGGTTTGGACCGTTTTCACTTGACACGCTGGGGCATCGCCTGTTGCGTGACGGTCAGGAAGTGGCGCTCACCAGCGGTGAATATGACCTGCTGGCCGCGCTGGTAGCACACCCCAACCGGGTGCTGTCGCGCGACACCCTGGTGGACAGGTTGCGCGGTTACGAGCGCGACCCGTTTGACCGCAGCATTGACAACCGCGTTACCCGGCTGCGCCGCAAGATCGAGCTTGAGCCTGCTGCACCGGCCTACATCCGCACGGTGCGCGGTGAGGGCTATCTGTTCACCCCGCAGGGTAGCCAAGCTTGAGCAAGCACGCCAGCCTGGCGCGCCAGAACACGGTGCGGTTGGCGCTGGCCTTTATCCTGATGGAGTTGATGGTCACTGGGCTTTCTGCCTTTTGGGTGGTGCTGCCTTTGGCAAGACGCTCCGCCAACGACCTGGCAGGCTTGATGGTTCTGTCTGCCCAGACCTGGGCAGAATTGCCACCGCAAACCCGTCCCGCCTTCGAGCAGGAACTTCTTGCAAGCCATGCTTTGGCGCTACGCGCGGAGCTGCCCGGTCCAGGTCGCGACGAATGGCACCCGCCCTACTTTTACCTGCTGGAAGATGCGTTGGCGCAACGCACGGGGCTAATGCATCACCTCAGCAGTGAACACCTTGAAACCGGCACTTGGTACTGGGCCGAGGTGCCCATCGGCAGCGGCCATTTGGTGGTGGGTTTGTCTGCAACTCGCGTTGACAGCCAGCCGGTGACCGCCCTTGCGATGGCGTTGCTGGTTGGCTTGCTGTTTGCCATGGGTGTGGCGCTCTGGCTGGCACGCCGTCTGACCGAGCCGCTGGCCAGGCTGGAGGCCGCCAGCGCGCTGATTGGCCAGGGCGGAAGCCCGTCGTTGTTGCCTGAGACCGGGCCGCGCGAGCTGGTGAGCTTGAGCCGCCGCTTTAACGCCATGGCGCAGCAGGTGAGTGACCTGCTCAGTGCCCGCACCACCTTGCTGGCCGGGGTGTCGCACGATTTGCGCACCCCGCTGGCACGCATGTGTCTGGCCCTAGAGATGCTAAAAGGTGACCACAACCCCACGCTGATCGAACGCATGGAGCGAGACATTGAACAGATGAACCGCTTGATTGGCAATGTGCTGGATCTGGCGCGTGGGTTGCAACATGAAAAACCGATCAGCACCAATATGCCCGATTTTTTGCAGCAGATCGCCGCTGACTTTTCTACCCCAGCCAGCCCGGTCACCGTCACTTGCCCACCGGGCACATGGCTGGCCGCACAAACCGCCTTGCAACGCGCCATTGGCAACCTGCTGCAAAACGCCCAGCGTTATGCGCCGGGTTTGCCGGTGGAACTGGTGGCCAACTTTGAAAACAAGCATTGCCACATCGGCGTGCTGGACCACGGGCCTGGCATTCCAGTTGAACAAATGGCAGCGGTGTTCCAGCCCTTTCACCGACTGGACGCGTCGCGCAGCCCTGCCACGGGCGGATCAGGATTGGGTTTGGCCATCGTGCGGGAACTGGCGCGTGCCAACGGCTGGCAAGTTGAGCTGGCAGCCCGCCCGGGTGGTGGTTTGCAGGCCTGGATTTCGCTGGGAACAGAAGAATGACCATGAAGAAATAGTGGTTCTTATGCGTGCAGAGCGACGGTTACACCCTGTTTCCCATAAACCAAACACTCTGGCGTTGCCGCAGCGCGCGCACGGTACTGGCGGATGTGGTCAGGACGAGCAGATCAAACGCTTACCTGACCGTCACTTGGGCAACCGCTGCGACATGAGCCTCACGGCCAACGGTGTCACCTGGGTCAAGGGCCTCCATGACCCCTTGGGCCACACCGGTGCGGCACTGGATTGAGGTGCTTGACGAGGCGCTGTGACAATCACCAAGCCCGCTGGCGTCAACGCCAATAACCATGCCCACGGTAGCCATTCCAATAACCCAGGCCAAGGCTCAAGGAAATAGGTGGGTAATAAGGCTGCGCGGCGTACACAGGGTAGGCCGGTTGCATCACGATCACTTGCGCCGGTGGCACGACACTGCCTTGAACGTGCACGGTCGCGTTGTCCGGGGACACCACAGGGGTTACCTGTAATTGCAAGGTCGGTCCTGGGTCTTGCGGCATTTGCACGGCATATTGCTTGCCAGCATAGTCATAGACGACACTGTAGGCCACCGTCCGATTCTCATAGAAAATCTGGGTGGAACACCGCTGCACGTTTTGCACCTGGGCCGTCGCCGGGCCTTCAATGCGGTCCCCAATCACAGCCCCGCCAATGATGCCGATCATGGTCGCCGCCGCCTGACCAGAACCACGTGCCGCCGCATTTGCCAGTGCACCGCCGGCGATGGCCCCGATGGCCGCACCGGCACCCGATTTGGGCTGGGCCACGGCCACCTGCTCGGTGGTGCAGACCTGGCGCGGCACGCCGACTTGCTGAGTGATGGGGGTGGATGACAGCACCCGGCCCAGCTCCTGGGAAAAACCAGCCCCACCAACCAGGATCAGGCCACTGAAAAGAATCAGTTTCTTCATGATGAACTCCTTATCGAAAACATAATTTGGTGGCCGTCAAAAAGGTGGGGTTGACCATATGCCTGCAAATAGACTTCATACCCCAGCCCCCATGCCACGCCCGCGCCCTGCGCCTGACCCCGGCTTGCGCCGCTGTTCTTGCGCAACGCCCGGGCCGCTGGTCACCGGTGCAAACCCCGGCAGAATGCCCAGCATGAACTGGTTGGCAATTTGCTGCTGTGCAGGGTCAAGGCTGGCGTACAAGGCTTTGGCCACCACCTCCACATCCTCAAGCGCAGCCAGCCGGTTTTGCTGCTGCCCCAACCACTGGGTCAGTTGCTGGGTTGCAGCCAAATCCAGACTGGGTTGCACCGGTTTTTCGCGGTAGTAAAGACCCACATAGGCATCTACTCGGGCCTCAAATCCGGCCCACAGCGGTTGCTGCTGCGCCGTCAAGGCCAGCCGAGCCTGCAACTCCGGCAATGTCAGTTTGAGTTGCCCTGATTCAGACAACCCTGCACTTGGCGGTGTAGGTGGCAGTGGCGCTGACCCGGTGCCCTGTGCCCATGTCAGAACAGGCACGACAAGCGCCAGCACACTGAACCCATATCTGAAAATAGCTGCATTCATCTCAACGCTCCATCGGCGTCGTCACAATGGCTAGGTAATCAACCTCTGCCATGTACTGTGGCACGTAGGTCACCCCTTGCTTGGCCAGGTTGCTGACAAAAGAACGCAAATGGTTGCGTGAGCCCTTGAGCAGATTCTGGTAAACCAGCGTGATGTCCTGGTTATCCGTCTCCAGCAGCGCCTTGTTCAGATCAATCATGTCGATCTCTTCAATGGCAGCACCCACTTTGAGCCCGTCCACCAAGGACACCGAACCTGCCCCCACCAACTGGGTATACAGGTTTTGCAACGTGGTGTTCTGGAACACACCCGCGGCCAGGGTGGCCGTGGGGTCTGGCAGGCTGTAGCGCACCAACAGTTGCCGCACCGACTCGGTGTGGCTGGCCTCGCTGTTGGCAATGTTGCCAAACACCTTGGTGGAGCCGCGCCACAGGCTGTCCAACCGGATGTACACATCATGCGCGAGTTTTTCTTCTTCACGCATGAAGGCCAGAGATTCTTGCTCGGCCACGCTCAAGTCCTCAATGGGCAAGGTCGCCAGCGTTGCGATCAGCGCTGCGCTGCTGGTCGCGAGCCCGGTGGTGTTGTCTGCAATACCCACATCACCACCACCGCCGCCACACCCCACCAGTGCCAAGGCTACCGTGCAGGCCGTTACCCATGTTTTGCCGAATTGATTCACGCTGTGCTTTCTGAAATATTGGAAGGAATCTGCCAGGCGCTGGTTGAGCACCTGACAGCCCATATGCGCGTTGCGCGCCTTACTGGACAACGGCCACCGTGCCGTCAGTGGTTGTGGTGGTAGTCAAACCCGTACCAGGGGCGTGAATGCCACGCGGGGTGCCCGTCCCGGCGGCAGCACCGGCACCAGTTCCAGGAGCGCCATCGACCTTCATGGTTTGCAGACGGGCGCGGATTTGCTCTTCTGCCTGCACTTGGGTGCGCTCCTGGGTTTGTATGCGCATTGCCGTGCCAGCACCAGGGTTGCCAGCTCTTGCTTGCATACCCGCACCTGCGCCATCAGCCTGCCCACCCATGGGGCCTTTGGCGTGAGCCGCCGTACCGAAAGCGAGCATGACGGCCAATGCGGCCAAAGTGAATGTTGATGATTTCATGATGAGACTCCTAAAAGATTGAAAAGCCAACTAACGTCCGCGGCCTGAGCCGCCCCGACCAGCACCACCAGCACCACCAGATCCACCTGTCCCTCCTGTGCTTACCCCACTGCTACCTGACGTGCTGCCCAGCTGCCGGGTTTCAAAACCGGCACCGTAGGGCAACTGCGCTGCCGCCTGCTCAGGCACAACCAGTGCAGCATCCATCAGCGCCTTGGCAGGGCGCTGCGACAGAGTCAGCGGATGGGCGGACAAGCCACCCACATCGGCCGGGAGAGACTGCGCCTGCGTGCCAGACATGGCCACCAGCAGCAACGGGAAGAGGAAAGATCGTGTGTTCATGGTGTTTGTTTTCGGGTAGGTGTATGGTGCAGCGCGCCTGTCGTCACCAGATGTCGGCCACGCCTTGT
>JAGOUM010000180.1 GCA_018061265.1 Rhodoferax sp. | reverse complement strand
GTACCAAAGGGTTCAGGCAGAGCATCAAATCCACACCCTCGTCCAGTGCCACGGAGGCGTGCATGGTCTTGATCAAGGCCCCGTCAACAAAGTGCTGGCCGTCAATCTCGACAGGCGGAAACAGCCCCGGCAAGGCGGCGCTGGCCTGCACCGCACGAGAGATCGGCACATGGTCCCATCCCGGGCGTCCGAATGCCACCGCCGTGCTGCTGTCAAGGTGGGTGGCGACCAGTGTGAGGCGGCTTTTTAACTGCCGAAAGTCGTTGCTGCGACCCGGGCGGGCGAACAGGCGGCTCAGCTCGGTATGAATTTGTGCATTTGAAAACAAGCCGGTTGGCAAACTGGGGCTCAATCGCTCCAAAGCACGCATCAGCGATTTTCGCCCCACCGTGCTTTGCCAGGCCATTCCGACCATCAACTCGGGTAGTAACAAAGAGCGGGAAAAAAACTCGGCGAATGCGGGTCGCAACAAAACTGCCGGATCAAAAATTTCGGTCTGGCGTTTGCGGTCTTCGATGAACAAGGTAAAAAGCTGCTGGGGTGTGATGCCGTTTGCCAGCCCCGCAGCAATAAAGCCGCCCGCAGAAACACCCACATAGTGCTGCAGGCGGTTGAAATCAAGCCCAAGCAGTGAGTCCTGCAGGGCGCACAGTGCACCGATCTCGTAAATGGCACCCAACGGGCCACCGCCTGCCAACGCCAAAGCAATTTTGGGGGAGTGCGCTGGCCTGGGTTTCATGAACCACAGTTTAAGACCGGTCGTGCTATTGTTTACTCAGGGTTTACCTGATCTGATGGCGCTACTGCTTTGGGTGTTGCTGCTTTAGGCGCGGACGTTTTTTTTACAACGCGCTTTTTGGCCGCAGGCATGACTGCGACCACCTCTGGAGCGACTGCCGTGACTGGAGCCTTGCTGGCGGACTTCACCGGAGACTTGGCTAAAGGTTTGGGCGTGAGCTTCTGGACACTGGCGTTAAGCTCATCGATGCGTGCGATCAGTGCGCTGACATCTTTGGCTGACGGTACACCGAGCTTGTTCAGTGCCTTGGCCACACGGTCTTCAAAGATGCTCTCGAGCTTGTCCCACTGGCCCGAGGCTTTGCTTGAAATGTCGGTTGCCATGCTGGTCATTTTTTGAGTTGCCTCGTTGATTTTCTCTTCGGCTGCGGATTGGGTTTTGCGCTGAAAACTGACACCTTCCTTGACAAGTGCCTCAAAGGCTTTGGTGCCTTCTGTCTGTGCTTTGGTAAACGCGCCCAGGCCAGCTTGCCAGATTTGTTGTGCCGAGTCTTTGACCGAGCCGGCCAGCGGAATTGAAGCCTTCTTGCTGGTTGTGGTTTTGCTGCGGGGTGTCTTGCTGGTCGCTGTCGCTTTGCTGAGTTTGGTCACCATGGTGTGGGTACTCCGGTTGGGTCAAAAATACGTTGAAACATAGGCGGTCAGCCCGAATGTGGCGCAACTGTAGGGGCAGTGACAGCGGAGGTGTAGGTGTGTCTTACTAATTTGCGGGCAATGGTGTGGGGGCACGGGTTTATGCTAAATGCAAAAAACCCGGATTGAGGCAAGAATGCCACATCAAATCGGAGCCAACATGCAGTATTTTGTTACGGGTGCGACAGGATTTATCGGTAAACGGCTGGTTGCCAGGTTGCTACAACGCAAGGGAGCGGTAGTTCACTTCCTGATCCGCAAGGAGAGTCAGGACAAGATCAAGGCACTGCGCGAGTTTTGGGGCGTTGGCCCAACACGTGCTATACCGGTATTTGGTGATCTGGGCGAACAGAAACTTGGCGTTTCAGTGGCAGACACCAAGCTGATCAAAGGTCAGGTTGACCATTTTTACCATCTTGCCGCCATTTACGATCTGGGTGCAGACACGGACAGCCAGATCGCCATCAATGTTGACGGTACACGCAACACAGTTGATTTTGCCAGGGCCATTGAAGCGAAACATTTCCATCACGTGTCGTCGATTGCTGCTGCCGGGTTGTACGAGGGTGTTTTTCGCGAAGACATGTTCGACGAGGCTGAGAACTATGAGCACCCGTACTTCATGACCAAGCATGAAAGCGAAAAAATTGTACGCAGCGAGTGCAAGCTGCCCTGGAGTGTGTATCGCCCGGCGATGGTGGTGGGAGACAGCCAGTCAGGTGAGATGGACAAGGTTGATGGGCCTTACTATTTCTTCAAGCTCATCCAGCGCATGCGCCAGTTGTTGCCGCCCTGGATGCCATCGATCGGCCTGGAGGGCGGGCGCATCAACATTGTGCCGGTGGATTTTGTAGTCAATGCGCTGGCTACCATCAGCCATCAGGGAGGCATCTCCGGCAAGTGTTACCACCTGGTGGACCCAGTCGGCTACCGTGTGGGTGATGTGCTGGACATTTTCAGCCGTGCAGCCCACGCACCGAAGATGAACCTGTTTGTCAATGCGGCGCTGCTGGGTTTTATCCCGCGCAGCGTAAAAAAAGGGCTGATGGCGCTGGCACCTGTGCGCCGTATCCGCAATGCCGTCCTGGCCGATCTGGGATTGCCCGAGGACATGTTGACCTTTGTGAATTACCCGACACGATTTGATTGCCGGGAGACCCTTTCGGCACTCAAGGGTAGCGGTGTGGCCTGTCCCAAACTCGACGACTATGCCTGGCGACTGTGGGACTACTGGGAGCGCCACCTTGACCCAGACCTGCATATCGATCGCAGCCTGCGTGGCACAGTGGCCGGCAAGGTGGTGTTGGTGACCGGTGGGTCGTCGGGGATCGGATTGGCTGCAGCGCACAAATTTGCTGAGGCGGGAGCCATCACTTTGATATGCGGACGGGATCAGGAGAAGCTCGACGAAGCTTGCGCCGAAGCTGCTGCAAAGGGCTACCGTTTTGTTGCCTATGCCGTCGATATTGCGGAGGCCGCCGCCTGCGAAGCCTTTGTTCGGCAGGTGATCGCCCAGCACGGCGGGGTGGACTTTTTGATCAATAACGCTGGACGTTCCATACGCCGGGCCATTGAGTCGAGTTATGACCGATTCCATGACTATGAACGCACCATGCAACTCAACTATTTTGGCAGCCTTCGAGTGACCACAGGCTTCTTGCCTGGCATGGTGGCCAAACGCAAGGGCCACGTGGTCAACATCAGCAGCATTGGTGTGCTGACCAATGCGCCGCGCTTCAGCGCCTACGTCGCCAGTAAGGCGGCACTGGATGCCTGGACGCGATGTGCCTCCAGCGAGTTTGCTGATCAGGGCATCGGCTTCACCACCATCAACATGCCTCTTGTGCGCACGCCTATGATTGCACCCACCAATCTGTACAACAATGTGCCGACGCTTTCACCAGAAGAGGCCGCTGACATGATTGCCCAGGCTTGTATTTTCAAACCCGTGCGTATTGCAACGCGTCTGGGTATCACAGGGCAGATTCTTCATGCCGCGCTGCCGCGTGTCGCACAAATTGCCATGAATACCAGTTTCAGGATGTTTCCGGACTCCAGCGCAGCCAAAGGTGCCAAGCCAGGAGAAAAGTCTGGCAAGCCACAGTTGTCGCCCGAAGCGGTGGCCTTGCAACAGATGATGCGCGGCATCCATTTTTAACCTGCACACCGACGTTATCGGAGCAGCGATAATCGGCTGATCAAGGTGCCTTTGGGTGCCCCTTTAGTTCATCGTTCGCTGATTGTTGGTTCTGTGTTTGCCAACAAAGCGCTGTCTCCATACTGATGCCACCCGCCGCTCATCTGTCGCGCAGCCTGCTCCGATCGGCGCTCTGGTCCTTGTCGGGTACCGTGTTCCCCATGCTTGCGGCGCTGGCAGCAGTGCCTTGGCTGCTGTTTGCCCTCGGGCAGGAGCGCCTGGGGGTACTGTCATTGGTCTGGGTGGTGGTTGGTTATTTCAGTTTTCTTGATATGGGACTCGGCCGCGCTGTGACTGTTGCGGTTGCTGGCCTGCGGACAAACGACACAGATGGCAAGCAGAGGCAAGTAGCCAGTGTGTTGGGGTCGGCGTCGGTCCTTCTAACGGGTGTTGGCTTGTTTGCGGCAGTCATTCTGGGCCTGGTCGTATTGTGGCGGGGTGTTCCGTTTGAATTGTCTTCCCGAGAGATGCGCGAAGAAGTCACTCTTGCCTTGCTCTGGACACTACCAAGCCTGCCGCTGATTCTGCTTTCTTCGGCACTGCGTGGGCAGATGGAAGGGACGGGATCATTCAAGGCACTCAATTTGGTACGCATTCCAACCGGTGTCATGCTGGTGGTTGGCCCGTGTCTCAGCGCCGCCTGGACACCCAGCCTGGTGGGTGCTTGTATCAGCATTCTGATCGTGCGCCTGGTCCATGTGGGTGTTCTTTGGCGTCTGGTCGCAGCCCAGGCTGGCGCTGGTGCACTTGAGCATGTGCAGATTCTGTGGCGTTCGGCCACTCTATCGCGACTGCGCTGGCTGCTCTCATTTGGTGGTTGGGTCACAGTCAGCAACGTGGTTGGCCCTTTGATTGTTTATGTGGACCGGTTTGTCATCGGGTTTTCGCTCACGGCCGGCGCAGTGGCTGTTTATGCCATCCCGTTTGAC
Organism: Rhodoferax sp.; assembly: GCA_018061265.1. Taxonomy (GTDB): domain Bacteria; phylum Pseudomonadota; class Gammaproteobacteria; order Burkholderiales; family Burkholderiaceae_C; genus Rhodoferax. The sequence continues at coordinate 950 of JAGOUM010000180.1, read as the reverse complement.
CTGGTGTCCCGGTTGCCGATCCTGATCGCTGCGTTGTGCAGCGTGTTATTGCCTGAATTGGCCCGGCTGGCCAGTCTGGCGGCGTCGTCGGATCCGGCAGCGTCTGCCAGGGCGCGTCAGTTGGTCGCCCGTTCCAGTGGTTTGAGCATGCTGGTTGTATCTTTGGTCGTGTCTGTCGGGTATCTGGTGACACCGTGGGCGTTGGCCTTGTGGTTGGGCACGGACTTTTCTGATCAGGCGACGGCCCTGACCCGCGTGTTGTTGCTTGCTTTTGGTGTCAACGCGCTGGCGCAAATACCTTTTACCGCGTTGCAGGCGGTTGGGAAAGTGCGTCACGTCGCCCTGTTGCACGGCGTTGAGTTACTTCCTTACGCTGTACTGGTATTTTTTGCCATTTCGTGGATGGGTCTGGTGGGTGCTGCTTGGGCTTGGTTGGTCAGGAGCATCGTAGACTACGCCGCTTTAGCCTGGATTTGGCACCGTCATCGGCAACAAACAGTGGTTACGGGCACTTACTGACACATGCAAAGCTACTCAGAGAAATCCGACGCCTATTTTGCACACGCCCGCAAGGAAATCGCGCCAATGTTGCCCCATGACTGCGGCCGTGTCCTGGAACTGGGCTGTGGCTCGGGGGCCACGCTGGCGTGGCTGCAGCAGACGGGGCGTGCTGCTTACACCGCAGGTGTTGAGATTTCGGAGCTTGCGGCCCAGGTGGCACGCCAGCATGTTGGAGAGGTGCACTGCGCCGATATGGAGCGTACCGAGGTGTCATTCGCTGGGGGGAAGTTTGATCTTGTGTTGTGTCTCGATGTACTTGAGCATCTGGTTGACCCTTGGGCCATGGTTGACCGATTGGTTCGTCAACAGCTCGTGCCCGGCGGTACCATCATCGTGAGTGTTCCCAATATCCGGCATTTCAAGGTGCTGCTTCCGCTGGTTTTTCAGGG
>JAGOUM010000061.1 GCA_018061265.1 Rhodoferax sp. | reverse complement strand
TGGTCACCGGCCTTCTGGATCACCGGGCCGTCGGCGCTGGGGTCAGAAAACGGCACCCCGAGCTCGATCACGTCGGCACCGCCTGCGACAAAAGCATGCATGAGTTCCGGTGTGATATCGGCAAATGGAAAACCGGCAGTGACAAACGGAATCAGCGCCTTGCGACCCCGGGCTTGCAGCTGGGCAAAGGTGGTGGCGATGCGACTCATTGCTTTGCTCCTGACAAACTAGCTTGTAGCGCTTTATCCATAAGGGCTAGAGGCACGTTTAGCACATCTCCCTTGACCGATTGCCCCTGGCAGCTGGGACGGCAGAAGAAGTCGGCACCCGACAGGTCAGCCACTGTGCCGATGTCCTTGTCACCGCGGCCTGACAGGTTGACCAGAATCGACTGGTCTGGCCGCATGGTTTTGGCAAGTTTCATGGCGTAGGCGACGGCGTGGCTGGATTCGAGCGCGGGGATGATGCCCTCGGTGCGGCACAGGTAGTGAAAAGCTTCAAGGGCTTGCGCATCGGTGATGCCAACGTATTGGGCGCGGCCAATGTCGTTGAGGAATGCATGTTCCGGCCCAACCCCGGGGTAGTCGAGTCCGGCGCTGATGCTGTGGGTCTCAGTCACCTGGCCGTTGTTGTCTTGCAGCACATAGGTGCGGTTGCCGTGTAGCACGCCAGGGCTGCCGCGCTGGATGCTGGCCGAATGTTTACCGCTGTCCATGCCGGCACCGGCGGCCTCCACACCGATCAGTTGGGTTCTTTCGTGTTGGATATAGGGGTAAAAAATACCCATGGCGTTGCTGCCACCGCCGACACAGGCCACCACCACGTCGGGTTGATCATTGGCGCACCCGGCGGCATGGAGCATCTCGGGCATCTGCACCAGGCATTCCTTGCCAATCACACTCTGAAAATCGCGCACCATCATCGGGTAGGGGTGCGGCCCGGCCACAGTACCGATGATGTAGAAGGTGTTGTCCACATTGGCGACCCAGTCACGCATGGCTTCGTTCAAGGCATCTTTGAGCGTCTTGCTGCCCGACTCCACCGGCACCACGGTGGCACCCAGCAATTTCATACGGTAGACATTGGGGCTTTGGCGTTTGACATCTTCACTGCCCATATAGACCACACATTCCAGTCCGTAACGCGCGCAGATGGTGGCGGTGGCCACGCCGTGCTGGCCGGCGCCGGTTTCGGCAATCACCCGGGGCTTGCCCATGCGTTTGGCCAGCATGGCCTGGCCAATGGTGTTGTTGATCTTGTGCGCGCCGGTGTGGTTGAGGTCTTCGCGTTTGAGGAAGATTTGTGCACCGCCTTGCTCGCGGCTCATGCGGGCCGCGTGGTAAATGGGCGAGGGGCGGCCGACAAAATGTGCCAGTTCGGACTCGAATTCAGCGATGAAGGCCGGGTCATGCTGGTATTTGGCATAAGCGCTTTTCAGCTCATTGACAGCATGGGTCAGCGTCTCGGAGATAAAGCTGCCGCCGTAAATGCCAAAGTGGCCACGCGGATCGGGTTGTTGGTAGTCAAACATGTTGTAATATAAATAATAGCTTTCAGCACTTATTGAATAAGGGCTAGAGGCTTATTTGTTGGATAAAAGTTGATCAGCGTGGCGAACTGCAGCGACAAATTCGCACATGCGTGCCGCGTCCTTGATTCCTCGTTGCCCGGGGACTTCAATACCCGAGCAGACATCCACAGCCAGCGTTTTACAACGTGGCCGCACCTGGGTGATGCCGTCTGTCACGTTGGCAGCGGTCAGCCCACCACTCAAGACGAGGTGAGCGTTGACGTTTGGAGGAAGCAGTGACCAATGGAATGTTTGCCCGCCACCGCCGAATCCGTCAATGTGCGCGTCCAGCAGAATGGCTTGAGCTTGCGAGTAGTCTTGCGCGTATTTTAAAAGATCAAAAGCGCGTCCCGCTTCGCCCAGGGGAATACGCGCCGCACGCACCCATGGGCGGCCACTGTTCAGCGTTGCTGCGGTACAGTCTTGTACCGATTCGTCGCCATGAAATTGCACACTGGCCCCAGCAATCATTGAACAAGCAGCTATTACTTCTGAAGTCGGCGCGTTGACAAACAACAGCACCGGTGTGATGTAGGGTGGCAGGCGACGGGCCAGTTCGGCAGCGCGCGCCACGCTCACATGGCGCGGACTCTTGGGATAGAGGTTGAGGCCGATGGCATCAGCCCCAGCGAGGACGGCGGCGTCCACGTCTTGCTCCCGGGTGAAGCCGCACATCTTGATGCGGGTGCGCAGCGGCGCAGCGGAGTTTGGCGCAGGGCAATCTTCGGTGGGAGAGAGCATCAGTCAGGCTCCAGGCAAACCATCAAGCAGGCTCGGGCGTTCAGGCAAACCCCATTGAGCATCATAGCGGGGGCCGACAAAATACAGTCCATTGGGTGAGAAGGTGGGGGCGGCGGCGTCACGGTTGCGGGCGGCCAGGACCTGGAGGACCCATTCAGGCGAATGGCGTCCATCTCCGACCATGATCAGGCAGCCCATGATGTTGCGGATCATGTGGTGCAGAAAAGCATTGGCTTCAAACTCAAACCGCCAGTAGGCCCCTTGGCGGCTGATGCCGATGTGCCGCAGTGTTTTCACTGGTGACAGGGCCTGGCAGGCACTGGCGCGAAAAGAGCTGAAGTCGTGCTCACCCAGCAGATGCCGGGCAGCCTGCTCCATGCGAGACTGATCGAGTGGCTTGAATACCCAGCCAACACGGCCGGTGTCGAGACTTGGGCGCACGGCGGCGTCGAGCACGATGTATACGTATCGTCTGGAGATGGCACTTGCCCGGCAATGAAACCCGGCCGGAACAATTCTGGCCCATTGCACCGCAATGTCCTGTGGCAATAAAGCGTTGGTACCCCGCACCCAGGCGAACTCTGGGCGGTCGATCGCTGTGTCAAGGTGCACCACCTGCATCAACGCGTGCACACCCGCATCGGTACGACCGGCACACAGCGTGCTGACACGGTGCGCGCAGAACTTGCCGAGGGCGTATTCGAGTTTGTCCTGAACGGTCTGGCCCCCACGCTGACTCTGCCAGCCCTGGTAGGCCAGCCCGTTGTAGCTGATGCCCAGCGCCAGCCTCACGATGGAAATCTACCGAGATCCGGAGGTGGATTGCCCGCGTACTTCAAAGCTTGTCCAGCGCCCGCTCGGCCTTGGACTTCATGTCGCCCGACGCCTCAGCGATCACTTCTTCGATCAGTGCGCGCGCGCCATCGTCATCACCAATGGCAAGAAACTCTTCTGCCAGCGCCAGTTTGGTCTCCAGCGGGTCCTGCCCGTCTGGTAAGTCACCTGCAACCGTAATCGGTTCTTCACCCATGTCAAGCGCCAGCGAACCCAGATCAAAATCGACCAGATCCGGATCGGGCGTGGCTCTTTCGGGTGCAGCTGGTGCAGATGCGGGTGGCTCAGGCTCAGGCAAGGAAAAGTCCAGGCCCTCAATGCTCAACTCGGGCTCAGTATCTGCAACGGAAGGTAATTCAGGTGGCGCGGGCTCGGCCTCCATCTCCGGTAAGTCTGCCTGTATTGCTTCTGGCTGGTCGTGTGCCGGTGCGACAGGCAACGCCAGCGCGGGTGTTCCGGCAGGCTCATCGGAAAAGTCGAGGTCAAGATCAAGATCGACAAAACTGCTGGCACCAGCAGGCTTGTCCGGCTGGGCTTTGGCTACATAAGGCGCGGTGGTGGGGTCCTCGTCCATGTCAAATGGAGCCGGACCGGTAAGCGGGCTGGACTTGGTCAACGGTGCACCGCCGGGCAGGTACAGGGCATTGTCAGGATCGATCGCGAGACCCATTTCACTGACCCGTTCCCAGTCAGTGCCGGTGCCATCGGTCAGGTTGAACGCCAAAGTTGCAATCGACTCAAAGGCCTTGGCATCACCCCGCTTGGCGTAAATTTCAAGTAACTTATGGTGGATGGCCAGGCGGTCTGGTGTGCTGCGCAAGGCATCCTTGAGGATCTCCTCGGCTTGCAAATCACGACCATAGGCCATGTAGACATCAGCCTCCGCCACCGGATCAACCTCATCGGCAGCGTCGAGTTGGCTGGGCGAGTAAACCATGGATGAGCCAGTGCTTACATCGTCACTGGTGTCAACATTTCGTCCGCCACTGGCGTTCAACAGGAACTCGGGTGGTGCGTCAAGGTTTGTATCAGACTCGGTCGCGGCTTTGCGCTGGCGAACCTTGAAGAAAGCCAGCCCAGCCAGAGCGATCAGCAGCGCTGCCACTCCGCCTGGCACAAGGGGATTGTCCAGCAGGCTGTCAAGAAAACCTGGCTCGGTCGTTGGCACTTCGGGTGCTGCAGAGGCCGGCGTTGCCGCTTTTGAAGCCGCGGCCGATGCAGCAGAGCTTGCAGGTTCAGGGGCAGAGGCGATAGACAAGGGTGCTGGGGCGGGTGCCGAGACCGCCTCGACCGGTGCAACTGCAGATGCCGGTGCCACTGTGACAGGTGCCGCCACAATGGCCGGGAGACTTGGCTGTGTCGGGCTTGAGGCGGCAGAGCTGCCGCTGGTTGAGGCACTCGATGCGGCGGCAAGCTTGTTAAGGTCACTGAGGTTTTTTGCCAACTCTGCAGCCCGATTGGCGGTCTCGCGTGCGTTCCGCTGGTTTGCCAGCTCAGCCTCGCTCCCTTTGCCCTGAATGGCACCCTTGGACAAGGTCAACCGGTCGGTTGCGGCCGCAGAAGGTTTCTTTTCTTCCACCGCGGTCTGTACCTTGCCACTGAGTTCGCGTGCCGCTGGCGCGACTGCCGCCGTTGGCGCATTGGCGGCGAACTTGCGCCGGAAGTTGTTGAAATCCGCGCTTTGCGCAATGATGATCTGCCGGGCTTCCTGGGCGGACGTGCTTTGAGCCTGTGCTTCGGACGGCAGGTCCACAATGGCGCCGGCCTTGATGCGGTTGACGTTGTTCTGAATGAACGCATCCGGATTGGCACGCATCAACGCCACCAGCATCTGGTCCAGCGACACCGTTGCCGGCTTGTGGGCCACAGCAATACGTCCGGCGGTGTCACCGGGTTTGACGGTCAACGTTTTTTCGACGCTTGCCGGTGCAGGTGGCCTTGCTGGTACCGGCGAGGGCGCGATCGGCCGGGCGGCAACTGGTTCAACTGGTCTGGCGGCCGCAACCGCTGGCTCGGGGCGGGTTACCGGGTTGGCAATTGCTGGCGGAGCAATGGGTGGCGCCGCTGCGGGTTGCGCCGGTCTGGATCGCGCTTGCGCTGCCGGGGTGACTCCAATGGCGGCAATGGCCACGTTGGCGTCGCGCAAACTGGGCGGATCAAACAACATGGTGTAGTCCCGCACGATTCGGCCTGAACTCCAACTGGTTTCCACCAGCATGTCGACAAATGGCTCATTGATCGCGCGGTCGGTGCTCAATTTGATGAACGAGCGCCCATTGGGACGAAATTGCAGCACGGCCTGCAGGCTGCCCAGTGCCGGGTTGTACTCCAGACCAGCAGTCTTGAAGCTCTCCGGTGGGGCGATCCGTGTGGAAAACGACGCCGCCTCATCGGCATTGATATCGAGAATTTCAATCTCCGCAACCAGTGGCTCGCCCAGTGCTGACTGCACGTTGATCCGACCGAGCGAAAGAGCGATCGCATTGGAACCCCACAAGCCCAAAAGCGCGGCAAGCGCGATCGCGCTGAACTGCCATTGTTGAGACTTCGCAATCAATTTGTAGACTCCGGTTGACCAGCCATCGACTGGCTTCTTGTTCTGGATGCTTCAGCTTGCCGATATGTTCGATCAAAGAACCATAGCATCAAAGTTCTGGTCTGACAAGTTTGCGCTAGCCCGAACCAGGTGCTATCTCTTTTGGTAAACCCCCATGCGATTCTATGTGGTGCCGGGCCAACACCCTGGGGGGGTTGGCGATCCGGACTCAACATGTTCTGGCTTGATCGCCCCAAAACGATGGGGTCAGGCCTGCAGCAAGATACGCAACATGCGCCGCAGTGGTTCTGCCGCGCCCCATAACAATTGGTCACCGATGGTGAAAGCGCCCAGGTATTGCGGCCCCATGGCCATCTTGCGGATGCGGCCCACCGGAATGGTCATGGTGCCAGTCACTGCCACCGGTGTCAGGTCCTTGAGGGTCGCCTCACGGGTATTTGGCACCACCTTGACCCAGGCGTTGTCGGCGGCAATCATGGCCTCGATGTCGGCCACGGGCACGTCTTTTTTTAGCTTGAAGGTTAGCGCCTGACTGTGGCAGCGCATGGCACCAACTCGGACACAGAAGCCATCCACCGGCACCGCATGTGAGCCAAAAGCCTCACCCATGCCCATGATCTTGTTGGTCTCTGCCATGCCTTTCCATTCTTCCTTGGACATCCCGTTGCCAAGATCCTTGTCGATCCACGGGATCAGCGAACCACCCAACGGCACACCGAAGTTGGCGGTTTCAACGCCCGACAGGGCGCGTTGCTTGGCGATGACCTTGCGATCAATCTCCAGAATGGCGCTTTTCGGGTCATCGAGCAATGCCCGGACTTCGGCATTCAGCGTCCCGTACTGGGTCAGCAGCTCACGCATGTGCTGGGCACCGCCGCCACTCGCCGCCTGGTAGGTCTGGGTACTCATCCACTCGACCAGACCCGCCTTGTACAAGGCACCAACCCCCATCAACATGCAACTGACGGTGCAGTTGCCACCAATCCAGTCTTTGCCACCCTTGGAAAGCGCGTTCTGAATCACAGGCATATTGACCGGATCCAGGATGATGATCGCGTTTTTGTCCATGCGCAGGGTGGATGCGGCATCGATCCAGTGGCCGGACCATCCTGCACCCCGCAGTTTTGGGAACACCTCGGTGGTGTAATCACCACCCTGGGCGCTGATGATGATGTCACAACGCTTGAGCGCGTCGAGGTTGAAGGCGTCTTGCAGTGTGGTCTCGTTCCTGGCCAGCGAGGGCGCTGCACCCCCGGCATTGGATGTTGAAAAGAAGATGGGTTCGATCAGATCAAAATCACCTTCGGCTTGCATCCGGTCAATCAGCACCGAGCCGACCATGCCACGCCAACCGACCAAACCCACTAGATTTCCGACTTTCATGTGTTTACCTCAAACAGATACGTGAAAAATTGAGTGACTAAAGCGCCTGCACAACGGCGTTGCCCATCTCGACTGTCGACACTCGGGTGGTGCCATCGCTGTAGATATCAGCAGTTCGCAAACCTTGCTTCAGCACAGCCTGCACCGCTGCTTCGATGCGCTGCGCCGCGACCTCCTGGTTCAGACTGAAGCGCAGCATCATGGCGGCACTAAGAATGGTTGCCAGCGGGTTGGCAATGCCCTTGCCCGCAATGTCTGGCGCACTGCCGTGACTGGGCTCGTACAAGCCCTGGTTGCTGGCATTCAGGCTCGCCGAGGGCAACATACCGATGGACCCGGTGAGCATCGACGCCTCGTCGCTCAGAATGTCGCCAAACATGTTGCCGGTGACGATCACATCGAACTTTTTAGGCGCCTTGACCAGTTGCATGGCGGCGTTGTCAACATACATGTGGTCAAGTGCCACGTCGGGATATTCTTTGCCGACTTCACTGACCACGTCTTTCCAGAACTGGAAGGTTTCGAGCACGTTGGCTTTGTCCACGCTGGTGACGCGTTTGTTGCGCTTGCGTGCCGCCTGAAAAGCCACATGGGCAATACGCTCGATTTCAGGGCGGCTGTAGCGCATGGTGTCAAAGGCTTCTTCCGCGCCAGGGAAGTGGCCATCGGTGGCCACGCGACGACCACGCGGTTGGCCAAAGTAGATGTCGCCCGTGAGTTCGCGGATGATCAGGATGTCCAGTCCCGCCACCAGCTCGGGTTTCAGGCTGGAAGCATTGACCAATTGTTCATAACAAATTGCCGGACGGAAGTTGGCAAACAGCCCCAGGTTCTTGCGCAGGCCCAATATGGCCTGTTCAGGGCGCAGATGGCGTGGCAGATTGTCGTATTGCCAGTCGCCAACCGCACCAAACAGAACCGCGTCCGCTTCCTTGGCCAGTTTGAGTGTCGATTCAGGCAAGGGGTGACCGTGTGCGGCATAGGCAGACCCGCCAACCAGCGCGGTTTCCATTTCGATGCGCAGGTCAAGTGCATCCAGCACCTTGACCGCTTCCGCTACGATTTCTGTGCCGATACCATCGCCGGGCAAAACCGCGATTTTCATGACTGGGTTTCCTTTCAGAGTATCTGACATCAGCATCAAGGGATATCAGTTATTTTTTTTGATATATTAGTTATAGCGTACTACGTAATCATGGTATGCGCTAGCCATGGTTTTTGTGCTAAACGTTCGGCTTCAAAGGTCTTGATCTTGTCGGCGTGTCGTAAAGTTAAACCAATGTCGTCAAACCCGTTGAGCAGGCAGTATTTTCGAAACGCCTGTACCTCAAACGGCAGTGCCTCACCGTCAGGCTTGATCACGACTTGGCGATCGAGGTCGACCGTCAATGTGTAGCCCGGGAAAGCGGCCACTTCGTCAAACAGCTTGCTTATCTGTGATTCACTTAGCGTGAGGGGCAGAAGGCCGTTCTTAAAACTGTTGTTAAAAAATATGTCGGCGTAACTGGGTGCGATGATGGCCCGAAAGCCAAACTGGTCTAGCGCCCAAGGCGCGTGCTCGCGCGAGGAGCCGCAACCAAAGTTCTTGCGTGCAAGCAGTATGGATGCGCCGGCATAGCGTGGCTGATTGAGTACAAAGTCAGGATTGGGTTGGCGACTGGCGGGGTCCTGGCCCGGATAACCGGCGTCGAGGTAACGCCATTCGTCAAACAGGTTCTGGCCAAAGCCAGTCTTTCGAATGGATTTGAGAAACTGCTTCGGAATGATGGCGTCGGTGTCGACGTTTTCACGGTCGAGCGGCGCGACAAGCCCCTTAAGTAAGGTAAATTTTTGCATGAGGTGGCTTAGTTCTTTTTGGCAGCGCCTTCGATGGCAGAGCCGGCTTTCTGGATGTCCTGGCCGACGCCCTTGACGGTGTTGCAACCCGTCAGGCTAATCAGCGCGGCGATCAACGCAATGATGATGACTTTCATATGGGGTTTCCTTGGCAAAATCTAGACAAACTTTCTGACATCCACAAAATGACCATGCACTGCGGCCGCGGCAGCCATGGCTGGACTTACCAGATGGGTGCGCCCGCCGGCACCCTGGCGACCTTCAAAGTTGCGGTTGCTGGTAGAGGCACAGCGTTCGCCAGGCTCGAGGCGGTCGGCGTTCATGGCCAGGCACATTGAGCAGCCCGGTTCGCGCCACTCAAAACCAGCCGCGGTGAAAATGGTATGTAGACCTTCACGCTCAGCCTGTTGTTTTACCAGGCCAGAACCGGGAACCACCAACGCCTGTCGCACGCTGGAAGCCACTTTGAGGCCCAGAGACTTGACGATCGCTGCGGCTTCGCGCATGTCTTCAATGCGGCTGTTGGTGCATGATCCGATGAATACCTTGTCGACGTACAAGTCGTTGAGCGCCTTGCCCGGCTGCAGGCCCATGTAGGTAAGCGCTCGCTCAACGGCGCTGCGCTTGTTGGGGTCTTTCTCCTTGTCAGGGTCTGGCACGAAGTCGTCAATGCCGAGCACCATTTCGGGTGATGTGCCCCAGGTGACTTGGGGTACCAGGGCAGCGGCGTCAAGCTTGACCACTGCGTCGAAAGTGGCACCTGGGTCGGATTGCAAAGTCCTCCAGTAAGCCGCGGCTTGTTCCCACTCAACGGCGGCCATCGCTTCACTACCGGCACCACGACCTGGAGAGAGCGGTCGACCTTTGAGGTACTGAATCGTCTTTTCGTCCACCGCCACCAGTCCGGCGCGTGCGCCGGCTTCGATGGCCATGTTGCAGACGGTCATGCGTCCTTCCATACTTAAGGACCGGATTGCCGAACCGGCAAATTCAATGGTGTAACCGGTGCCGCCGGCGGTGCCGATCTTGCCGATGATGGCCAGCACAATGTCTTTGGCACCACAGCCTTTTGGTAACATGCCATCCACCTGAACAAGCATGTTTCGGGCTTTTTTTGCCAACAGGGTCTGGGTGGCCATCACATGTTCAACTTCGCTGGTGCCGATACCATGTGCCAATGCGCCGAATGCACCGTGGGTCGAGGTGTGAGAGTCACCACAGACGACGGTCATGCCTGGCAAGGTGGCACCGTTCTCCGGGCCAATGACATGCACGATCCCTTGCCGTTTGGAGAGAAACGGAAAATACGCCGCAGCGCCGTACTCGCGGATATTGGCGTCCAGGGTCATCACCTGTTCCTTGCTGGTCGCGTCGGTGATGCCGTCGTAACCGCGCTGCCAACCGGTGGTGGGTGTGTTGTGGTCCGCTGTGGCGACTATTGAACTCACGCGCCATACCTTGCGACCGGCTTGTCGCAAACCTTCAAACGCTTGAGGGCTGGTGACTTCATGCACCAGATGCCGGTCAATGTAGAGCATGGCGGTGCCGTCTTCCTCTGTGTGAACGACATGCTCGTCCCAGAGTTTGTCGTACAGGGTTCGGGCGAGGGCGTTTGGTTGCATGCGGGTCTTTGAGAATTAATCAGGTAAGCGACAATTTTAAACGGCGGGCGCAAAAAACCCGCCGGTGTTGCCATCCGGCGGGTCCGGTGTGACTACGGGCGACCTAGCGTTCGGAGACTGGCTTGACGTTGCGAGCGGTGGCTCCGGTAAACAACTGACGTGGTCGACCAATTTTGTACTCTGAGTCGCTGATCATTTCATTGAGCTGGGCGATCCAGCCGACGGTACGAGCCAGCGTGAACACGCCGGTAAACAGGTTCACCGGGATGCCGATGGCACGCTGCACGATACCGGAATAGAAATCAACATTCGGGTAGAGCTTGCGCTGTACAAAATAGTCGTCCTCGAGGGCGATTTTTTCCAGCTCTTTCGCCAGTTTGAACAGAGGATCATTTTCCAGACCCAACTCGGCCAACACCTCGTTGCAGGTTTCCTGCATCAGCTTGGCGCGCGGGTCATAGTTTTTGTAAACCCGGTGGCCAAATCCCATCAGTTTGACACCAGAGTTTTTGTCTTTGACTTGCTCCATGAACTGGCCGACTTTGGCTACGCCACCCTGGCGTTGGATATCTTCCAGCATGTTCAGGCAGGCCTCATTGGCACCACCGTGTGCCGGACCCCAAAGGCAAGCGACACCTGCCGCAATCGCCGCAAACGGGTTGGTCCCTGACGACCCGCATAGGCGCACCGTTGAGGTGGATGCGTTCTGCTCATGGTCTGCGTGCAGGATAAAGATGCGATCCAGCGCGCGTTCCAGCACTGGATTGACTTTGTACTCTTCACAGGGTGTACCAAACATCATGCGCAGGAAATTGCCAGCGTAACTCAATTCATTGCGCGGATACATATAGGGTTGCCCAATACCGTACTTGTACGCCATGGCCACCAGCGTCGGCATTTTGGCAATCAACCGGATAGCGGCGACATCGCGGTGCTCGGGATTATTGATGTCGGTACTGTCGTGGTAGAACGCAGACAGCGCACCGACCAACCCGGTCAAAACGGCCATCGGGTGGGCATCTCGGCGGAAACCGCGCATGAAGAATTGCATCTGTTCATTCACCATGGTGTGGTTGATCACCAGCTTGTGGAAGTCCTTGCGCTCTCGTTCTTTTGGCAGATCACCCTTGAGCAGTAAATAGCAGGTGTCGAGGTAGTCGCACTGGGTCGCCAACTGCTCGATCGGGTAGCCACGGTACAACAGCTCGCCCTTGTCGCCATCAATATAGGTGATTCCGGACTGGCATGAAGCGGTCGACAAAAAGCCCGGGTCATAGGTGAACATGCCAGTTTGGGCGTACAGCTTGCGGATGTCGATCACATCCGGGCCAACGCTGCCTTGATAGACTGGCAAATCAACGCTGGGGCTGCCATTGCTAAACGACAGGGTGGCTTTATTTTCAGCTAGTTTCATATCGACCTTTCAGGGGGTTACTCTCAACATACTCAAAACTTCAGAGGTATCGTCGCGCTCAAGATCCGGCTGAACCTGTGCCAGGGTTTTGCGGCCCAGGTGCAGGTCAAGAAGATCGTTATCGCTTAGCTCCATTAGATCGCTCAGACCTTGCGCCTGTTTGACGGTCAGCGTCGCCTCGAATTTCTTGAAAAACCGGGCAATAAAGATGTCGTTCTCCAGCAAGCCGCGACGACACCTCCAGCGCAACTTGCTCAGTGCTCTTTCATCGACCAGATCGTCTGGTAAACCTGACACAACAGCAGACATGATCAGTGCATCAGATGGCGCGTCGCACCATCAGCTCTTTGATCTTGCCGATGGCCGCTGTCGGATTCAGCCCTTTCGGGCAGACATCCACACAGTTCATGATGGTGGTGCACCGGAACAGTCGGTACGGATCTTCAAGATTGTCCAGGCGCTCGCTGGTCGCTTCATCGCGACTATCGGCGATGAAGCGGTAGGCTTGCAGCAGACCCGCAGGGCCAACAAATTTGTCGGGGTTCCACCAGAAGACCGGGCAGCTGGTGGAGCAACTGGCGCACAGGATGCATTCGTATAGGCCATTGAGCTCGTCGCGCTCTTCAGGGCTCTGCAGGCGCTCTTTCTCAGGCGGACGGGTATCGTTGACCAGATAGGGCTTGATCGAATGGTATTGCTGGAAGAACAGCGTCATGTCCACGATCAGGTCACGAATCACCGGCAGGCCGGGCAGTGGCTTGAGCACAATGGTGTCAGGCAAGGTACGCATGTTGATCAGACAGGCCAGCCCGTTCTTGCCATTGATGTTCATTGCGTCTGAACCGCAGATGCCTTCGCGGCAAGACCGGCGGTACGACAGAGTCGGGTCGAGCTTTTTCAGCTTGCCAAGCACATCGAGCAGCATCCGCTCACTGCCGTCGAGCTCAAGCTCAACGGTTTGCATGTAAGGTTTTGCATCGGTATCGGGGTTGTAACGATAAATTTGAAATGTGCGTTTTGCCATGATGGATTCTCTTTTTCGGTGGGATGCAGACAACTGCGATATCAACACGATCAGAAGGTGCGAACTTTGGGTGCCACTGACGCAACGGTCAGCGGCTGTAGGTTGACCGGTTTGTAGCTCAGGCTGTTGGTTTTGCGGTCCCAAAGGGTGTGTTTGAGCCAGTTCACGTCATCACGGCCCAGAGGGCAGGTCGCGTCATCGGCTGGACGGTCATAGTCGAGCACTGTGTGGGCACCACGGCATTCCTTTCGGGCAGCGGCCGACACCATGGTGGCCTGGGCCGCCTCCATCATGTTGTCAACTTCCAGCGCCTCAACGCGCGCCGTGTTGAAGATCTTGGACTTGTCAGCCAAGGTGATGTTGTTGACCGCATCACGCATTGCCGCAATCTTGATCACACCTTCATCCATGCTGGCCTGTGTGCGAAACACGCTGGCGTGCATTTGCATGGTGTTGCGGATGTCGTCACCCACTTTTTGCGCGTATTCACCAGACTTGGTGGTGTCCAGTCGGTTGGTGCGAACCAAAGATATGTCCGCCCCGTTCTCAGGCACCGGTTTGTGGTTGTCGTTCTCGTTGTTGAACTTCACGATATGTTTACCGGCGGCGCGACCAAAAACCACGATGTCCAGCAAGGAGTTGGTTCCAAGCCGGTTGGCTCCATGCACACTCACGCAGGCACATTCGCCAACTGCATAAAGGCCATTGACCACCTTTTGGCCGCCCTGACCGTCTGGTGTGACCACCTGCCCATGAACATTGGTAGGAATACCCCCCATCTGGTAATGGATGGTTGGAATCACTGGAATGGGTTCTTTGGTGATGTCTACGTTGGCAAAGTTGTGACCAATCTCGAAGACACTAGGCAGGCGCAGGGCGATGGTGTCGGCGCCCAAATGGGTCATATCGAGGTTGATATAACTCTTGTTGGGACCACAACCACGGCCTTCCTTGATTTCCTGGTCCATGCAGCGCGACACAAAGTCGCGCGGAGCCAAGTCTTTAAGGGTTGGCGCATAACGTTCCATAAAACGCTCGCCATTGCTGTTGCGCAAAATGGCACCTTCACCCCGGCATCCTTCGGTCAGCAAAACCCCGGCACCGGCCACGCCGGTCGGATGGAATTGCCAGAACTCCATGTCCTGCAATGGAATGTCCGCGCGTGCAGCCATACCCAAGCCGTCACCCGTGTTGATGAACGCATTGGTTGAGGCGGCAAAGATTCGGCCTGCCCCGCCAGTCGCCAGCAATACGGTCTTGGCGCGCAACACGTGAATCTCGCCCGTCTCCATTTCCAGAGCGGTGACGCCCACAACGTCGCCGTCAGAGTCGCGAATCAGGTCAAGCGCCATCCATTCAACAAAAAAGTTGGTCCTTGCCTTCACGTTTTGTTGATACAAGGTGTGCAGCATGGCATGCCCCGTACGGTCAGCGGCAGCACAGGCGCGCTGCACAGGTTTTTCACCGTAATTGGCAGTGTGACCACCAAACGGGCGCTGGTAAATGGTGCCATCCGGATTTCGGTCGAATGGCATACCAAAATGCTCGAGTTCGTACACCACCTGGTTGGCTTCGCGGCACATGAACTCAATGGCATCCTGATCGCCCAACCAGTCAGAGCCTTTGATGGTGTCGTAGAAGTGATAGTGCCAGTTGTCTTCCGCCATGTTGCCCAAGCTGGCACCAATGCCACCTTGTGCCGCCACTGTGTGTGAGCGGGTCGGGAACACTTTGGTCAACACCGCCACATTGAGTCCAGCATTGGACAGTCGCAGCGAGGCACTCATACCCGAACCGCCGGCACCGACGATGACGACGTCAAATTTTCGCGTTGTAAGTTTGGAGGTTGCAGTCATGATGGTAAGAAATTTCGTTTTGGGATGTGGCAGTCGTCAAACGGCTCAAGTCCGCTTTTTGATTGCAGCGAACAATAGGATCAAAGGCGCCAGATCACCTGGATCGCCCAGCCGGTACAGCCAGTAAGCCAGACGATGGCAAACACATGCATGACAAAGCGAAAGGAATAAGGCTTGACGTAATCCATGAAGATGTTGCGCATGCCGACCCACACGTGGTAGAACAGCGAGACAAACATGACGAAGGTGAGCACCTTCATCCATTGCGGCGAAAAAATGCTGGCCCACTGGTCGTAACCGATGGGGCCTTTGCTGAAAATCACCTGTGCCAGCACCACCACGGTAAATAGCGCGAGGATGGCAGCAGTCACTCGCTGCGACAACCAATCGCGCATACCGTAATGTGCACCAACCACCGTGCGGTGGGAACCATAATTGACTGACATGCTCGACTCCTGAATCAGTAAAGACCAAACAACTTGGCGCCCAGCACAACAGTGAGTGTGAGCGTCAAGCCCAGCACGACTGCGGCGGTCTGGCGACCAAAATCCTTGCCCACATGATGGTGGTGAGTGTCCATCCACATGTGGCGCATGCCGGCAATGAAATGGTGCAGTCCAGCCCAGATCAGCCCCAAAACCACCAATTTCCACAGCACGCCCGGTATACCCAGCATGCCGCTATCAAAGGCCGCGGTGAATTTGCCGTAGGAGATCTCTGAGGAGATCGAGGCATCAAACATCCAGACCACGAATGGCAGGAGAAAAAACAGGATGGCGCCACTGACGCGGTGCATACCTGAGGCCAATGAGGCCAGGGGCCATCGGTAACTGACAAGGCTGGGAAAGTCAATATTGCGAAATTCAGGCCGCTTCTTGGCTGGGCTCGCTGCTGTTTCAGACATATGGCGCTTTCTATGTTTTAAATGAAGCTATAGGTGGCCGGTGAATACCAGTCACCTTCAAATTCTATTGCAATGCAACATCGTTCAACGGGGAAAACCCTTATTTTCCAACTCTAACTTGCCCAGTCTTGCCTTGAATCAAGTCATTTCTCTAATCATTGCACCAAGCTGACGTCCGTTTGCCGCTTTGGCCTGTCAATTGAGGGCATTGTGGTAGTAATGGGTGTCGGTCCGGTAATAGCCATAGCGCAACTCCATCGGTTCATCGCGGTAGGTGAACGCTGTGCGTTCGACGCTCAGCAACGGGGTTCCGGTTGCGATCCGGAGCAGGGTCTGATGTTCCGATGTGGCTGGAATGGCGCGAATTTTCTCGTCAGCGCGCACCATGCGCACATTGAATTCAGTTTCAAACAAAGCATACATCGGACCCTGGTAGTTGGCCAGACGTTCCGCAGTCAAGCCTTTGAACGGCGCAGCCGGCAACCAGATATCTTCAAGAATGATTGGTGCAGCGCCAAAACTCAGCACTCGACGAACCTGCAGGACCGGGTCTCCCGAACGCAGTGCCAGTGCACGGGCGATATCAGCACTGGCACGGGTACGCCGGCATTCGATAATATCCCGCTGCGCCGGGCCTTCACTACCACGGGCTCCACTGTCTGGCACGAGCTTAAGAAATCTGAACTGCACCTGCTTTTCGGCATGTGTCGCAACAAAGGTACCCTTGCCTTGGCGCCGCAGCAGCAGATTTTCGGCGGCCAGCTCATCGATTGCCTTGCGAACAGTGCCCTGACTGACCCGGTATCGTGCGGCCAGTTCCATTTCGCTCGGAATCGCTTCACCCGGCTTCCACTCTGCACTGCGCAGGCTGTTGAGTATGAGCCCTTTGATTTGTTGATACAGAGGGCTGAACGCGGGAGTTGCGCCCAGGTCCAACGGTGGTTGGCCTGGATTCAAGGCAAGGACAGACGCGGATTCTGGCAAGCTTTGCATGAAAATTGTCTCCTGACTCGGTGGTTCTGTTTTGTTGCGAATCATATCTTATATAAGATATAAGACAAGTTGACGATGCCATTTTTCGGCGCTACACTGCGGGATGTGCGAGGTACCCGGCATCCGGCCGTCCAATGCGCATCGCACCCAACATTTTTCTTCTATTTTTGGAGTTTCATTATGAGCAAAAAACCCGTACGTGTTGCAGTGACTGGTGCAGCAGGCCAAATTGGCTACGCGATCCTATTTCGCATTGCCTCTGGTGAAATGCTCGGTAAAGATCAGCCCGTCGTGCTCAGCCTGCTGGAAGTGCCGGTTGAAAAAGCGCAGCAAGCGTTGCAAGGCGTGATGATGGAGCTCCAGGACTGCGCTTTCCCGTTGCTCGTGGGTATGGAGGCCCATAGTGACCCGATGACTGCCTTCAAGGACGTTGACTATGCATTGCTGATCGGTTCACGTCCGCGTGGCCCAGGCATGGAGCGCGCTGAGCTTCTGGCCGTCAACGGAGAGATCTTTATCGCCCAAGGCAAGGCGCTCAACGCCGTGGCAAGTCGGAATGTCAAGGTGCTCGTCGTCGGCAATCCTGCCAACACCAACGCCTATATCGCGATGAAGAGTGCACCAGATTTGCCGCGCAAAAACTTCACTGCAATGCTGCGCCTGGACCACAATCGTGCGTTGAGTCAATTGGCGGCCAAGACAGGCAAGGCCGTCGCTGATATTCAGCAAATGGCAGTTTGGGGCAACCATTCACCATCAATGTATGCTGACTACCGCTTTGCAACGATTGACGGCCAGAGTGTCAAAGACACGATCAATGATCATGACTGGAACGCCAACACTTTCCTGCCTACCGTCGGTAAACGAGGTGCTGCCATCATCGCAGCGCGGGGTGTGTCATCGGCCGCGTCGGCGGCCAATGCTGCTATTGACCATATGCGTGATTGGGCGCTTGGTACGAATGGCAAGTGGGTCACCATGGGCATTGCGTCGGATGGGCAGTATGGCATCCCAAATGACACGATGTTTGGCTTCCCGGTCACCTGTGAAGGTGGTGAGTACAAACTGGTTAAGGATCTGCCGATTGATGCTTTTAGCCAAGAGTGCATCAACAAGACCTTGAAAGAACTGCAAGACGAACAGGCAGGCGTGGCGCATCTGCTGTAAGCCTTAACGTCGACAAACGTCAAGCCCAGCAGGCACTTCGCTCGTGACCCACCCGCGTGACGTGTTGCTGGGTGCCAAAGTGGCGCCATTGCTGCCGGTCTGTGATCATTATTGTGGCGTTGAGCCGCGGATGCGCAAAAGCTTGGCGCTGCAGGCAGAATTGGCTCAGGAGCTTGGTGCCTGTGTGTTTGATGTGACGCTCGATTGTGAGGATGGCGCGCCGGTCGGAGGCGAGAGTGACCATGCTTTTATGGTTTCAGCCCTTGCGAGAGAAGCACTGGGTGCTATAAACAATGGGGGAAACCCAACGCCGCTCCGGGTCGCGGTTCGGGTACACCCGGTTGACCATCCGGCATTCGAGAACGACGTTGCCACAATTGTTGGACGTGTGGGAGGCGCACTTTGCCACGTGATGCTGCCCAAGGTTGAATCCCGGGACGACATTGAACGCGCGGTGTCGCTGATTGACACAGCATGTCAAGGTAGCCCAATGCCTACACTGTTGCCGGTACACGCGCTGATAGAGTCGCCTGCGGCCGTGCAGCAGGCAGCCTCCATTGCGTCGCACCCCCGGGTACAGTCGCTGAGTTTTGGGCTGATGGATTTTGTGTCCGCACATGGTGGTGCGATCCCTGAAAGTGCCATGACCTATGGTGGGGATGGTGTTTTGTCAAAGTTGGATCAGTTTCATCATCCATTGGTTCTGCAGGCCAAGTTGACGATCGCTGCGGCATGTCATGCAGCTGGCAAAACGCCGTCACACTGCGTGGTGACCGAGTTCAGAGACCCGTCGGCAGTGCAAACCGCTGCACGTTGGGTTAGCCAGGCCTTGGGCTACACCCGCATGTGGAGCATCCATCCGGACCAGATTCGTCCCATTCTGGCAGCATTTGCCCCTGATAGGGATGAGGTTGCCAAGGCGGGTGAGATCATCCTGGCTGCGAAGGCAGCGAATTGGGCACCAATTTCTTTTTCGGGCATGCTGCACGATCGTGCGAGTTATCGGTATTTTTGGCAGTTGCTGGAGCGCGCCAATCGGACGGGACGCCTTTTGCCGGCTGATCCAGCCCATCATTTTTTTGCCTGCTGATAGTGCGCGGGTTGATACCGGTGAGGGCAGCACTATGTTTTATTTAACGTTTTTGAGGTCTTGCATGCCAAAGAATTTTCTATGGTTTGGTTTGCTTTGGTGTCTGGTCAACCCCAGTCTGCTGGCAATGGCGGCAGAGACGGTAAAAAAACCAGTTGCAAAGGCGACTAGCAAGCCCAGTGCCAGCCGTACCGAACTCAAAAGTAAAGCTGGGCAATTGGCTGCCGGCGTGGTAGCTGCCGAGGCAGCTTTGTCGCCGCAGGAGCTTGAAATTTCGCATCAGATCGAGGTGGGCGAGGTGGCGTGTGAACTTGGTGTGGCGGTGAGCATCAAGGCAGATCCGATCAAACCTGGGTATTTCAATGTACAAGGCAAAAAATTCAAATTTCGCATGGTGCCGGTGGTCACCAGCACTGGAGCACTGCGATTGCAGGATGAGCGAGCCGGTGCAGTGTGGCTGCAGTTGGCGAACAAATCCATGTTGATGAACCAAAAGGCGGGTGTTCGTTTGGCAGATGCGTGTATGAGTCCCGCTCAAATGGCAGTGTCCAAGGCGATGGAGAAGGACCCGCCACCGAGCTTGCTCGAGCCTGTAGCCAGACCGACCGCAAGTGTTGCCAGCAATCCGGCCATCGTTGAAGCCATCCCCCAGTCGTTGGTACCCGTTGAACCTGCGGCGCCGCCAGCGGCTGCCTCGTCGGTGCCGGCACAGTAAACCCAGTTCAGATTCCCGTCAGACCGAGCATTTAATCTTTGATTGAAAAGGAGAACCCTATGTTGCAAGCCTATCGTACCCACGTTGCAGAACGCGCTGCCCAAGGCATCCCCGCCTTGCCCTTATCGGCACAGCAAACCGCCGATCTGATCGAGCTGTTGAAAGCCCCGCCAAAAGGGGAAGAGACATTTTTATTGGACTTGATCACCCATCGCGTCCCTGCCGGGGTCGACGATGCTGCAAAAGTCAAGGCCAGCTACCTGGCCGCAGTGGCGCATGGAACCGAGAAGTGTGCATTGATCAGCCGTGAGAAGGCCACCGAACTGCTTGGAACCATGCTCGGTGGGTACAACCTGACGCCACTGATCGATCTGCTCGACGATGCTGTTGTGGCGGGTGTCGCGGCCGATGCCCTCAAGAAAACCCTGTTGATGTTCGATCAGTTTCATGACGTCAAGGAGAAGGCGGACAAAGGCAATGTGCTTGCCCAGGCCGTACTGCAAAGTTGGGCCGATGCCGAGTGGTTCACCAGTCGGCCTGAGGTACCACAGAGCATCACGCTGACTGTCCTCAAGGTGACCGGAGAAACCAATACCGACGATCTGAGTCCGGCACCTGACGCCTGGAGTCGCCCTGACATTCCGCTACACGCCCTTGCCATGCTGAAGAACAAGCGTGATGGCATCACCCCTGAAGAAGATGGCAAGCGCGGTCCGGTCAAGTTTATTGAAGACCTGCGCGCCCGTGGCAATCTGGTGGCCTATGTGGGCGACGTGGTGGGCACTGGTTCGAGCCGAAAGTCGGCAACCAACAGCGTCTTGTGGTTCACTGGCGAAGACATTCCATTTGTGCCCAACAAGCGTTTTGGTGGCGTTTGCCTTGGCTCCAAAATTGCCCCGATTTTCTACAACACCATGGAAGACGCTGGTGCATTGCCCATCGAACTTGACGTCAGCCAGATGGCCATGGGCGACACAATTGAGTTGCGTCCTTATGAAGGAAAAGCACTCAAGGGCGGGGTGGTTATTGCGGAATTCACGCTTAAAAGTGAGGTCCTACTGGACGAGGTGCGTGCCGGCGGCCGCATTCCACTGATCATTGGCCGTGGTCTGACAGCCAAGGCGCGCGAGGCACTTGGCTTGCCAGTTTCCACCTTGTTCCGACTGCCGCAAAACCCAAAGGCGACCGGCAAGGGCTTTACGCTGGCACAAAAAATGGTGGGTCGTGCCTGCGGTTTGCCAGAAGGCCAAGGCGTTTTGCCCGGCACCTATTGCGAACCGAGGATGACCAGTGTTGGCTCGCAGGACACGACCGGCCCCATGACGCGTGACGAACTCAAAGACCTGGCCTGCCTTGGCTTCAGCGCTGACCTGGTAATGCAATCGTTCTGCCACACTGCGGCATACCCGAAACCTGTGGATGTGAAGATGCACCACGAGTTGCCGGAATTCATCAGCAATCGGGGTGGGATTCCATTGCGCCCGGGGGATGGCATCATTCACAGCTGGCTTAACCGGATGTTGTTGCCTGACACCGTAGGTACCGGTGGCGACAGCCATACCCGATTCCCGATTGGTATCAGTTTCCCGGCAGGTTCTGGTTTGGTCGCGTTTGGTGCTGCCACCGGTGTCATGCCGCTGGATATGCCTGAAAGTGTGCTGGTGCGGTTCAAGGGCCAAATGCAACCTGGTGTCACACTGCGCGATCTGGTCAATGCCATCCCGCTGTATGCCATTCGCTCGGGCGAACTGACCGTGGCCAAGCAGGGCAAGAAGAACGTCTTTTCTGGCCGCATCCTGGAAATTGAAGGTTTGCCGGACCTCAAGGTTGAGCAGGCCTTTGAGCTCAGCGATGCCTCAGCGGAGCGCAGCGCCGCCGGTTGTACTGTGCATCTGAACAAAGAGCCCATCATTGAGTACATCAACAGCAACATCGTGATGCTGCAATGGATGATCGCCAATGGCTATTCCGATGTTCGCACCATCAAACGCCGCATCAAAGCCATGCAGGACTGGCTGGCCAACCCGCAATTACTCAAAGCCGATTCCGACGCCGAGTACGCCAGTGT
>JAGOUM010000060.1 GCA_018061265.1 Rhodoferax sp. | reverse complement strand
GGCCATCCCGGTCGGCAATGGAGACATCATAGGGATTACCGTAGCGGCTTAGCCATTTCAGGCCGTCGGCGTCCTTGTCCTTGTAGTCCAGTCCGATGATGGGAAAACTCTTGGTTTTGGCAAGTTCCACCAGCAGCGGATGTTCCTGGCGGCATGCCACACACCAGGAGGCCCAGGTGTTAAGCAACCAGACTTTGCCCAGCATGTCCTTGGAAGAAAACTGGGCGTCACCACCATCCAGAATTGGCGCGGTAAAGACAGGCGCAGGTTTTCCGATCAGCGGCGAGGGAATTTCACGCGGGTCCTTTGTTAGACCAATGGCCAGAAAAATGACCAGAATAATAAATATGCCAAGTGGAATTACGACAATACTACCTATTGCATTCTCGGTACGCATAGTAACTGCAAGCACCAAAGCACCAGAGACAAAAAATATGCCCCCAGCCGTTAGGATCAGTTGACGGTTTGAGAGTAAATTTAAATTGACTATTCCAAAGCCTTCGACGGATACCTGCATGTTGAAGGCAAAGACAATTGCAATCAAGCCAGTTAGAACCAAAACGGTGCCGATAGTCACTCCAATATGTATCTTCATACTGTGGCACCTGCAACTATATGAGGATTTATTTTCTTTTCAGCAAGTTTGCGACGATATCTTCTGTCCAGTGCCGCCATGCTGCCACCCAAAGCCATGATCAGGCAGCCAAACCAGATCCAGTTAACAAAGGGTTTGTGGTAAACCCTCACCGCCCAGGCCGCATTGACGCTGTCATCAAGCTTCTCGCCCAGGGAGACATACACGTCACGGGTGAGACCGGCATCGATGGCAGCCTCCGTCATGGGCATGGACGACGAAAAATAGGCGCGCTTTTCAGGATAGAGATTTTTCAGAACCTTGCCATCCTGGATCAACTCGACCGTGCCAACATCAGCTTTGTAATTGGCGCCAGGGACCTGATTGATGGCCGTCAGCCGGAAGGTGTACCCACCGACAGACACCGTGTCACCCAGACCCATGCGGACGTCTTTTTCGGTCTCATAACCTTTGACCATAGTGATGCCAATAACACAGACCGCGATACCGATGTGGGCCACATGCATGCCCCAGAATGACAAGGGCGTGCTTTGACCCGGACCCGTGGCACGAAGATGGCGCACGATTTGTGCCGCTGATCCCAGAACAATCCAGATCGCCATCGTCAATCCGATCGCGACAATCGGAGACCACGGACCGGCCAGCAGGGGCAAAGTGCTGCCCAGCAGGACCGAAACAATAGCCACAGGACGCAGTCGTTTACCGATTTCAGCCAGCGTGTCGTTTTTCCAGCGGGCATAAGAGCCAATCACCATAAAAAACAGCACAGGCACCATGATGGGTGCAAACACCGCATTGAAATAGGGTGGTCCCACTGACAGCTTGCCAAGGTTCAGGGCGTCAATGATGAGCGGGTAAAGGGTACCCAATAGCACGCTTGCGGTCGCTGTGGTCAGCAAGACATTGTTGACCAGCAGGAAAGTTTCACGAGAAATCAGCGCAAAACTGCCACCGGCACGCACCTTGCTGGCGCGCGCTGCAAACAGGGTCAGTGAGCCACCCACCACCACGGCAAGAAAGATCAGGATGAAGACACCCCGGCGCGGGTCGGTTGCGAAGGCGTGCACCGATGTCAGCACACCCGAGCGAACCAGGAACGTACCCAGCAGGCTCAATGAAAACGAGGTGATCGCCAGAATGATGGTCCAGTTACGGAACAGGCCCCGCTTTTCGGTGACAGCGAGTGAGTGAATCAGCGCGGTGCTGATCAGCCATGGCAAAAACGAGGCGTTTTCCACAGGGTCCCAAAACCACCATCCACCCCAACCCAACTCGTAATAGGCCCACCAGGATCCCAGGGCAATGCCCAGGGTCAAAAATATCCAGGCCGCCGTTGCCCAGGGTCGTGACCAACGCGCCCAGGCTGCATCGAGGCGACCATTCAGCAAGGCGGCAATGGCAAAGGCAAACGGGATCGCCATGCCGACATAACCCATGTACAACAGGGGCGGGTGAAATACCAGGCCCGGATCCTGTAGCAACGGGTTCAAGCTGCGACCATCTTCCGGGATATCGGCCAGACGCTCAAACGGGTTTGACGTTAGCAGCATAAACAACAGAAAGCCGACGGAAACCAGACCCAAGATGCCCAGCACCCGGGCCACCATGGCATCGGGCAATTGGCGCGAGAACAGGCTCACCGCCAGCATCCAGCTGGCCAGCATCAACATCCACAGCAGCAGCGAGCCCTCATGTCCACCCCACACTGCAGAAATTTTGTACAGCATGGGCAACTGGCTATTGGAATTTTGTGCCACGTATTGCACCGAAAAATCATTGGTGTAAAACGCATAGGTCAGGCAGGCAAATGAGATCGCCGTCAACAACCACAGCGCCTGCGCACCCGGACGGGCAAATGCCATCCAGTCGGTGCGGTTCAAATGTCCGCCGGCGACGCCAAACACCCCCAGGCTCAATGCCACCAGCAGGGACAAAATCAATGCGAAATGGCCAAGTTCAGGGATCATGGGAGAGGTCCTTATTTGAGGGATTTGGCGGCTTTGTCGAGCTGCGCCTGATCCATGGCGTGCTGAGCTTCTGGCGGCATGTAGTTCTCGTCATGCTTGGCGAGTACCTCGGTGGCGGTAAAGTGACCCGTCTGATCGATCTTGCCTTGCGCCACCACGCCTTTGCCTTCCTTGAACAGGTCAGGCAGGATACCGGTGTAAGACACTTTGACATCCTTGGCCGTGTCGGTCACGATGAAGTTCACCGTCATGTTGTCGCGTTTGAGTGAACCTTCCTTGACCATGCCGCCAACCCGGAATGTCCGCCCCTGGGGTGCTTCGCCCGCTTCGATCTGGGTCGGCGTAAAAAAGAAAACCAGATTGCTTTCAAAGGCGTTCAGGACAAAATATGCGGCCAGGCTGACGGCGGCGACTCCGCCAACGATGATGGCACCGCGTTTGTATCGAGATTTCATGATGAGGTAAGTGTTGAGTCCGGCTCTGACCCGGTTTCTTCCAAAAGGTTTCGCACAATTTCCCGGCGGCGTGCACGCACCTGCCAGATCTCTGCGGCCATGACCACGGCCGTTGCGCCAAAGCTGCCCCAAACGTACAGCGCGTAGCCGCCCATCTCAAAGAACTCGCCAACGCTATGCCACTGCATGTTTCACCCAATCGGTATGTTGTTCACGCTCAAGAATGATGTTGCGTACGCGGACCAGCGCCATGGCAATGGCATACATCCAGAACGCCACCACCATCACCAGCATTCCGGTGAGCATGGTGCTGGCCATGGAACTACCCTTGAGCGAGACCGAAGCACCCTGGTGCAGTGTGTTCCACCATTTGACCGAGAAATAAATGATGGGCACGTTCACCGCACCCACCAGCGCCAGCACGGCTCCCGCCTTGTCGGCCCGGCGTGGGTCATCGATGCTGGCCTGCAGTGCCATAAAGCCCAGGTAAAGAAACAGCAGGATCAAGGTGGAGGTCAGTCGCGCGTCCCACACCCACCAGGCGCCCCACATCGGTTTCCCCCAAAGGGCACCGGTCAGCAGAGAAAGAAATGCAAACAGCGCACCAGTGGGTGCCAGCGCTTGCGCCATCATGCCCGACAGGCGGGTGTTGAACATCAAGCCGACACCAGCCCAGGCGGCCATCACCAGGTAGATGAACATCGCCATCTGCGAGGCCGGAACATGCACAAAAATGATGCGATAGCCCTGTCCTTGCTGGGCGTCAACCGGCGCCACAAAGAAGCCGATCCACAGTCCGACGATCATCAGTAGCGTGGCCAGGGCAGCAAACCATGGCCAAAGCTTGCCGGCCAGCTCATAAAAGTTTTGCGGTGAGGCAAACTTGAACCAGTGAATCACACGTTTTTTCATTCCAGGGAAATCCTCAAAGCGGCCGCAGTGGCAAAGGGCGAGAAAAACAGCGAGAGTACCAACAGGGCACTGAGCAGCGACAGGTGACCACCAAAGCCCAGGCCGGCAGCATCCGCTTCGACGGCGCCGGCACCAAAAATCAACACCGGAATATATAGGGGCAGGATCAGTAAGGAAAGTAATACCCCCGCTCCGCGTACGCCCAATGTCAGCGCCGCACCGATGCTGCCAATCAGACTTAACGTCGGTGCGCCCAGCAGCAGCGTCAGCATCAGAATGCCCAGGGCGCGAGTATCGAGGCCAAATTGCAGGCCCAACACCGGCGCAATGGCCACCAGCGGCAACCCGGAAACAACAAAATGTGCCAGGGCCTTGGCCAGCACCAGCAGGCCCAGCGGAGTTGGCGACAGCACCATTTGCTCCAGCGATCCATCTGCATAGTCAGTGGCAAACATGCGCTGCAGACTGAGCATGGCAGCCAAAAGGGCGCTGACCCACAGAACGCCTGGGGCCATTCGCAGCAGCAGATTGGACTCCGCACCCACACCCAGAGGAAACAGGCTGGTGACTACCATGAAGAAAACCAGCGGGGTCAATACCTCTCCCTTTTGCCGCATACCCAGTGCGATTTCCCGCTTGAGCACTGCCAGCATGACCTCGGCCAGACCGATGACTTTCAATGACTTGTTCATGCGGCTTTGAGTTCAAGCATTTGTGCGGTGTGCTTGCCTACGGCCACCTTTTGGTGACTGGTCAACACCACCAGGCCGCCACCGTCGAGGTGGCTGGAGATCAGCTCGGCCAGCATGCGGATGCCACCTTCGTCCATGGCCACATAAGGCTCATCAAGCACCCAAAGGCGGGCCTGGCTGAGTACCAGCCGCGACAGTGCAACTCGTCGCTTTTGACCTTGAGACAGGTGGCGCACCAGTTGCTGGGAGCGCCCGCGCAAGCCAAAGCGGGCAAGCACCTCGAGTATCTGCTGTTGATCGATGGCCACACCACCCAGCGCGCTGGTGAAAAGCAGGTTTTCCTGCACACTCATGGACTCTTGCAACGCGTTAAGGTGTCCTAGGTAACAGAGGTCTTGCCGGTAGGTCTCGCGCTGGGATTGGATGGATTGCTGATTCCAGAAAATGTCGCCAGCCTCGATGGGTGCCAGGCCGCAGAGCAAGCGCAGCAAACTGGTCTTGCCGACGCCGTTGGCACCTGCCACGTAGAGCCAATGTCCGGCGTGCAAGCTACAGTCAACATCCTTGAATAGCTGTCGCCCGCCCTTGATGCAGCCAAGTTTGGAGAGCGTCAATGACGGGGAGGTGTTCAAAACAGCAATTGTTAATAGGCAGACAGTGGCGGATTATCTTATGAAGAGCACCCTGCCTTGGTGAACTGAGCCCTTGCGGGCGCCGCACCTAACGCGTGATGACGAGTTTTTGGTAGAGACCACCAAAGTAAGTCTGGTGGTCCATGTGACTGAAGTTGGCGTCAGTGGGCAGCCAGTCAGTGATACTGTGATTCCACAAATCCATTGCAAACGGCTCAAGTGTGCTGAGGATCGGCACCATGAGGTAACGAAATGGGCTGCTGGCCACAGGCTTGTGGTAATCCACAAAAATAAGTTTGCCACCGGGCTTGGTCACCCGCAGCGCCTCGGAGATGGTTTTGCGCCGCACATCAAGCGGCATCTCATGCAACAGGAAGAATACCAGCACCGCGTCCTGGCTTGCATTGTCAAACGACAGGTGTGAGGCGTCTTGTTGCAGGATGCTCACCTGGCGTTTGTCGGAGAGCTTTTGGTGCAGATTCTTGATCTGCACAGGTGCCACATCCACCACATTGAGATGGGCCTTGGGTCCCAGGCGCTGCACAATGTGCTCGGTCAGATTGCCATAAACACAGGCGACTTGCAGCACCTGGCCGTTGATACTTGTCCCCATTTCATCCAGTGCCAGATCACGCAGTCGCGAAAAGTTGCCCCACAAAATCAGGTTGACCAGCCATTGGCGCTCAAACACCCGAACGGCATTGGGGTGGGTGTAGGCCCACCAATAGGTCTTTTCCAGATATTCCGGCACCACGACGGGTGGGCAATGGGCGGCGGTGGCGGCGACGCGGCGGGTTTCTCGTGCTGCAACGCTGGTTTTCTCAAAAAGCATGGACTGACCTTGGTGGGGGTGTGCCACAGGGCACACGCACAGTTATTTGAGCAGACCTTCTGCGCGCAAAGTATCCTGAACCGCCGAGCGTGCCGCAACACGCGCAGCAAAAGCCGACAGGGCGTTGAGTGCGGAAATGTCCACACCGACATGTTTGCCCCAGCTGCTGACGACAAACAAATAAGCGTCCGCCACGGTGAAGGTGTCGCCGGTTAAAAAAGACTTGTCCTTGAGTTCACCGTCCACCCACTGCAGGCGACCCAAGAGGCGTGTCTTGACCAAAGCCTTGGCCTCGTCGGGCATACCCGGTGTAAACAGAGGTGAAAAACCCTTGTGCAACTCGGTGGCGATGAAGTTCAACCATTCTTGCAACTTGTAGCGCTCAAAGCTTCCGTTGGCGGGTGCCAGCTGTTTGTCTGGCACTTGATCTGCCAGGTACTGCATGATCACTGCGCACTCATGCAGCTGCTTGCCATCATCGAGCACCAGCAGCGGGACATAACCCAGCGGGTTAATGGTGTAGTAGTCCGTCCCATCCGCCAGTTTGTGGGTCTTGGTGGGGGCCGATATGGCCTCAAAACTCAACCCGGACTCTTTCAGGACGATATGAGGTGCCAGAGAGCAGGCACCCGCAGAGTAATAAAGCTTCACGTTTCAGTTTTCCTTGAGAAAGAGTCAACGGCACAAAAATGCATGCATGGTTTGTGCCAGATGCTTGAGTTTAATCGGCTTGGGCTAAGGCAGATTGATTGTGCGGAAAAGCGATTGGCTCTACCCCGGCATTTGCTCTTTTGTGTCTAAAACTACTCCCAGCGTATTCTTGGCAAATAAACAATGCTATAAAAATAATAACTAATTGGATGGAGCCAGTTTGCTGGCAGCCCATAAGACCTGTTCAACGACGGCTTGTACCCCATGACGCTGCTGCGGCTGGATCAGTTGACCGGTACCATCAAACGCCTGAGCGGCATTGCCGACTGCAAACTGGCGAGGTGCCACCCAGCATTGCAGGTTCAACAGCAATGGTGACAGGCTCAATAACGAGCGCAGGCCACCCAGCGTGCCTGGTGAGGCCGATAACAGGCCGACGACCTTGCCCGAAAACGACTTGAGTCCGTCAGACCAGTCGGGGTCACCCTTGACCGGGCTGGACGCCCAATCAATGGTGTTTTTCAGCAGGGCGGTGACGCCAGCGTTGTATTCCGGTGAACAAATGAGCCAAGCCGGGTGTTCCCACAGCAATTGCTTGAGCCGCATGACATCAGCAGGTGTACCTTGCGCCTCCAGATCGGCGTTGTAGAGGGGAATGTCCAGACTGCCCAGCTCGAGCAGGGTGACCTCCGCACCGAGCCTGCTGGCCATTGAGCTGGCTGCCTGTGCAAGTTTGCGGTTGTAGGACTGCTGTCGGGTACTACCGGCAAAGATCAGAAGTTTCATGGCAAAAATATTAAAAAACAATAGCTGAGAGAATCCGTCAAATATGGGCTGGAGGCCAATTTACTTGTTTAAAACCTTGGCGACCGGGTTGTGCCGCAGCCGGAAGGCGTCGGGCATGCCTGAACCCAGCAAGGGACGCAGGTAGAGCCGGAATGCGTCGGTGACATCGGTCCCGTTGGCCGAGATGAATTGATCCTCCATCGTGCGGGTTTTTCCCGCGACGGCTGTCAGAGGCAGCAACTCGTAGTCAACCGAGTAAAACCCGGTTCGCTTGATGGCAACGGAACCATCCTGCCCGCCCCACATGGCAAACTGCACGGCTTTTTCACCCACCTCGCGGGCCTCACGCTGATCAACGTCGGACACGCAGCCGATGAACGAGCGCTGCATGTAGCCCAAGGTGTCACCACGCACCCGTTTGATCTTGAGCTTGGTCTTGATCTCTTCACACAACAAATCGGCAAGTGCACCGCTGCCTGAGAGTTGCACGTTGCCGTGGGCGTCGTGCTCCAGGTCTTTGGCCAGCAGTGCGGCAATCGGTGCGCCCGACTCGTCGTGAATGCCTTCAGACACTGCGATCACACATCGCCCATGACGCTCATACGTGGCCTTGACATCGGCCAGAAACTTGTCGAGGACAAAGGTGCGCTCAGGCATGTAGATCAGATGTGGACCATCGTCCGGGAATTTCTTTCCCAGGGCCGAGGCGGCTGTCAGAAAGCCGGCGTGGCGACCCATCACCACACACACGTATACACCAGGCAGGGCGGCATTGTCGAGATTGGCGCCGGCGAACGCCTGTGCCACAAATCGGGCTGCCGATGGAAAGCCTGGCGTGTGGTCACTGCCAACCAGGTCGTTGTCGATGGTTTTTGGAATGTGGATGGAGCGCAGAGGGTAGTTGGCGGCCTGGGCCTCTTCGCTGACGATGCGCACCGTGTCGCTTGAGTCGTTGCCACCAATATAAAAGAAGTGACCAATCTGATGTGCCTGCAGCACCTTGAAAATCTCGTGGCAGTACGCTGCGTCAGGTTTGTCTCGGGTGGAGCCCAAAGCGCTTGAAGGGGTATTGGCCACCAACTCCAGATTGTGGCTGGTTTCCTGGGTGAGGTCCACAAAGCGCTCGTCCACAATGCCACGCACACCGTTGAGTGCGCCGTAGATGTGGCCAATCTGGGCAAAGCGGCGTGCTTCAAGTGCGACGCCGACGAGTGACTGGTTGATAACAGCGGTGGGTCCGCCACCTTGGGCGACGAGTATTTTTCCGGGTGCCATGGTCTTGTCCTGTTGGTAAGGGTGATTCAAAACTGCAGAGTGACATTGTGCCTGCGAACACGATCCATCGCGGCGACAAGCTGTAGTCGCCGCGATGGTTTTGGGGGTCGTCGGTAAAATTGGCGCATGCTTTACCCCCAACACTTTGACGTGATCGTTGTCGGCGGCGGCCATGCCGGCACCGAGGCGGCTCTGGCGGCTGCCCGAATGGGTTGCAAGACCCTGCTGCTCACCCACAATATTGAGACTCTGGGACAGATGAGCTGCAATCCCTCCATCGGTGGTATTGGCAAGGGACATCTGGTCAGGGAGGTGGATGCACTGGGTGGTGCCATGGCAATGGCGACTGACGAAGGCGGCGTACAGTTTCGCATCCTTAACGCCAGCAAGGGCCCTGCGGTGCGCGCCACCCGGGCGCAGGCTGACCGCATTCTGTACAAGGCCGCCATTCGCAGGCGGCTGGAAAATCAGGCCAATCTCTGGCTGTTTCAGCAAGCGGTGGACGACCTGATGCTGCAGGGCGATCGGGTGGTGGGCGCAGTGACACAACTCGGTATCCGGTTCTCGGGCAGCACGGTGGTACTGACTGCCGGGACGTTTCTTGACGGCAAGGTGC
The DNA here is from genome assembly GCA_018061265.1 of Rhodoferax sp. Lineage (GTDB taxonomy): Bacteria > Pseudomonadota > Gammaproteobacteria > Burkholderiales > Burkholderiaceae_C > Rhodoferax. The sequence continues at coordinate 12,667 of JAGOUM010000060.1, read as the reverse complement.
ATGTCGGTCTCGCCAATTACCCGGCCGGACGTGCCGGTGACCCGCCGGCGTTAAGTCTGAGTGCCCGGCTCAAAGAGCTCAAGCTGCCCCAGGCTCGCCTCAAGACCGGCACACCTCCACGCATCGATGGTCGCAGTATCAATTTCAGCAGGTGCCAGGAGCAACTGGGTGACGGGGTATCGGGCTCGGGGCTGCAGGCCGCAGGTGGGCAGCCCGGGGGTATTGCAGGTGGTCCGGGCATGCCGGTGTTCAGCTTTTTGGGGCGACCCGAACAGCATCCCTTGCAGATGTCATGCTGGATTACACACACCAATGAGCGCACCCACGACATCATCCGCAGCGGCTTTGATCGCAGTCCGATGTTCACCGGCAAGATTGAAGGTATTGGGCCACGCTACTGTCCCAGTGTCGAAGACAAGATCAACCGGTTTGCTGACAAGGAAAGTCACCAGATTTTTCTCGAACCCGAGGGCCTGAGCACTCACGAGTATTACCCCAACGGGATCAGCACCAGCCTGCCTTTTGATATTCAGCTTGACCTGGTGCGAAGCATGGTCGGACTGGAAGATGCGCATTTGCTGCGTCCAGGTTATGCCATTGAATACGACTACTTTGATCCGCAGCAACTGCGCAGCAATTTTGAGACGCGAGCACTGGGCGGTCTGTTTTTCGCGGGCCAGATCAATGGCACAACGGGTTATGAGGAGGCTGCTGCCCAGGGCCTGTTTGCCGGCATCAACGCGGCCTTGCAGGCACGCGCCCTCAGTGACGGTTTGTCGGCCTGCAGTGTGGCTGGGTGTATCAGCCACGGCGCTGACGCCTGGTTGCCGGGTCGGGAACAAGCCTATCTGGGTGTGATGGTGGATGACCTCATTACCAAAGGCGTGACCGAACCCTACCGCATGTTTACCAGTCGTGCAGAATTTCGCCTGCAGTTGCGTGAAGACAATGCCGATGCCCGCTTGACCGACGCAGGGCGGCAGTTGGGACTGGTGGACGATGTCCGTTGGGATGCCTTCAATCGCAAACGTGATGCTGTTTCACGTGAAACAGAGCGCTTGCGGTCAATTTGGGTAAGTCCAAAAAACCTTGAAGCGGCTGAGTCCGAACGGGTACTGGGCAAGGCCATTGAGCATGAATACAACCTGGCGGACCTGCTGCGTCGTCCTGATGTGAGTTATGCAGACCTGATGTCGCTCAGCGATGGCAAATACGCCGTGCCAGAGTTGCCACCCTTTGTTTCACGTGAAACAGCCGGTTTGTCAGAGACGGATGCGCTGGCCTTGTCGGTTATCGAGCAGGTGGAAATTTCCGCCAAGTATTCGGGATATATTGATCGACAAAAGAGCGATGTCGGTCGCGCGGCACACTATGAAAACCTCAAGTTGCCGCAGGACCTGGACTACATGCAGGTCAGTGCATTGAGTTTTGAGGCGCGACAACGCCTTAACCGCCATAAACCAGAGACATTGGGACAGGCGTCGCGGTTGTCTGGCATCACGCCTGCAACCATCTCGTTGCTGCTGATCCATCTCAAAAAATCCAAACTCAAAGGCTTTGTGAATGAGGCAGGAGCGGGGTCGTTGTGAGCGACGATCTGGAGCAAAAACTGCGAATTGGCCTGAGTGCGATTGGCCTGAGCCTTAGCGACGCACAAGTCGCCAGTTTGCTGGATTTCCTGGGCCTGATTCAAAAGTGGACCAAAGTCTATAACCTGACTGCCGTACGAGATCCGCACGAGATGCTGACACACCACCTGCTCGACAGCTTGGCGGTGATCAGGTCACTGCAGGCGCAGTCGACCCCGCTATTGGAAAGAGCGACTGAAGGCGGCGCACGCGGTTTGCATTTGCTCGATGTTGGGTCAGGCGCTGGTTTGCCGGGTGTGGTGATCGCCATTTGTTGCCCGCACATCCAGGTGCATTGTGTCGACACTGTCGCAAAAAAAGTGGCGTTTATCCAGCAGGTCGCAGCAACTCTGCCTTTGCGCAATCTGCGAGGCATCCATTCACGTGTTGAGCAAATCACAGAACACTACGACATCGTCAGCTCCAGAGCCTTTGCTTCGCTCGTTGATTTCACGACCTGGTCGTCCACGGCGCTGGCTCCGCATGGCATCTGGATGGCCATGAAAGGCAAACTTCCGGGCGACGAGATCGCCGCACTGCCGCAGTCTGTGCACGTGTTTCACGTGGAACAACTCTTCGTCCCAAGTCTTGACGCAGCCCGCTGTCTGGTGTGGATGCGCCAGGTACAGGTGCAATGAGCTCACCAGAGCAAATCGAGATGGATGGGCGATGCGATTGGAACCAGTCGCTGGACAAGCTGCCTGTGAACTGCGATGTGCTGGTCATTGGATGTGGCCCGGCTGGCAGCGCCTGTGCCAAAGTGCTGGCACAGGCAGGTTTACATGTGGTGCAGGCGGACGCGCGAACGTTCCCGCGTGACAAGACCTGTGGGGATGGTCTGGTGCCCGATACCCATGCGGCATTGCGGCGTCTGGGTGTACTTGACGAAGTGCTGTCCGCAGCACATGTTGTGCAAGCGGCGAGGTGTGTGGCCCCAAGTGGCCGCTACATCGATGTACCGGGTGAACTGGCAGTGATTCCCCGGCGCAAGCTCGACGCCATCTTGTGCCGCGCAGCAGTGCAAGCAGGTTCAACCATGGTCGCCCCTGCGCGTTTTGTGGCACCACTGATTTCAGCGAGCGGGCGGATCACTGGTGCAACACTGGTGGCGGACGAAAACGCCCGAGATATTCAGGCACGCTGGATCATCTTGGCAACCGGTGCTGCGGCCGACAACCTCGAGCTGCTTGGCATGTGCCAGCGTCGGGGCGCATCCAGTATGGCCATGCGCGCCTATGTGCGTCACCCCGGCCTGGCCCAGGTGGTGCCGGGCATGCGTTTTACCTGGCACTCGGAATTGAAGGGTGGCTACGGTTGGGTTTTTCCAGGCCCGGATCATATTTTTAATATCGGTATCGGGACCTTTCCTGCGGCAGCTCCTGCAGTCAATGGCAGAGCAGGGCCTACCGAGCGCAAGAATCTGCGCGCCATGTTTGCCGATTTTCAGCGCGTAGATCCAGTGGCGAAGCGACTGGTTGAAGAAGGTGAAGTGGTGGGTCAACCCGCCGGGGCACCCTTGCGCTGCGACCTTGAGGGTGCTCAGTGGAGCAGGGATGGCTTGTTATTGGCAGGTGATGCCGCAGGTGCAACCTACGCGTTCAGTGGTGAGGGCATTGGAAAGTCCCTTGAAACCGGCATCGCCTGTGCCGAAGTGCTGTTGGAGCACGTCCAGTGGAATGGCCAAACCAGTGACGTTGAGGACACGGCCGTGCGCAAGAGTCACTCGGCGCGATTGACTGCACTTTTGCCCCAGTTCCGGATGTATCGCAAGGCTGCAAGCTTCAACCAGCATCCATGGCTGCTCAACCTGGTGATCTGGCGAGCGCAAAACAGTCCCCGCATTATCCGGGCCTTGGCAGACATACTGGCCGAGCGACGCCAGCCTGACTCCCTCTTTTCGTGGCGCGGATTAAGAGGCTTGTTGCTGCGCGGCTGATAGTGGTGAGTTTGCAGCGCTCGCGTAAACTCGCGCGGTCATCTCATCTTCGTTTTACCTGGAAACACCATGCTTGGCGTCACCGACTTTGGTACTTTTGTTGTCACCGTGATTATTTTTCTGGCAATTCCCGGGCCAGGCAATCTAGCCCTGATCACATCAACCAGCAAGGGCGGCATCAGGGGTGGTCTGGCGGCAACCTTCGGGGTCATTTTTGGTGACCAGGTACTGATGTGGTCGGCGGTTGCGGGGGTGGCTGCGTTGCTGACGGCTTACCCTGATGCGTTCAACGCGGTGCAGTGGTTTGGGGCCGCTTACCTGGCCTGGCTGGGCGTGCAGATGTTGCTGGCCAAACCGGGTGCGGCTCCGGTTCTCAACATCAAACCGCACCATTTCATGCGTCAGGCGTTGATGATTACCTTGCTCAATCCCAAAGCCATCCTGTTTTATATGGCATTCTTCCCGCTATTCGTGGACCCGGCCCAGCAACGTGGACTCATCACCTATGCATTGATGGCCACGACGATTGCGGTGCTGACTTTTCTGTATGGCTTGGGGGCGGTTCTGCTGACGCACTTTCTGGCTGAACGGGTACGGGCCAATCCGACGATTTCGCGTGTACTGGAAAAGGTGGCCGGGCTTTTTCTGGTCGGCTTTGGAATCAAACTGGCTGTTTCGCGTTGAGGCGGTGCTGTTTCACGTGAAACAATCAGACACTGCGCAAAAGATTTTGCGATCCCCATTTTTCACTGATTGACGCCATGGCCAAAATTTTTTGCATTGCCAACCAAAAAGGTGGTGTCGGCAAAACCACCACGACGGTCAACCTCGCCGCTGGTCTGGCAAAAGTCGGGCAACGCGTGTTGATGGTTGATCTGGACCCGCAGGGCAATGCCACCATGGGCTCAGGTATCGACAAACGCCAGCTTGAGCTCAGCGTCTACGACGTACTGCTGGAGTCGGCCTCGGTGAAAGAGGCGTGTGTCCAAAGTGGCAAGTTACAGGAGGCGCAGTGCGCCTACGACATCCTTGGAGCCAACCGTGAACTCGCCGGTGCCGAGGTCGAAATGGTCAGCCTTGAGCGGCGTGAGAAGCGGCTCAAATCAGCGCTCGCCACGGTGGCTGATGATTACGATTTTGTGCTGATTGACTGCCCGCCGAGTTTGTCCTTGCTCACCCTCAATGGACTGTGCTGTGCGCACGGGGTGATTGTGCCGATGCAGTGTGAGTATTTCGCGCTCGAAGGGCTGGCTGATCTGGTCAATACCATCAAGCAGGTCCATGCCAATTTGAACCGTGAGCTCAAGATCATTGGCTTGCTGCGCGTGATGTTCGACCCGCGCATTACCCTGCAGCAGCAGGTCAGTCAGGAGCTTGATGCCCGTTACCGTGCCAAAGGCCAATTGTTTGACACGGTTATTCCCCGCAATGTGAGGCTGGCCGAGGCCCCCAGTTACGGTTTGCCAGGCGTGGTGTTTGACCCCTCAAGCAAAGGTGCACAAGCCTTTGTGGCGTTCGCACAAGAGATGGTTGAACGTGTCAAAAAGATGTGAGTCAGCTGAGCTTCAGTCATTATTGGAACGGTGTAACACGCTGTAGAGTTCAAAGTCATGAATGCCGCACAAATTCTCATTCTGCCTGGTTGGCAGAATTCAGGCCCGACCCATTGGCAAAGCCTGTGGCAGCAGAAGTTTGGCTACACCTGGGTAGAGCAGCATGACTGGATGCGTCCGCTGCGTGGCGACTGGGTTGCTCGACTCGAAGACGTGGTGCTATCGGTAGACGCTCCGGTGGTGCTGGTCGCGCACAGTCTGGGCTGCCAGCTGGTTGCCGCTTGGGCGGCGCATTCGCGTCACAGCACGCGGGTCAAGGCGGCTTTGCTGGTGGCACCGGGTGATGCGCAGCGTGAAGAGTTACGCTCCATGCTGGCAAGCTGGTCACCGCCAGTGCTGCAGTCGCTGCCTTTCAGAAGCTGCCTGGTGGCCAGCACCAACGATCCGTATTGCAGCTTTGAGCGCGCCTGCGAGTTCGCCAACGCATGGGGCGCCGAGCTGGTCAATCTGGGAGCTCTGGGCCACATCAACGCAGACTCGGGTCTGGGTGACTGGCCACAAGGGCAGGCCCTGCTTCAGGCATTGATCACTCTTTAAGGACGAAAAATGGCAACAAAAAAACCAAAAGGTCTGGGGCGCGGACTCGAAGCCTTGCTTGGCCCCAGCGTCGATGACTCGAATTCAGCAACAGGCGGCGATGATGGCGCTGGCGGCAGTGCTGCGCCCTCGACATTGTTGTTGTCGGACATGGTGCCTGGCCAGTACCAGCCGCGAACCCGAATGGATGAAGGTGCTCTGTACGAACTGGCCGAGTCCATCAAGGTGCAGGGCATCATGCAGCCGATTCTTGTGCGTCGCCTCAGTGATGCAGACGCCGAGCTTAAACGTGCCCAGTTGAACCCCGAGGCACTGAATGGCGGCGCGGTGCGGGCGCTGTACGAAATTATTGCGGGGGAGAGGCGTTTCCGTGCAGCGAAGCTGGCCGGGCTCGACAGCGCACCGGTACTGGTACGTGAAGTACCTGACGAATCTGCTGCGGCCATGGCGCTGATCGAAAACATCCAGCGAGAGGATCTGAACCCTCTGGAAGAAGCACAGGGACTGCAGCGCCTGATCAGGGACTTTGGTCTGACGCATGAAACCGCGGCACAAGCAGTGGGTCGCAGTCGCAGTGCTGCCAGCAACCTGCTGCGCCTGCTCAACCTGGCCGAGCCAGTGCAGACCATGCTGATGGCAGGTGATATTGACATGGGGCATGCCCGCGCCTTGCTGGCACTGGACAAAGCCACGCAGATCACCGCTGCCAATCAGATTGCTGCCAAAAAAATGTCGGTACGTGAAGCCGAGCGGCTGGTCAAAAAACTCGGTGCCGAGTTTTCGCTGGTGGCGACCAAGCCCAAGAAAGAGAAATCCCGTGACCTCAAACGAGTCGAGGATGAACTGTCGGATCTGCTGACCGCCACGGTGGAGGTTCGGGTCAAGAAACGTGTCAAGCGCGCAGGTCGTCTGGAAGATGTGGGTGAACTCAGCATCGGCTTTGGTTCACTTGACGAACTCAATGGGCTCATCGACAAGCTGCGGCGCACCAGTAACTGAATCGACAGAACCGGTCAATGCCGGTTTTCCATAACGCAATATCCAAAGGCAAAGGCAAACCATGAAACACTTTTACGGTCTGGTATCGGCGGTGGCGCTCAGCGGCGTGGCCATGGCCCAGGTACCGCCCACCCTGGTGTCGGGTGCGGCGCAGCGCCAGGGCATGGCCATCACGGTCTACAACGACGACCTTGCACTGGTCAAGGAACAGCGCAAAATCAATCTGCCTGCCGGGCCGTCCTGGCTTAGTCTGCGTGAAGTGTCGGCAAAGATGCGACCCGAGACAGCTCTGCTGCGCGCAGTCAGCGGCTCACCGATCACTCTGGTTGAGCAGAACTTTGACTTTGACCTGCTGACGCCAGCCAAGCTGCTGGAAAAATACGTCGGCCATGAGGTGACCGTGATACGCACCCATCCGACCACAGGTGCCGAAACCAGTGAAAAAGCCACTGTACTGGCCACCAACGGGGGCACCGTACTGCGATTTGCCAACCGAATCGAGGCGGGAGTGCCCGGTCGCATCGTATTTGACAGTGTGCCACCTAACCTGCGCGATCGGCCAACATTGTCGGTTCTGCTTGAAGCAGCTGGTGGTGAACAATCGGTCGAACTGTCGTATCTTACCGGTGGATTGTCCTGGCGCGCAGACTACGTGAGCAATCTCTCGGCCGATGGCAAACAGATGAACCTGTCCGGATGGGTCACGCTGACCAACAACAGTGGCAGTGCCTACACGGATGCCACCCTGCAGCTGGTAGCGGGCAACGTCAACCGGGTGCGCCCGCCTCAAGTCATGATGGCTGCGATGTCGGCCCCGGCACCACGCGCCAAGGTGGCCGATTCAGTCGCGCAGGAGTCACTGATGGATTACCATCTTTACAGCTTTGAGCGCCCGACGTCGGTGGCAGAAAATCAGACCAAACAACTGGCTTTGTTATCGGCCAGCGACATTGCCGTCAAGCGGGAGTACGTCTTGCCCGGTGGCGAATACTATTACCGTGACCGTTATGGCGAACTGGGTCAGAAGCTCAAACCCCAAGTGTTCATCAGTTTTGACAACAAGGGTGCACAACTTGGCAAGCCGCTGCCTTCGGGTGTGGTGCGGGTGTATGCCAAAGACAGCAAGGGTGCCGCCCAGTTTGTCGGTGAAGACCGAATCAGCCACACCGCCAAGAACGAGGTCGTTCGGCTCAAACTTGGGGAAGCTTTTGACATCACTGCAGATCGCAAGCAGACCAGCTACAGGAAGCTGGCTGACAGCCTGGTTGAAACAGCTTTCCGGGTCGAGTTGCGCAACGCCAAGGAAGAAGCGGTGACGGTGCGTGTGGTCGAGCCGATGCCCGGTGACTGGGAAATCGTCCAGGAGTCCATCCGGGGCAGCAAGGAGTCCGCCCGGGTCAACGTCTGGAATGTCGAGATTCCCGCGGGCGGAAAAACCGTGCTCGATTACAGCGTACGGGTCAAATGGTGATCTGGGCTTGCCCATAGTGCCAGGCCGATGCTGAGTCGTCTGCGCTGGCCCTTGCCGGCCGTGCTGGTCTGGGTTGCTGCGTGGGCTGTGTTCAGGTTGACCCTGCAGCAGGGCGGCGGGCACTGGTTGGGTTTGGGCCTGGCGTGCGGCCTGGGTGTGGTGGCCAGTTTGCTGGGTGACAGCTGGTGGCGCCGTCTGATCATCGCGCTGGGTTTTCCGTTGTCTCTGGCCGTGACCGGCATTTTGGCCTTGCCTTCCTGGGCCTGGTTGTTGCCATTGCTGCTTCTGCTGCTGATCTATCCGCTCAATGCCTGGCGAGATGCCCCCTTGTTTCCCACCCCAAAAAATGCATTAAATAGGCTCCCAGCCCAATTCCGAGTAAAGGTTAATGCTCTTGTTTTGGATGCTGGCTGCGGCTTGGGTGATGGTCTGATCGCGCTGCACAGCGCCTATCCGCATGCGCAGCTGCATGGGCTGGAGTGGAGTTGGCCGCTGTGCGCATTGTGTGCCCTGCGCTGCCCATGGGCGCAGGTCCGCCAGGGTGATATCTGGCGAGTCAACTGGTCCGGCTACGACCTGGTTTACCTGTTTCAACGGCCGGAAAGTATGCCCCGGGCCGCGGTCAAAGCCCGTGCAGAGCTCAAGCCTGGCGCCTGGCTGGTGAGTCTGGAGTTTGAGGCGGCCGACCTGCCATTACATGTCTGCTTGCAGGCACCGGATGGCAGACCTGTCTGGGTGTATCAGATGCAACCGGTGGCAGATTTGTAGTCCGAGCCTCTTGTCTGAGATAAATACTCGTCGGCGTCACCTGGCCTGCGCTTGAACTGCAGGTCAAACTGTGCCAGCAGTTGATCACGCATCTGATCCAGCTCAGGCAACCTGCTCAGGGCTTGGGCATTCTTGCCTTGACGTTGCAGGGCCACGATTTCACTGCCCAGCGTATGCGCCTGTTCATGCAGGTGCAAAAGGGTGCGTGAGGCGGCCTGCACACCATTCTGGTAAACATCACCCTGCAGCCACTGGCCAAAATTGCATTGCTTGGCGTCAAGCGCGGGGTGCGATGCCTGCTCACCCAGGACATAGCTCTTGATACCCGCTATCCAGGCCCGGTGCTCAATGCGGGCGTACAGCAATGGTATCTGCTCTGACGGAATGGGCCGCTGTATTCGCCAGGCTGCATCGGGTTGCCAGTTGGCCACCCAGTCTGGCAACTGCACCGCTGGCATGGGTTTGGCAATACCATATCCCTGTGCCGCCTCACATCCCAGTTGTAGCAAAAGGCTGCCGTGTTCTATTGTCTCGACACCCTCGGCAATCACCGAGCGTCTGAACGAATTGGCCAGACCAATGACACCTTGCAGAATCGCCAGGTCATCGGCGTCGTCGAGCATATCGCGCACAAAACTCTGATCAATCTTGAGCACGTGGACCCGCAGGCGGCGCAGGTACGTCAAGGACGAATAACCCGTGCCAAAGGCGTCCATGGCAAAACGCACCCCAAACTCACTGCATTGCTCAATCACTTGCGACACTCGAGCCAGATCCTCAAGCGCGCTGGTTTCCAGGATCTCTATTTCCAGGTGATTGGCATTGACCTGCGGGTGGGCGCTGAGCATCTCACGCAGTTGGGTGGCAAAGCTCGATTGCTGCAATTGACGGGCGCCCACGTTGACACTGATGGGCAGATCAAACCCCTGCTGACGCCAAAGCGCCATCTGATCCAGCGCGGTGTTGATCACCCATTCCCCCAGATTCACCGACAGGGGGTGGTTCTCGATTGCGGGTAAGAAATGGGCCGGTGACAGCAGCCCCATGGTCGGGTGCTGCCAGCGTATCAGGGCTTCTGCACCAATCACCTTGCCGCTGCGCATGTTCACCTTGGGTTGATAGAACAGGACAAATTCATCGTCGTGCAAACCCTGGCGAATTCGCTCGACGCTCTCAAAACGGCTGCGAATCCCGCTGTCCTGTTCGGCGTCAAAAAAGGTATAGCGGTTCTTGCCGGCCAGCTTGGCCTGGTACATGGCCTGATCGGCCTGGCGCAGCAATTGGTCAGCCTCAATTTCCTGGGTTTGCGGAAAACTCGTGACACCAATACTGGCCGACACCTGCAACTGTTTGTCACCAAATTTGACAGGCATTGAGGCGGCACCAAGCAGACGGTTAAGCATGGGCACACAGGCGGTGCCGTCGTCCAGATCACCCAGCACGGCCACAAACTCGTCACCACCGATGCGCGCGAGGGTGTCACCTTCACGAAGGGTCTGTTTCATGCGTGCGGCTACAGTTATCAGCAGCTGGTCACCAACCTCGTGACCATGGTGATCATTGACGCTCTTGAACCCATCCAGGTCGAGGAACACAACCACCAACTTTCGGCCACGTCGCAGCTCATGGGCCATACCCTGATGCAGGCGGTCTGCCAGCAGCACCCGATTGGGTAGATTGGTCAAGGCGTCGTAATGTGCAATGTGGTCAAGCTCATGCTCATGCTCCTTGACGGCTGTGATATCAAAAAACAGGCCCACATAATGGCTGGCGCGCTGCTGCGCATCGCGCACTGCGGTGATGGTGAGCATCTCGGCATAAAGCTCACCACTTTTTCGCTGATTCCAGATCTCGCCATACCAGTGATCTTTGTCGTGCAATTGTTGCCATAGATTGGTATAGAACTCCTTGCTCTGGCGACCGGAACGCAGCAGGCGCGGCGTCTGACCAATGGAATCGTCTCGGGTGTAGCCAGTAATTCGGGTGAAAGCGTCATTCACTTCGACAATCACTTCGTTCACATCGGTGATCATGATGCCTTCACGTGCATGGGTGAACACGCTTGCCGCCAGCTTGAGCGCCGCTTCGCGCTGATCCAGGCTGTCGAGCATGCTGTTGAACTGGCGCGCCAGCCAGGCGGCCTCGTCGTCGCCACCCAGTGTCGCCCGCAGATGTGAGGCACCCGCCTGAACCTCACTGGCCACCTGCTGAATGGTATGGAGCCGTCGCGTCAGGGTCCTGCCGGTCAGTGCGGCCAGCCCAATACTCAATAACACACCGGCCAACGTGGCCAGCATGCCCCGACGCACGCTGTCGCGCAGCTGGGCATTGAGCGCATCGCTGCCCAGCCCGAGTCGCACCCAGCCGATATGTTTCTCTGAGAACCAGATCGGGCTGACCACGTCCAGCAGAGTGGCACTGCGCTGCATCAATCTGGACTCAGGTGCGGTGGGCAGGTCGCTCAGGTACATGCCTCGACGGCTTGGCTCACTGTGCGCCAGAACCCGTCCGCTGGTGTCAAGCACCATGGCGTGTTTGAGCTCGGGGTAGTGCTGCAAACTGGCCACAATCGCCTGCATGCCGCCATAGTCCCGGGAGATCGTCCACACGGCGCTGGACGTGGCCAAACTCTTGGCCAGCACCATGGCCAGTTCGGACTGCTGGTCAAACAGCGCGCTCTGCTCACGGCGGGTTTGATCCCAGATGAAAGCCGACATGGTCACCGTCACCACCAGCGCCATGCCAACAATCAGCTGGCGGCGCAGCGTCCCCATCAGCAAGTATTTGAAGCGCTTGTGCATGGTCTCAGGGTTGTTGCTCAATGAAGCGCACGTCCCGCTCAAAACGCGCAATGTAGTCGCGCACCACGTCATAACTGGCGTCGTTGGCGGCGCCAAAGCGCGAAGTTTCCAAGCGCTCAAGGATCTTGCGGCCCTCGGGTGTCTCGGGCAAGGCAAGCAGCATTTGGGTGATCTGCTGGCCAATGGCCGGGTCAAGGTCTGAGCGCATCATCACCGAGTTATTGACCAAGGGCGGTGTCTCCCAGATGATCTTGAGCTGGGACGCCTCTGCCGCGTGGTCCTTCTGAAACTTGCGCCACGGCGGCGGCCAGGTTGCGCCTGCAGCCACCGTTCCCATGTAGACGTTCATGATGGACGACTCCTGGGTGCCGACATACAGGTTGTTGATCTCGCTGCTGACCTTGATGCCTTGCTGGTGCAAGAAATATTGCGGCATGATGGCGGCCGCCAATGCGGTCGGCGACGGGTAACTCACCGCCTTGCCACGTAAATCAGCGGGCACCTTGACCGTGCCATCCTTGCGGACAATAAAAATTCCCTTGAAGTCCTGCGCCTCGCCCCACATGGCCAGTACCTTGTACCCGACCTTTTGCGCCTGAATGGTTTGCCACGGATTGGGCATCAGGATCTCCGCCTCCCGGGCACGAAATTTGGCTTCAAAAGCCTGGTAGTCGCGCGAGGTTTCGAGCTCCAGACGTACGCCCTTCAAATGCAGGTTCAGATGATCGACCAGTGGTTGCATCACCTCACTGAGCGTTTTTGGGTTGTACAGAGGGTGGGGCACCAACCGGTAGACCGGCAGGTTCTGCCCTACCGGTGCATTGCTGTACTGCAACGGCTTTTCAGGGACCTGTTCGCTGCATGCGGCGATGACCAGCGCAAGCGGCAACCAGAACAGACGCGACCAAGTGGAC
>JAGOUM010000059.1 GCA_018061265.1 Rhodoferax sp. | reverse complement strand
GTCGAGCAATTCGGCGCGCACTTTGTCACCCGGGGTCAGGTCGCTCACCTGGCCGGATTTGACGTCGATGGACACCACATGGAAGTTCTCGTCACCACCAAAATCCTTGGTGTAGAGAATGCGGCGGTTGCCTTTCCAGTAATAAATGCTGATGTCGCGGGCGGTTTCTGCCGTCAGGCGGCGGGGCTTGCCTACCGGCGTACTGCCCTTGAGCGACTGCACAAACACGTTCATGCGCCGAGGTGCGCCGTTCACCGAAACCGGTTGCATGAAGCCCAGCGTGCCGCCGTCCTCGCTCAGACGGAAATAGCCCTTCTCGGGGTTGCTGAAAAAGTCACGGATCGGGTAGAGCTTGGGTACCGGTGGCGTTTGAGCAGCTGTCTGCAGCGGCAGGGCGGTGGTCAATGTGGCACCTGCCAAAACAGTAATACGCACGACGGCAGGTAACACGGAGCGAAGATGCATCTAATTTATCCAGTGGCATGAGGGTGGCGCGAGTATAGATATTGCCCATTTCGGTATGTGTCGCTGGCGGCAACTACGGTGGGTTGCCACGTCGATGACTGCGTTGGGCACAGCGCTAAACTCACGCCATGGATAAAGCGCCAACCCCAGCCCAGCAGCCTGCCGCCATGCAGGTCGATACCCTGTTTGCCAGTTCGGCGCTGGGTCAGCGCTTGCAGCAGTTGTTGACGCAAGGTCGTGGAAGTGACGCGGTGATTGCCGATTTTTTGTTGCGCAATCCGGTGCGGGCGACCGCCTGGGGCATCGAAGAACTGGCTGGACAGGTGCAAACCTCCACCGCCACACTCAGCCGGTTCTCCCGCAAACTCGGTTTTGAGGGTTTTGCCGCACTGCGTGCGGCCATGGCCGAAGTGCTGCACAAAGCGATGCAGCCAGTGTTTCAGCCGGTGGAAAAACTGCGCGGTGCATTGCAACGTGAGCCGGGTGTCAGCGGTGTCAATCCGGTTCTCGCCGAAAGCCTGCAGACCACACTCAGCAATCTGGGCAGCACCGCTGCCGGCCTGGATCTGGGGCGGCTCAGTACCGTGGCCCGGCGTATTTTGCAGGCCCACACGGTGTACACACTCGGGTTTGGGCTGAGCGGACACTTGGCAGCCCTGCTGGCCTACAACCTGCAGCCGTTTTGCCACCAGACGGTGAATGTTGTGGAATCTGGTGGCACCGGGGCCGCCGCCATTCGCTTGATGAATATCGGCCCGAAAGATCTGCTGATTGCCATCGCCCTGCCGCGGTATGCCAGTGACGCAATCACCCTGTCACGCTACGCGCGTGACCGAGGCGCGCGCATCGTGGCGATCACCGACTCGGTCGCCTCGCCGCTGGTGCCCTGGTCACATGACGTGGTGTTGGCGGCCTCGACGCATCCGGTGCTCTCCAGCAGTTACACCAGCACTCTGATGGTGGCCGAAGCACTCATCACCAGCCTGATGCTCAGCGGCAGTAACCATGTTGCCCAGGCGACACGGCTGGCCGAAGCGGTGTCGAGTTACCTTTACAGCGACCGCCCGGGCAATGAGCGCAGGTCGGGCCGCAAGAAAACACCGTAGCAGACCCAAGGTCAGGACAAGCGGTAAGTTTCGAGGTGAATGCTGGTCTCGGTGTTGCTGATGCCCTTGAGCAGGCGAATGCGCTCCAGCACCTTGGCCAGTTCCTGAAGACTCTGGGCACGCAGTTCGGCCAGCAGGTCCCAGCGGCCATTGGTGTCGTGCAAGGTGGCGACGCCCGGCTCGCCCAACAGCGCGGAGATGACAGTGCGGGTCTGGTTGCCCTCGACGGCAATACTCATCCAGGCGGTGATCTGGTCATGCTGCACGTCAGGGCGTAGCCGCACGGTGTAGCCAACAATGACACCCTCGTCTTCCAGTCGGCGGATGCGGTTGGTCACGGTGCCGCGCGACACATGCAGTTTGGGCGCCAACGCCGCCACAGACAGTCGCGCGTCCTGACGCAGCAGAGAGAGTAATTGTTGATCGGTTTCATCCATAGTGGCAACCAAAGCTGTCAAAACGGCAATTATGTGACTATATTTATGCAAAGTTGACGATTGTTATTGTTGGCGTGGGCGGTGAAACTCGGTTTAACGACTTCAAGCCGCCCTTTAGCGAGCCGACATCACATGAATAAGTACCACCCCAGCCCCACCAGGACCCTGTTTCTTAGCCCCCAGGCCATCATTGACATGGTGCGACGGCTGGGTATGGCCGCCACCTTGCAAGGCATGGCGGCGTATATCCGGCAGGATTTTTTACGTTGGCAGAGCTTTGACAAGGCCGCACGGGTGGCCAGTCACTCGAGCGACGGGGTGATCGAGCTGATGCCGATTGCCGATGCCGACACCTACACCTTCAAATACGTCAACGGTCACCCCAAAAACACCACTCGCGGGCTGTCCACCGTCATGGCGTTTGGCGTGCTGGCCGAGGTGGCAACCGGTGCACCATTACTCATCAGCGAGTTGACCCTGTGTACCGCCATGCGTACCGCCGCCACTTCGGCGGTCGCCGCGCTTGCCCTGGCGCGGCCTGACAGTCGGGTGATGGCGTTGATTGGCAATGGCGCGCAAGGTGAATTCCAGGCGCTGGCCTTTCATCATCTGGTGGGTGTTGAAGAGGTCCGCCTGTACGACATTGATGCGCTGGCGACCGCCAAACTGATGCACAACCTGCAGGACAACCCGGACGCCGCCGGCTTGCGCCTGGTGGCTTGCCACAGTGTGGCCGATGCAGTGCGCGGGGCGGACATTGTGACCACCATCACCGCCGACAAGACCAATGCGACCATCATCACAGCCGATCTGCTGGCGCCTGGCATGCACCTCAACGGTGTTGGAGGTGACTGCCCGGGCAAGACAGAAATACACGCCGATGTGCTGCGAGCTGCCAAGGTTTTTGTCGAGTTTGAGCCGCAGACCCGCATTGAGGGTGACCTGCAGCAAATGCCCGCAGATTTTGCCGTGACCGAGCTGTGGCAGGTGTTGTCTGGCCAGAAAGCTGGCCGTGACAGCGACATGCAAATCACGTTTTTCGACTCGGTCGGGTTTGCCCTTGAAGACTTTTCAGCGCTGCGCTTTGTGTTTGATCAGGCCCATGCCTTGAGCTTGGGTGCCCCGATTGAACTGATTGCGCAGTTGGCGGATCCCAAAGATCTGTACTGTTTGCTCAGGCCAGCAACAGCGGTTCAAGGGACGTTGCCTATTGAGGTGGTTTGAGGCTGGCGAGGCGACGCAGGATTTGTTGCACAACATCCGTCTGCATGTCGCGGTAGAGTTGGGCCTCTTCGGTTTCCTTGGCCAGCGCAAACGATTCACTGTAGCTGATATCGCGCAATTGGACGATGGTTTCAGGAGCGACCAGATCGCGCCCGCTGGTGCTGTCGATCTTGAAGACCACGCGCAGGCGCAACTGAAACTCGCGCACCTGGCCTGACGTATTCACGCCGACCACGGTTTTTTCGCGTTGCTCACTGAGTATTTCCAGTCGCAGCGGCGAGGCAGCGGCACTGGTATCGGTGCCCAATACAGTGACCGACTCGGCAAGTGCTGCACGCAGTTCCTGCACGACCGGTCCACCCGGGCTGGGCAAAACGGCAATACGGGTGAAGGCAAAGCTCTGGTTGCCGCGCAGCCTGAAGCCGCAACCGCCCACCAGCGCCGTCAGCAACATGGCCGTGCCGAATTGACGTCGCGTCGCCACTTTAGGTTTGGTCATGGCTCAAACCACCAGATTCACCAGCCGACCTGGCACCACGATCACTTTCTTGGGGGCCGCTCCGTTGGCGAATTTCTGAAACATCTCGTGCGCTGTTGCCGCGGCTTCAATCGCCGCCTTGTCGGCATCCGCCCGGACCATCATCGAGCCACGCAGCTTGCCGTTGACCTGCAGCATCAGTTCGATTTCATCGGTCACCAGCGCCTTTGGGTCGACCTTGGGCCAGGGTGTGTCAAGCAGGTCACCCAGCACACTGGCGTAACCCAGTTGTGCCCACAAGGCGTGTGTCAGGTGGGGCGTGGCGGGGTAAAGACAGCGCAGCAAAATGGCGAAACCCTCCACCAGAGCCACCTGTGCACCTGCACCGTCAGGTGCCTTGAAATCTTCCAGGGCATTGATCATCTTCATGGCGCCCGACACCACCGTGTTGTATTGCATACGCTGGTAGTCGTAGTCCACTTGTTTCAAGACCGTGTGAATCTCCAGTCGCAAGGTTTTGGCCTCTTTGCTGAATTCAATGTCATTTAAGCTTCCAGCGCTTGATGCGATTGCCTCTGCAGCTTTCATATCCATAGTAGACAGCTTGGCCCCAAAGGCCCATACCCGGCGCAGGAAGCGGTAACTGCCTTCCACGGCGGCATCATTCCACTCCAGAGTGGCCTCGGGTGGAGCGGTAAACATGGTGTAAAGGCGCGCCGTGTCAGCGCCGTACTTTTCAATCAGATCCTGCGGATCAACACCATTGTTTTTCGACTTGGACATGGTGCCCACACCTTCGTAGTCGATCGCGGTGCCGACCGGCAAATCACCCACCGGGTTGACCAGGCGCGCACCGATGATCTTGCCGGCGGCGTCGTGTACGTGCTCCACGTCCTTCGGCCAGAAATAGTCCTTGCCGCCTTGTGGTGTGCGTCGGCTGTAGATGTGGTTGAGCACCATGCCCTGCGTCAGCAACTTGGTGAACGGTTCATCCACCTTGATGAGCCCCAGGTCACGCATCACCTTGGTCCAGAAGCGGGCATACAAGAGATGCAGGATGGCATGCTCGATGCCGCCGATGTACTGGTCCATCGGCATCCAGTAGTCTGCTCCTTCGGCCACCATCTTGTCGGGGTTGCTTGGGTCGCAATAACGCATGAAGTACCATGAACTGTCGACAAAGGTGTCCATGGTGTCGGTCTCGCGCCGGGCTGGCTTGCCGCAGATCGGGCAGGTCACACCGGCATGGAAAGCCTCACATTTGTTGAGCGGGTTGCCTGAACCATCGGGAACCAGATCGTCGGGCAACACCACCGGCAGGTCCTTCTCGGGCACCGGCACGGCACCGTGTTGGTCGCAGTGGATGATCGGGATCGGCGTGCCCCAGTAGCGCTGGCGCGACACGCCCCAGTCGCGCAGCCGCCAGGTGATTTTTTTCTCACCCAGTCCGAGTGCAGCCAGATCTGTTGCCACCGCTGCGACGCAGTCCTTGAATACCAACCCATCGTATTTGCCCGAGTTGATGGCGACCCCAGCACCTTTTTCGGCATACCAGTCCTGCCAGGATGTGGTGTCAAAGGGACGGTAGGCTGGCTCTGCTCCAGCCGGATTCAGGACCGCCACGACGGGCTTGATCGGCAACTGGTATTTCACGGCAAACGCAAAATCCCGCTCATCATGCGCCGGCACACCCATCACCGCGCCATCGCCATAACCCATCAGCACGTAGTTGCCAACCCACACCGCCACCGATTCACCAGAGAGGGGGTGTGTCACAAACAAACCCGTGGGCATGCCGACTTTTTCTCTCAAAGCCATCTCGGCCTCGGTGGTGCCACCTTTGCCACACTCCTCAATGAACGCAGCCATTGCCGGGTTGCCCGCGGCAGCCAGGGTCGCAATCGGGTGTTCAGGTGCCACCGCACAGAAGGTAACTCCCATGATGGTGTCGGGCCGGGTCGTGAAGACGTACATTCGGCCCTCGCCAATCAGCTGGCCCGAGGCGTCAGCGATCTGGTGCGGGAAGGCAAATCGCACACCTTCGCTCTTGCCAATCCAGTTTTCCTGCATCAATTTGACGCGTTCGGGCCAACCCGGCATGGCATCACCCGTGACGTTGGCCAACAGTTCCTCGGCGTACTGTGTGATGGCCAGGTAGTAACCCGGGATTTCGCGCTTTTCCACCACCGCACCGGTGCGCCAGCCCTTGCCGTCAATCACCTGCTCGTTGGCCAGCACGGTCATATCCACCGGGTCCCAGTTGACGACCTGGGTCTTGCGGTAGGCAATACCTTTTTCGAGCATCTTTAAAAACAGCCACTGGTTCCACTTGTAATATTCGGGTGTGCAGGTGGCCAGCTCACGGCTCCAGTCGATGGCCAGGCCCATGGCCTGCATCTGTTGCTTCATGTAGGCGATGTTCTCAAAGGTCCATTGGGCTGGCGGCACGCCGTTTTTCAGCGCCGCGTTTTCGGCCGGCAAGCCAAACGCGTCCCAACCCATGGGCATCAGCACGTTGTAGCCGTTCATGCGCAGGTAACGCGTGAGCATGTCGTTGATGGTGTAGTTGCGCACATGGCCCATGTGCAACTTGCCGCTCGGGTAGGGCAACATGGAGCAGGCGTAGAACTTCTTTTTTGGCTTTCCGTGCGAATCCACTGCGTTTTCGTTGACGCGGTAGGCGTCGGTGGCTTGCCAATGGGCCTGGGCAGCGGGTTCGACGTCGAGGTGCTGGTATTTGTCTTGCATGGCGGTGGATCGGTGCGGACGGTGTGCCGCTAGGGCGAAAAGGGTTAAATGAAGCAATGGCCAGGGCAGGCACACTGCCGCAATCGGTAGGTGCCGATTCTAGGGTTTGCCAGAACGTGCCTCGGGAGGATCTGTGACGAAACCGATGCGGTTCAAACCGGCTTTCTGCGCCGAACCCATCACCATGACCACACGGCCATACGCGACCGACTGATCTGCCCGCAGCTGGACTTCAGTGTCAGGATGGGTTTTACGGACATTGACGAACCGCTCTGCCAGTTCTTCAAGGCTGACAGGCTGATTGTCAAGGTAAGTGTTGCCTGCAGCGTCAATCGCCACACTGATGGTGCGGGTGGTGTGGCGGCCTTGTGTTGCCGCAGCGCTGGGTAACTCGAGCTCGATGGTACTGGCCAGCAGGGGTGCGGTGATGATAAAGATCACCAGCAGCACCAGCATGACGTCAATCAATGGCGTCATGTTGATGTCGCTCATCGGCGACGGGGCAGCAGTGCGTTCGAGGCGGCCAAATGCCATGTGATGCCTTGTGTCGGGTCAATGCGCAACCTGGCCGCTCATGAGTTCCCGCAGGTCACGTGCGAAACCCTCAAGCTCTGCTTCGATGTGCCCAATGGCGCGCCCAAGTACGTTGTAGGCCAGCACTGCCGGAATCGCCACCATCAGGCCAGCTGCGGTCATGATCAGCGACTCCCCCACCGGGCCGGAGATCTTGTCGATGGTGATTTGCCCGGCATCGGCGATGCCGATCAGCGCATGGTAAATGCCCCACACCGTGCCCAGCAAACCGACAAACGGGGCGGTGGCACCCACGGTGGCGAGCAACACCTGGCCATACTGCATCCTGGCAAGCACCTGATGCAGCGCGTTTCGCAGCACCCGGGTCAGCTGATGGCCACGGTCACCCGTGCCTCCCAAAGTGCCTGAGCTATCGATAACAATAGCATCAAGCATTGGTTGAATAAGCGCTTCACGGTCAAACGACTTGATTTTTGTGTGCGCCTCGGCAAGGTTGGCCGACTGCCAGAATGCCGCAATGCAGCGTGTGACGTCATGGCTGGCACGGCGCAGCAACCACGACTTCCAGAGAATCACCACCCAACTCCCAACCGACATCGCCAGCAACAGCAGCGCAACCGAGCGTGCCAATCCATCGCCCTGCCAGAAGATCTGGACCAGCGTCATTTCAGTGCGAGGACATCTGCCATGTCAAACAGGCCGGTCTTGTGGCCACTGAGAAAACGCACGGCACGCAGGCTTCCCTGTGCGTAACTGACACGGCTGGACGACTTGTGGGAGATTTCAATGCGTTCACCGGTCCCGGCAAACAGCACCGTGTGATCACCTACGATGTCACCGCCACGGATGGTGGCAAAACCGATGCTCGACGGGTCGCGCTCACCGGTGACACCCTCGCGGGCATAGACCGCGCAGTCCTTCAGGTCACGACCCAGAGCCGAGGCAATGACTTCGCCCATTTTCAGGGCAGTGCCAGAGGGTGCATCCACTTTGTGACGGTGGTGTGCTTCAATGACCTCAATGTCGTAACCTGTGGACAGCGCCCGGGCCGCCATTTCCAGCAGTTTCAGGGTCACGTTGACTCCGACACTCATGTTGGGTGCCATGACGATGCCGATATCCTGCGCAGCAGCGGCAATCTCTGCCTTTTGTGCATCATTGAAACCGGTGGTTCCGATCACCAGATTGACGCCCAGCGTACGGCATACGCTCAGATGTGCCAATGTGCCTTCAGGACGGGTGAAGTCAATCAGTACGTCAGCGTGATGCAGCCCAAGGGCCAGGTCCGCCGTGATGGCAATCCCGCTGCGTTGCCCGAGAAAAGCCACCGGGTCCTGCCCAATGGCCGGGCATGTGGGAAGGTCGAGCGCTCCGCTGAGCTGGCAGTCATCGGCCGCGCCGACCGCCTCGATCAGCATGCGTCCCATGCGGCCACTGGCGCCTGCAATACAGATTTGGTGAAGCTTGGACATTTTCACGGCACCGACAGCGCGACCACGGTTTACTCAAGCGGTGGATAGTTGGTGCGTGCCGGCGGCAAGGGTTTGGCAGGCGCAGCAGCGGATGCGGGCAAGGCCGCTTTAAGGCTGTCAGGCGGGGCGTCGAGTTCCGGCACTTTGCCGAGTTTTCGACCGGAGTCCAGCGAGGCCACAAACTCGGCTTCGCTCAGCAGTGCATCGGACTCGACACGTTTTAATGCTTCACCTTCAAAAAACACCGTGACGCGGCGGGATTGAGGTTCGCTGCCCTGGCGTTTGAAGGTGAACACATAGTCCCACCGATTCTCATGAAAAATACTGGTCAGCAAAGGCGTACCAAGAATCTCCAGCACCTGGGTGCGGCTCATGCCCTGCTGCAGCGCCGCCGCTTGTTCGCGCGACACAAAATTGCCCTGGACAATGTCAATTTTGTAGGGTGTGAACCAGCTGACAAACCGGGTACTGGCGCTGTCAACGCTGCTACAGGCCATCAGCCCTGAAGTCAGTGCGCATAAACAGGTCAGGCGAAAGCTGCGAACGAGGAATTCAGACATGGGACGGTACGGGAACGATATGATCGGCGCATTGTACTGGCTGCTCTTTTTTCACCTGGCCCATCAGCTCACACCCACACGGCCCACAGGAAGCTCTGAATGACCAAGATTGACGAACTCAAAAGCACCGGGCTCAAAGTTACCCTGCCAAGGCTGAAGATTCTGGAAATTTTCCAGAAAGGCCGTCAGCGGCACATGACCGCAGAGGACGTGTACCGGGTCTTGCTCGAAGACCAGGCCGATGTGGGCCTGGCGACCGTTTATCGGGTGCTGGCACAGTTTGAGCAGGCCGACATCTTGTCCAGAAGCCATTTTGAAAGTGGCAAGGCAGTTTATGAACTCAACGAGGGTCAGCACCATGACCACCTGGTGTGCCTGGATTGCGGGCGGGTCGAGGAGTTTTATGACGCCCAGATTGAGAAGCGGCAGAATGCAGTGGCTTTGGCCAAAGGTTTTTCCATTGCCGACCATACGCTAAGCCTGTACGCCCATTGCACCCAGGACAAATGCGCCCATCGGCGCTGACAGTTCCGCAGGCTCAGGCAGACTCGTCCATCGCCTTGCGGTGGCGTTCAACAAACTCCTTGTAAGTGTCCACGCCACGGATCTGCAAGATGGTGTTGCGTACGGCGGCCTCCACCAGCACGGCGATGTTGCGGCCGGCCACCACCTGAATCACCACCTTGCGCACCGGTACATCCAGAACGTCCTGAGTCAGCGGCTCGTGGGGAATCCGCTCGTAGTCACGCTCCAGCGTTTCGCGTCTGACCAGGTGAACAATCAATTGCAGGCGTTTTTTCCGCCTTACCGCCGTTTCACCAAAAATGCAACGAATGTCGAGCAGCCCGATGCCGCGGACTTCCAGCAAATTGAGCAGCAGTTCCGGACAGCGGCCCTCAATGGTGTCCTGGTTGATCCGGTAGAGGTCAACCGCATCGTCGGCAACCAAGCCGTTGCCACGGGAAATCAGCTCCAGTCCAAGTTCGCTCTTGCCCAGGCCGGACTCTCCAGTGATCATCACACCCAGGCCCAGAATATCCATAAAAACGCCGTGCATGGTGCAACGGTCGGCGAAGTGTTTGGATAAATAGGCGCGCAGAACATCAATGACAAAGGCGGATGAACTGGCTGTGGAAAACATCGGCAATTGTGCGCGTTCACACATTGACAGCAACGAAGGCGGCGCCACCTGGCGATCGGCCAGAACGAGCACTGGCGGCTCCAATGTCACGATACGCGCGATCCGGCGTGAACAGTCTTCGTTTGTGGCATTGGTCAGGTAGGCGATTTCGCGTTCACCCAGGATTTGCACACGGTAAGGATGAATGTAATTGAGGTAACCCACCAGATCAGCGCCTGATCGGGCAGCGCGAACCACCACTTCGTCAAATCGCCGCTCCGAGGCACCAAGACCAGCGATCCATTCCCAGCGCAGACTCGAACGAAAGGCCTCGAACAGCAGATCCGCGCTGATGACCGTTGGTTTCAAGCCCCAAACTCCAGATCAGGTCCTGCCCGGTGATTCAGATAGGGGCAACCGATTGCCACTCAGATATGAGTTGGTGCAGTTTCACTGCGTCGGTACTGCTGGCCATTTTGTCGCGCAAACCGCCGTCACTGAGCATCTCGGCGATTTCGGAGAGGATTTCAAGATGTTTTTGCGTGGCCGCCTCAGGCACCAGCAGAAAGATCATGATGCCAACCGGCAGGTCATCCGGCGCTTCGAATCCGATTGGCCGGGCCAGTTGAAACACCGCCGCCATGGGAGACTTGAGCCCTTTGATACGCCCGTGCGGAATCGCCACGCCATGGCCCAGGCCGGTTGAACCCAGGCGTTCACGCGAAAACAGACTGTCAGTGACCAGTGCTCTGCTCAGGCCATGCAGGTTTTCAAACAACAGGCCGGCTTCTTCAAAGGCGCGTTTTTTGCTGGAAACGTCAACTTGAACTAGCACCTGCGCAGCAGAGAGGATGGACGCGAGTCGATTCATGATATGGCGTGAATTATGCACCGTGAATTTTGGGCGCAAAAAAAGCCGCACACACTGGCGTGCGGCTGATGCGAGTTTAAGTTACATCAAGCGTTTGGCGGCATCATGGTGATGTGACTGCAACCGATCTTTGTGCCTGACCACCTGACGGTCCAATTTGTCAACCAGTTCGTCCACTGCCGCGTACAGATCAGCATGGGCACTTTCGGCAAATAATTCGATGCCTTTGATGTGGATATTACATTCCGCCTTTTGTCGGCGTTCTTTCTCCTTCTGGTTTTCCAGCGTCAACAGTACTTTGACATCCACCACCTGATCGAAGTGCCGTTTGATGCGATCCAGTTTTGTTGTGACATAGGAACGCAGGGCCGGTGTAACTTCAAGATGGTGACCGCTGATGGTCAAGTTCATACAAAGCCTCCTAAGCTTTTGGTTGTGAAAAATCGGTTGGCTGATGCCACTATGCGCCGTCAGACACATTATTGCAATGATTTTCTGCTTCAGGACGCAGGCTTACGGTTATCCCCCGAGCGGGCTCAATCCGGGGCTTTGGCGATGCGATAATCAGAGGGTTTTATTTAATGGATCACCTATCTTGGAAGCCTGCCCCCCTTGGTAGCTTCCAGCCCCAAATGGCATCAGGGGTTGGGAGCCCCATCCCCCAATACAACCCCGATGCCCGACCTATTTTGGGAGTGAGCGCATGCTCAACATCTTCACCCTCGCCAGCGGACGCCTGTTCCAGGAAGAAATCGAATCCCTGGAGGAGTTGTCCCGTTTCCAGCCCATCTGGGTGGACCTGGAGGCGCCAACGCCTGAGGAAAAACGCTGGATCAAACAATATTTCGGTTTGTCCATCCCTGAAGACGCGATGGACGAAGACATTGAAGAGTCCGCACGTTTTTACAAGGAAGACAACGGTGAGTTGCACATTCGCAGCGACTTTCTGGTGGCCGACGACGACGATCCCCATACCGTACGTGTCGCCTTCATTCTCAATCTGGTGAATGACGAGCTAAAAAGCAAGGGCGTGTTGTTCTCGATCCATGATGAGGATATTCCGGTTTTCCGCCTGCTCAGAATGCGGGCCAGACGTGCGCCGGGCCTGATCGAAGACGCCAAGGAAGTGTTGCTCAAGCTGTTTGATGCGGATGCCGAGTATTCGGCCGACACCCTTGAGGAAATTTACGATGAGCTCGAAAAAGCCAGTCAGAAGGTTCTCTCCGGGGACGTGACCGATGCACTGGCCGGTGAGGTGCTGGCCGCGATCGCCCGCCACGAAGACATGAACGGGCGGATTCGACGCAATGCCATGGATACCCGGCGCGCGGTGAGTTTTATGATTCGCAGCAAGATGCTCAATGGTGAGCAATTTGAAGAGGCACGTCAAATCCTGCGTGACATCGATTCGCTGGACTCCCACACCGCCTTTCTGTTTGACAAGATCAACTTCCTGATGGATGCGACGGTTGGTTTCATCAACATCAATCAGAACAAGATCATCAAAATTTTCTCCGTGGCCAGTGTGGCTCTGTTGCCGCCAACGCTGATTGCGAGCTTGTACGGCATGAACTTCAAATTTATGCCTGAGCTGGAATGGCGCGCGGGCTACCCATTTGCACTGGGTCTGATGCTTGCCAGTGCGTTGGTACCCATGTGGTACTTTCGAAAACGTGGCTGGCTGAAGTAGCTGCAGGGCAGCGAAACCGCTACGGCAGCGGTAAGTGGCTCTGGCGCAGCAGATGCATGAACTCGCGTACGATGGCCAGGGCATACGGGCTGGCCACCTGTTGAACGAAGGCGGAAAAATCAACGTGAGCGTCATCGTCGGCGCGATCAGAGACGGTGCGCATGGCAGCAAATGGCACGCCGTAATCAAAGCACACCTGTGCAATGGCTGCGCCCTCCATTTCCACCGCAAGTGGCATGTGCCCCGCGTTGCCCAAAGACTGGAGCAGTTCAGCGACCGCCTCGGCACTCGAGACAAATTGATCGCCACTGGCGATCAGGCCAAAGTGGACTTGCGGTGCGTGGATCAGATTTTCACGATGAAAATGACTTCCAGCGCTTTCCAGTCCTAGCTTTGATGCTTCCAAAAGAATATCGGTAAGATGGCCGTCGCAGGGTAAGCGGGCGCGTCCATACAAGGGGATCTCGAATCGCTCAAACAGCGGTGACGAGTCCATGTCATGCTGGATGAACTCCCGGGCGACCACAACGTCACCCACAGCCACCCCTTCACCCAGACCGCCCGCCACGCCGGTAAAGAGGATTATTCCAACCCCGAAGGCTTCAATCAGTGTCGTTGCCGTGCTCGCTGCGGCCACCTTGCCAACTCTGGAGAGCACCAGGACAACATCCTGTTCGCCCCATTTGCCGCGCCAGAAGGTACGTCCGGCACGGGTGTGTTTGCTGGTCTGGCTGAGCTGCTCAAGCAGCCCACGCTGCTCGTCGAGAAGCGCGCTGACAATAGCAAGGGCAGGCAACGATCCTCCTGTTATTTGTTTCGCAGCTCGCGCCGCAGTATTTTCCCGACGGGGGTCTTGGGCAGGTCATTGCGGAATTCGATCAGCTTGGGCTGCTTGTAACCGGTGAGGTTCTCCTTGCAGTAAGCACGAACCTGGTCTTCCGTGACCGCAGGGTTCTTTCGCACAATGACGAGTTTGACGGCTTCGCCAGATTTTTCGTCCGGTACGCCAACACACGCACACTCCATGATGCCATCCATCTGGGCGACAACGTCTTCGAGTTCGGTCGGGAACACGTTGAACCCACTCACAAGAATCATGTCCTTTTTACGGTCGACGATCTTGAAGTAACCGTTTTCGTCCATGACACCGATATCGCCTGATTTGAAATAACCGTCAGGTGTCATGACTTTGGCAGTTTCATCAGGGCGTTGCCAGTAACCCGCCATCACCTGAGGCCCTTTGATGGCAATTTCGCCCGACTGCCCTGGAGCGACTTCGTTGCCGTCGTCATCCAGCAGTTTCAGCCAGGTGCTCGGAACCGGCACACCAATCGAGCCAGAGTACTCAGTAATATTGACCGGGTTGCTGGTGGCGATGGGTGATGTTTCACTCAGCCCGTAACCCTCGCAGATCGCACAACCGGTCTTATCAAACCAGAGTTTGGCAACTGCGCTCTGCACAGCCGTGCCACCGCCGGCTGAAACCAGCAGATGGCTCCAGTCGACACTGTTGAAGTCGGGGTGATTGGCCAGGCCGTTGAACAAGGTGTTGACAGCGGGAAACACATGGACCTTGTGTTTGGCCAGTTCCTTGAGGACTGCGGGCATATCACGCGGATTGGGGATCAAAATCAGCTTGCCACCCAGTCGCATCGACAGCATCATGCCCACTGTGAAGGCAAAGATATGGTAGAGCGGCAAGGCACAGACCTCGTTCATCTGAACGCCGTCCGGGATTTTCTTCAACGCAGGCTGAAAACAGGCATCGGCTTGAAGCAGGTTGGCGACCAAATTGCTCTGCAGCAGAACCGCCCCTTTGGAAACGCCAGTCGTGCCGCCGGTGTACTGGAGCACGGCCACATCGTCGGCCTTGATGGTGGCTTTCTTGAAGGTGGCGCTGCTGCCTTTGGCGATGGCGGCGTTAAAACGCACTGCTTGCGGCAAACTGAATTCAGGCACCATTTTTTTCACATTGCGCACCACATAATTCACCAGTGCACCTTTGAGCAAGCCGAGTTGGTCTCCCATGGCACACAGGACCACGTGTTTGACGGGTGTTGCGGCAATGCATTTTTCCAGGGTGGCGGCAAAATTTTCCAAGATGACAATGGCTTTGGCACCTGAGTCCTTGAGCTGGTGCTCCAGCTCCCGCGCGGTATAGAGCGGATTGACGTTGACCAGGGTGTAGCCCGCGCGCATGATGCCCGCCACCGCCACCGGGTACTGCATGACATTGGGCATCATGACTGCCACCCGGTCACCCCTGGCCAGTCCCAGGCTCTGCAGGTAAGCGCCAAAGGTCTGGCTGAGTTCATCAATCTGCTTGTAACTCAACTCTTTGCCCATGAAGCTGAAGGCACTTCGGCTGGCAAACTTCTGAAAGCTCTCCTCCATCATTTCAACCACCGACCCGTAGCGGTTGACGTCAATATCGGCAGGCACGCCTGGGGGATATGTTTTTAGCCAGATGCGATCGTTCATTCAAGGTCTCCAATAGATGGGCAAAACACTGATTCTCACCTGCCAGTCAGTTTCTGTAAGCTGTGTTTTCCCTAATTAGAGAAGGGCATCCAGCAGGGTAAACCCGTGCTGATGCCCTTCGTTCAATGACACGACGAAGTTTAGGTATCAGGTTTTGAGAGCAGTAAGCACCTCGTCGAGCATTTTTTTCGCGTCACCAAACAACATGCGGTTATTTTCTTTGTAGAACAAGGGGTTGTCCACACCAGCGTAGCCGCTGGCCATGCTGCGTTTCATCACGATCGAGGTTTTCGCTTTCCAGACCTCAAGCACTGGCATGCCTGCGATTGGGCTATTTGGGTCGTCCTGTGCGCCCGGGTTGACGATGTCGTTGGCACCAATCACCATCACCACATCGGTTTTTGGGAAATCGTCATTGAGCTCGTCCATTTCAAGCACGATGTCGTAGGGCACCTTGGCTTCGGCCAGCAGTACGTTCATGTGGCCCGGCATACGCCCAGCAACGGGGTGAATGCCAAAACGGATGTTGACACCTTTTTCACGCAGGTATTTGGTGATTTCATAGACCGTGTGCTGCGCCTGTGCCACTGCCATGCCGTAACCGGGGACGATGATCACACTCTTGGCTTCGCGCAGCATCTCGGCGGTCTCGGCGCTGGAAATTGGCGTCACTTCACCCGCAGGTTGCAAGGCGTCGCCCTTGGGTGCAGTGGAGCCGCCCGCAGTGCCAAAGCCACCGGCAATCACGCTGATGAAGCTGCGGTTCATGGCCTTACACATGATGTACGACAGAATCGCGCCGCTGGAGCCCACCAATGCACCCACCACGATCAGCAAATCGTTGGACAGCATAAAGCCGGTTGCCGCTGCGGCCCAGCCGGAATAGCTGTTGAGCATCGACACTACCACCGGCATGTCTGCGCCGCCAATGGCCATCACCATGTGGATTCCAAACAAACCAGCGATCACGGTCATCACGACCAGCGGCAGGATACCATCGGCGATGGAGTGCGAGTTCATGAAAACACCGCCAAAGTAGATCACCACCAGCAGGCCCACCAGGTTCATCCAGTGGCGCCCAGGCAAGGTCAGAGGAGCACCGCCAATCTTGCCGTTGAGTTTGCCAAACGCAATCAAAGAGCCAGTGAACGTCACCACACCAATCAGAATACCGATGTAGATTTCGATCTCATGGATCGACTTTTCGACCCCTGTCAAAGTTGAGGTGGGGTCAAAATAACTCGCAAAACCCACCAGCGCAGCGGCCAGGCCCACCAGGCTGTGCATCAGTGCAACCAGTTCGGGCATCTGGGTCATTTGCACGGTACGCGCTGCATAAACACCAATGCCGCCACCCACCACCATGGCGGCGATGATCCAGGGAATTCCTGCCGCAGAAACACGCGGTCCGAACACCGTGGCTAAAACCGCGATGGTCATGCCGATCATGCCGTACAGATTGCCACGGCGTGATGTCTCGGGATTGGACAAGCCACCCAGACTCAGCACAAAAAGAATCGTTGCTCCAATGTAGGAGACGGTCGCCAGACTTTCGCTCATGAGGGTCTCCTTTATTTGCGGAACATGGCCAGCATGCGCTGCGTCACCGCAAAGCCGCCAAACATATTGATGGTGGTCAGAACGATGCCAGCCACTGCGAGCCAGCGTATCCAGTCGGTTGTGCCTGCTGGTGGCGCTATTTGCACCAGCGCACCAATGGCGATGATGCTTGAGATGGCATTGGTCACGCTCATCAGCGGCGTATGCAGCGCAGGCGTCACATTCCAGACCACCATATAGCCGACAAAACAGGCCAATACGAATACCGTGAAGTGCGCCAGGAATGCCGCCGGCGCATTGGCACCGACAAACCAGAACAAGGCGGCCGCCACGCCAAACATGATGGCCAGTTTGCCGCCAGACATTGGCTCACTGGCCGCGCCATGGCCATGGCCACCCTTTTTCGCAGGTGCTGCGGCTGGTTTGGCGGGGGCTGTGGCGGCGGCCGGCAGTTTTGGTGCAGGGGGAGGCCAAGTGACGCTACCTTCCTTGATGACCGTCAGGCCGCGAATGGCGTCGTCTTCCATGTTGACATTGACGACCCCGTCCTTGGTTTTGCAAAGTTCTTCAGTAAGGCGAAACAGATTGGTGGCATACAGCGTGGACGACTGTTTGGCCAGACGCGAGGCCAGGTCGGTGTAGCCAACGATGGTGACGCCGTGCCGCACAACCGCTTCACCTGGCACGGTCAGCTCACAATTGCCGCCCCGCTCGGCGGCCATGTCGACAATTACGCTGCCTGGCTTCATGGTTTTGACCATCTCTGCCGTGATCAGCTTTGGCGCAGGCTTGCCAGGGATCAGGGCAGTGGTGATGATGATGTCCACCTCCCTGGCCTGTTTGGCGTACATGTCGCGCTGGGCCTGCTGGAAGCCTTCACTCATCACCTTGGCATAACCGCCGCCGCCGCCGCCTTCTTCCTCGAAATCAACTTTGACGAATTCGCCGCCCATGGAGACTACTTGGTCGGCTACCTCGGCGCGGGTGTCATTGGCGCGCACGATGGCACCCAAACCGACCGCTGTACCGATTGCTGCCAATCCAGCGACCCCTGCACCAGCGATAAAAACCTTGGCGGGCTGAACTTTGCCAGCCGCCGTGATCTGACCGGCAAAGAAGCGGCCGAAGGCATTGGCGGCCTCGACGACAGCGCGGTAGCCGGCCACACCAGCCTGGGAGGTGAGGGCGTCCATCTTCTGTGCCCGGCTCAGCATGCGCGGCAGCGAGTCGATGGCCAGTACGGTCGTCTTCTTGGCCGCAAGTTGCTGCATCAACTCAGGGTTCTGCGCGGGCCAGATAAAACCGATCAGGATGCCACCGTCGCGCATCAGGCCAATCTCTTCAGGCGTCGGCACGCTCACTTTGAAAACGATGTCTGACTCAGCCCACAATGCGGCTGCGCCATCGACAATCTGCGCTCCAGCGGCTCGGTATGTGTCATCTGAAAAGTTGGCTGCATCACCTGCGCCAGACTCGACCGAGACGGTGAATCCAAGCTTGATCAGCTTCTCGACCACCTCGGGCACAGTAGCCACGCGTTTTTCGTTGGGGAAAATTTCCCGCGGCACGCCAATTCGCTGGACAACCTTTGGGACATTGGGGGGAGAACTGGCAACGGCTTGGGCTGATGAACCTTCCGTGGTGGCACTCGGCTGCATTGGGGCGACTCCTCTGTTTTATTGGAAACCAAACAACCCGGCGAGCTTACATCAGTTTGCGGGTTTTTCCCTAGTGCTTCAATTGACCTAAGTCAATCAACGGTGAGTTGACATTTTTCCGGATAATCGGGCATGGCAACACGATGGAAACCCAGCGCGACAGTGGCGGCAATCATTGAGCAGCATGGGCGTTTCCTGTTGGTGGAAGAGCAGACACCATACGGGATTCGCATCAATAACCCGGCAGGCCACCTCGACGAAGGCGAGAGCCTGACGGACGCCTGTGTGCGCGAAACCCTCGAAGAAACCATGTACGCCTTTGAACCACAGTCACTTGTCGGGGTGTACATGACTCGGACGAGGCAAGGTGGTCAAAGTGCATCGACCGATGGTGATATCACTTACATCCGGTTTGCCTTTTGTGGGCTGTTGGGGGCATTGCAGCCTGACCGCAGCTTGGATAAAGGTATTCTTCGCACCTTGTGGATGACGCCGGATGAGTTGCGTTCCAGCGTCGCACGCCACCGAAGCCCCATGGTGCTGCAAGGGATTGAAGACTATTTGGCTGGCCATCGCTTTGATTTGTGGCTCCTTTGTACCGACGCCTCGGTCAAGGCGATGAAGTCGCGCAGGCCAGGCGCTGCAACATGACACGATCGGTGTTGCCGCAGCGGGTGGTTGTCGGGCTCAGTGGTGGTGTGGATTCGGCCGTGACAGCGCTATTGCTGAAGAAGCAAGGACACGAGGTGGTCGGAATCTTCATGAAAAACTGGGAGGACGATGACAACAGCGGCTACTGTTCATCGAATGCTGATTTTGTTGACGCGGCTGCCGTCGCAGATGTTATCGGCATCGACATCGAGCATGTGAACTTCGCAGCCGAATACAAAGACCGGGTATTTGCGACCTTTTTGCGTGAGTACAACGCAGGACGGACACCCAACCCGGACATCCTCTGCAATTCCGAGATCAAGTTTAAAGCGTTCCTGGATCACGCGCTGCGACTGGGCGCCGAGAAAATTGCGACTGGCCATTACGCCAGGGTGCGCCAAAATCCTCAGACCGGGCGGTACGAATTGCTCAAAGGATTGGATGCCTCGAAGGATCAGAGTTATTTCTTGCATCGTTTGAACCAGGTGCAGCTGTCCAGAACACTGTTTCCGGTGGGTGAGCTGCTCAAAAGTGAGGTGCGGCGCATTGCCGAAGAAGCGCGACTGCCCAACGCCAGAAAGCGCGACTCGACCGGTATCTGTTTTATTGGCGAGCGGCCATTTCGCGAATTTTTGAACCAATACATCAGTCACGCGCCGGGTCCGATCAAGAATGACCGTGGCCAGATCATTGGCCAGCATGTGGGGCTGAGTTTTTACACCCTGGGCCAGCGTCAGGGCTTGGGCATCGGTGGCTTGAAGGCCCGTGGCGCGCAGCGCGGCAGCGGTGATCATGCGCCGTGGTTTGTTGCCGGCAAGAACTTGCCCTCCAATACCCTGTTGGCAGTACAAGGGCACGACCATCCCTGGCTTCAATCATTGGCGTTGACAGCGCAAGACGCGAATTGGGTGGCCGGCGTCTCACCGGTTGATGGCTGCCTGGGCGCAAAGACGCGTTACAGGCAGCAGGACGCAGCCTGCCAGCTATCCGGGTCACCGGGAGACGCGTTCACCTTGATTTTTGATACGCCACAGTGGGCTGTAACGCCTGGTCAATCGGCCGTGCTGTATGAGGGCGATGTCTGCCTGGGGGGTGGCATCATCACCGCTGCCCAGGCAACCGGTTAAAACCCGTCAGCTCATACGCGCCAGCAGCGCTTCCATGTCTTTGAGCATGGCCTCGACGCCGGCCTTCTGGTCGTCATCGGGTTGCAGGCAGTTGCCAAGCTCCTGCTCCATGAAGCACATGGTCATACGCAGGTAGGTGCTGTCAAGGGCTTTGCGTACTGCAGAAAATTGCTGACCAATTTTCAGGCAACTGTCACCCTCCTCGATCATGCGCTGCACGCCGCGGATTTGTCCCTCTGCCCGGCGCAAGCGATTGAGCACGTCGGTGCGATCTGCCTCATTGGTCAATGCAGGCATCTGCGACTCCTAAGCAGCACAGGTGCCATTGGACTCTGGTACACCCAGCTTCTTCAAAATGATGGCCATCGGACAAAAACCGGTGAAGCCATATTGAAAAAGATTCAGTCCGACAAAGGCGGTAAACGCAAGCGCCCAACTGCTGACAAAAATCGGGCTGGACTCCACACCCAGTGCCAGCGAGCACATGATGAAAAACCCGGCTATCACAAAAACGTAGCGTTGCACAGTCATGAATCAAACTCCTGATAAAAATTACTTGTCAACCCGGTTGATACCGAGCAGGCCGAGCACATACTTTTCGTAAACGGGTTCAGACGTACCCTTCTTGATCTTGCGAATGAAGTACTTCTCGAAGGCAATCTTCGCCAGGTGCACCCACTTGCCTTTCTTGAACCAGTTGACATTGCGCGGCGGGATTTGCGGCAGCGCCACAAATGCGGCACCGGTGTCTCCCATGTCGGCCAGACAGATTGCGTTCCATGTACCTTTGGCAACAACAGGTCGACCAGCCAGTTCATCGGCAATGTTATGGGTGATCGCGCCCACCATGCTCTCAATCATGTAGCCGGTCTTGGGTGTTCCGGTGGCCACCGGGGTCACTTCTACCGGTGGAATCGCCACACATACGCCCGCCGAGAATATATTACGGTACGCCTTGCTGCGCTGAAACTCGTCAATCAGCACCATGCCGCGCGGGTTGCACAAATTGGGAACGGCAGCCACTGCGTCCACGCCTTTGAATGCCGGCAACATCATCGACAGCTTGAAGCCCACCTCATGCTCTTTCACCAGATTGCCCTGGTCGTCGATCTGAGTGACAAAAATCTTTCCTGGCTCCACCTTGGTTGTCTTGGCGTTGGTGATCCATTTCATGTCCCGGTTGCGCATTTCGGACTCCAGCATTGACTTGCTATCGCCCACACCGCCAAGACCCAAATGCCCAATGTAAGGTTCGCTGGTCACAAAGGTGATTGGCACCTTGTTGCGGATCTTGCGCTTGCGCAAATCGGTATCCAGAATCATCGCAAACTCGTAGGCCGGGCCAAAGCAACTGGCACCCGGCATGGCTCCCACCACGATCGGACCCGGATTTTTCAGGAAGTTCTCGTAATCGGCAAAAAACTCCAGCGCGTGGTCCACATGGCAAATCGAATGGGTATTGCCGCCACCGCCAGAGCTGACAGGGCCGGCACCCGAGATTTCGTCAAAGGCAAGTTTGGGGCCAGTCGTGATGACAAGGTAGTCGTAGTCAAGGGTTTCGCCGCCGGCCAGCGTCAGCTTGTTGGCGGGTGCATCGATATGTGTTACTGCGTTGGGGATAAAGCCAATGCCCTTGCGCTGAAGATAGGGAGCAATGGGCAAAGTCACCGCTTCACGGGTTCGCCACCCCACCGCGACCCACGGATTGCTGGGCACAAACTGGAAGTAGTCGGTCGTGTTGACCACTGTGACGCGATGTTCTTTGGGCAGGATCTCGCGCATTTCGTAAGCGGCAGGCATGCCGCCAATGCCAGCACCCATGATGACGATGTGAGCCATGTGTTGTCTCCAGTTGTTAAAAGAGTTAAGAAGGACTTGCGCTTGTATCTGTTGCACCCTCTGGTGCCTTGAATCGACGCCAGTACAGTGCATAGTACAGAACCGGTATCACCACCAGTGTCAGCACTGTCGAAACCAGAATACCAAAAATCAGCGAAATTGCCAAACCATTAAAAATGGG
>JAGOUM010000058.1 GCA_018061265.1 Rhodoferax sp. | reverse complement strand
ACTCCTAACACTTCACATTGGCAGCGGATGGGGAGTTCGGCCTGGTTCGCTTTCACGAGTTCGTAGACGGGGTAAACGTCTTCTCGCTTTTGCCGGCAAACCAGGCCGTAGCCTTTGCCAATATGTCACGCTCCATTTGGACTTGGCGCAGCTTGCGACGCAACTCGATGAGTTCCTGGCGCTCCTGGGCGTTCAGGGCGGAAACGTCAGCAGGCAGCATCGTGGCACCAGATCCGCCAGCTTTGCGTACCCAGCTCAGAATGCTGGTGACGTGGCAGCCAAATTCTTTGGACAGGTCGCTGGGATTGCGGCCACTGCGCACCAGTTCGACCATCTGGTCGCGAAACCCTTGGGCATAGGGCGGCTTCGTTTTAGGCATTTTGGACTCTTCCTTTCGGTTGGAAAGTGTCCGCGAAAAGGGGGCAACTTCAATAAGGTCGAGATGGTCCTCCATAAAGCTGTCGTTCGTGATCAACCGCAACTGGCCCTTATGTTGAGCTCTACATAATGGCCAAGAGCAGTCGTTGACGAAAGGCTGCATTGCGGCAGGCAGATCGCACCGGCCAGGTGGCCAAGGCAGAAGAATGACCAAATATTTTATCCCCTGCTGTATCCAATGATCCTCTTTGCACCACTCTGATTTAATCTCATGGTCATCATCTGAGGGCTGATATTGAACTCATTTGCTGCGACATTCGGATGCTTGTTGCTAGCCACAATCGCAATGGCCGCAGCTCTGGGTACTAACAAAACTCCAGATAAGCATGCCGCCTCTGCCTCCAATGTTTTGTTGTAATGCCGTCCCCCGGATTCATTTGTGAGTTCGCTCGCCGGATGCCCCAAAATTGCATGCGACAACTCGTGCGCCATGTCGCTTTGTTGCCTTGTAGGGGCAACATGGTCATTGAATACGATATACCTGCGATTACCCACGGACAGCGTTACCGCAAAGAACTGCTTCGTTGATTCATTTGTAAGACACTGATAGTTGAAGGTGCTCAATTGCCCTTGTAACTTACTAAGTGCCAGTGTTGGGATGGCCAAATGGTCCGCTAGTAGGAACATGTCTAGGGGATTGGATGCACGAATCCCAAGCTCCTCGCGGAACTCTACAGCGTACCTCTCCGCCTCAGCCTTAAAGCCCCGCCGCAGTGTCTCGGACAAATTCAGAATCCTCCAATGCGGGTTTAGTAAAGCGTTTGTAGGCCACTTGAAGTAGCTCTTGCAACGCCTCTATTGAATCAGGAGTCAAAGTGGGATCTGCTCTTAGCAGCGCCATCATCTTTGGCAGAGATTCTGCCTCTTTGTGCCTGAACTCTTCATCTGTCACGTAGTCAGCAGGATTGAGTCCTGCCCAGGCGGAAAGCATAGTCAAGCTATCTGCATCGGGGTGTTTTCCTTGCCCCATGCGCGTCAGGGTAGACGCACTCACTTTTGTTTGATCAGATACTTTCTTCCACGAAAGTACTTTGGCTTTCCTGATCTCGTCTAACGCTGTGTAGTAAGCCTCACAGTCAAAATGACCTCGGGTGGCTGCCATCTACATCTCTCCTAAAGTTGCTAAATAGCAACGCTAACTGTACCGTATTAGAGTTGCTATTTAGCAATTATATTGCTACATTACGTCACATGTGCAATAAAACAGAGGTGTGTGATGGCTAAAAACGATCCAGTCGGTGATAACGCCCGCCGTGGCGCTGTGAAAGACCGCTCCCAAGTTCAAAACCCGCAAAACGGCAACTGGACGAAGCGAGACACGGATACGGGGCGTTTTATGGACCAAAAGCAAGATGGAACGCCTTTCAAAGGTGTGCGCAGGGAGAAGAGCAAATGACTGCCGAGAAGCCAATCCTGAAAGCCCCCCTGTATGGGCGTATCGCTCGGATATCGAGACCCAAGCTGAATGCCCCGGGCGTTCATGAAGGCGTGCAAATGCTGGATGGCCGCGTAGCTCACATCTCCTGGGAGCGCAGAACCCAAATCTGCAGTTTTGAGGAGTTCGCTTCAGGGCATTCCATCAGGCTCGAACACCTCGTGCCAAACGACCTGAGCATTCATGCACTCAATGCTTTGAATGCAGAAATTCGGCGCAATGCGAGCTACGACTTGCTGGCCTACAACTGCGAGATTTTTGCACGTCGTGTTGTGCTTCAAAAGTCTGAGAGCCCGCAAGTGGGTTTCTGGATGGTAGTACTGACAATCGCTGGCATCTTGTACGCCTCTGGCAACAAGCTGAGTACCTAACCATTGCTCTAAAGAAAGCACCTATGTTTAAAGAATTCATTCCGTATTGGATGCTCCCACCAAATCGCCTACGATTTTTTGGAGCCTTGCTGAGCAAACTCGGCTTCGCAATGACGATCTTAGGTTACTTCCTCCAAGCAGGTTTGAAAGCAATGGCGGTATTTCAAACCATGACCAAAGCGACTCTAGGCAACATGGGTGTCGAAAACATTCTTCCTGGACTGCCGACGTGGTTCATCCCAGAAACAGCCGTTGGCTTCACATTCTGGATCATGGTGACTGCGCTCGGCTTCTATTGCATGTACTTGGCTGGAGAGATCAAGCGCATTTATTCCTGGAATACGTAAAACAGCGGCCGTCAGGCTCGAAAGCTCCCCTCAATTACCTACCTGCTTCATCATGAAATCTAAGCTCATCATCGCGTCAATGCTCATGTTGCTCATGGCGCATGCCTTAGCCCATCAGCTGTCTCCCGTGGGGACCCAAGCTGAGCGTAAGTTTGCAAAGCGGTGGGGGACAACGATCAGGGCTGAAATTGTCATAAGTGAATCTGCGTTGCACAACTTCTCAGATCCGGTGCATGAAACGCTGACGCAGAGGATCTTTGGCTGTGATGGGGACTGGAATGATTGCGCGGATCCCGATTTGGAATACGCTGGCCCCTATGTCATAGCCGGTCTGAGATGGAATGATGACCCGGTATTTATGCTGACACCGGGCGAAGCTACTAATTTGCCTTGCAGCACAAAAGATACCGTCAGCTTCGTAACGCAAACACGATGCTGGGTGGGGTTGTTTCGCGATGCTGAAAAAAAATCAGCCGCAGACCCGACCTATTTCAAACAGCCTGGCAAAGGCTCTTATCTGACGCGTTCGCACTTTGGGGACCTGCAGTTCTTACATGCAATGGCTTCGGAAGATGGAGAACCCGCCAGCGTTACCAAGGCAAAAATCTTGATGTGGGCTCAGTTTACGTGGGGCGTTGTGGAAGGCAAGTACCGTTTGGACACACCTCTGCGTGATATTCCAATTGAGGGCTGGAGAACGCATTTCTCCAATGGCCACACGGTGCAAGACTTGTTCACGATGGGCCGTCCGTGGCTACGCCCCCATGTCAAGGCACTGGCCTTAGGCAGTCTAATGCACCTGATTCAAGACAGTTTCGCACAAGGGCATGTGAATCGAAATGAACCTGTCTATGGGCAGACGTGTCTGAATGGGACATCCCCTTTGTTTGGCCGAGTGCGTGAGTTCCATTCCTATGCCAAGCAAGATCATGCAAAGCACAAGGACTCCGACTCCAACGAGAGCGCACGGATACAGGTTCAGCTGAATGACCCTGATGTGATTGATGCAGGCAAGAAAGTGCGTCAGTTTTTTGACCACCAAAGCGCCTGGCCTGAAGTTGAACAGTATCTTTCGCAGTGTGTGTTTGCACTGGACGACGAAAGCAAACCGTCTTCGGCAGGAGACAACTACTCAATTTCTGCTCGATAGATGTTTGTGCTTTGGCGCGGCTCTTGCAATTATGGCGGCCGACCACATATCCCCTTTTGAAGAAATTAAGGGACAAGATCCTGCGCTGAAGCGACCCAGAAAAATAAGAACGGATCAAAATAATGGCAACAATAGCTTGGGCCCAAGGCCTAATCACAAAGCTGGTCGATTGGTTTACGCGCAAGCGAAACCTCGGGTTGGGGATGCTTGTGTGCTCAAGCACAGCGCTAGTAGGCCTCGCATCAGGTGATTTTTCCGTTGAAATAAAAGGCTTTGCGGGAGTCCTTGACGCGGCCAAGTTTTCTACGGGTGGAGGATTCCAAGGTGCCTTGCTCAACTTGGCAGTGTGCGCTGTTCTTCTGGTTTGGTTCTTGGGCGCTGCAATGGTGCTGGCCAATTGGCTCCAAGAGCTTCGCGAAGCCACTGTAAATCGCGTCTTGGTCGTTGAAATGCGTGGTCTTGAAGACACCACAGACCACCCACTTATAAGAGCCATCCCTGCCACGCTCCCAGGCCGACGTGTGGACCGCTTGGTCAACGTCCGTCCGCTACTGACCGGAGCCACCCCAAATGTTCCTGAAGCTCTGAAAGAAATTGACCATATCCAACGGGACGTTCGGTTGGCACGTGGCGATACAGCGCGCGAGCACGTGAAAGTCGTGGCAGGTGGGGTAATGCAGGTGTCTCTGCTGTTCTTTGCAGGCACGCTTCTAGGCGATTCTGGTAAGGCGGTCTTCATGGATTGGGACCGGACCCTGGGGCGCTGGCGGGAACTTGCAGATGCAGATGACGGTAGCCGGTTTGCCATTTCTGGTCTCCAGGACGTAGGCAAGGCCGACGAGGTAGTGGTCGCAGTTTCTGCCAGCTACATCACCGACTTGAAGGACATCGCCGCGACTTTCCCGGGTATGCCTCTGGTGCATCTTTCTCGGCCTAACCCGAAACCGAACACCCTTTGGTCCGAGGACACACAAGCGGCTTTGGGGCAACAGTTCCTTCACACGTTGGCAGACTTGAGCAATCAGGGCGTCAAGGTCGTGCATCTGGTTCTTGCGGCCCCTTCAAGCCTATGTTTGCGCCTTGGCTCTGTGTACGACCACCGGAACCACCCACAACTTCTTTGCTATCAACGTGAGCGTGACCAAACGCCAGCCTACCCCTGGAGCGTCCAAATGCCTACGGCACTCCAGTCTGTTGAATACCGCCCCACCCGACCTGCCCCTCAATAACTGGGAGAAATATCAATGTCAATGCAACCACCGCCTCAAAAACGTTATAGCCTCGCCCTCGAGGCAATGAATCAGCGACAGGAGAGCCAACAGTGGGAAGAGTTCATTGTTGCCATGCTTACCAAGTTGGAGCTGTCCAAGGAAAAGAGTGCAGCTGCTGAACAGCGATACGTGCAGCTGGGACGCCATGTAGCTCGGAAGTTTGGAATTGGGGAGAACGATGCGCACGTTGTGGTGCAGGGGTCAATGCGCACTCAGACCACCATTGCGGGTGATGGTCGTGAAAAGTTTGACCTTGATATTGTTGTGAAGCTGAGTGGACCTCGATTCGAGCAAATCCGCGAGTCCGAGCAGTTTTTTCAGAACTTCGGCACCGCGCTAAAAGGGCTGGATGGTGCGGGTGAGCCTGCCCCAAAGAACCGGTGCTGGCGCTTGCAATACCCGGGAGAACCGTTCTACTTTGATGTCACACCGGCCATCCCGCTATCCGAGGGCATTACTGGGACCAATTTGCGTGTGCGCGACCCGGTGACCACCTGGAGTCCGTCAAACCCTCAAGAGTTCGCTGATTGGTTTTGTCATATTTCCAATAAGCGTTTTCCCTTCCAACAAGAGCGGCTGCGGAAGGCGGCCTTTGAGGCGCGCACAGTAGTGGACCCTTTGCCCAAGGAGCGCATCCGGATAGATGATGTCCTTCGCAGGATGGTGCAGTTAATGAAACTGCATCGTGACAGCTACTACAAGCGGCAATCAGGCGCACGCCAGGAAGGAAAACCAATCTCGGTCATTCTGGTTACTCTCGCGGCCAAGGCTTACGACGAGATGGTGACCCAGGGAACAAATCAGTATTCTTCGTCAATTGAAGTGGCCTTGGAGCTCGTTGAGCGTATGCCAAAGTTCATTCAACGTAGTATGACAGGTGTGCGCGTGGACAACCCTGCCCTTTCTGGAGCCCGTGGCGAGAACTTTGCAGACAAGTGGAATTCCGACAACGGTCTACGCTCCCGCGAATTTCAGACTTGGCACGGCCAATTGATGACGGATTTGGAGGCGCTGTTCTCGGAGGAATACAGCAAGCGCTCTGAAAACCGCGTCCAAAACGTATTTGGGCAGCATGGCGTGAACGCGTGGAAGGCGAGTGTCCAGTCTCCTGCGCTTCAAGGGCTGCTGGCTGCGGCCTCGCACGCACAGCCGAAGTCTCAGCCGGACGGTCCACGCTCCTCGGGCTATAGGGACTCGCTTGCCTGAAGTATTGACTACGCAAACGCCCTTCGACGTCGCTGCTGATGCCCTTCAGAGCTGGCTCGACGGCGAGGGTGCCGCCTTTGCTACGAGGACAATACAGTCAGACCCACATCGAAAAAGAGCCTCTTGGGACTTAGTGCTGCAGCATGCAACGCTGGGCTCTCAGCGAGTCCAGTTCACAATCCCGCGCGATTTTCCCGCCAGCGTTCCTCAAGTCTATTTCGACAAGAGCCTGTGTTTGGCGCTGCCGCATATCGAGGAAACGGGGCGGTTTTGCCATGGCGTAGAGCCTTCGCCCCAAGATTACGCGCAACCCATCGGTGCAGCCAAAGCAGTGCTTAAGGCGCTGGATAACTTCTGGCAAAAGAGTAGTAACGCCGCTTGGGTTTTGAGTGAGTTTCACAAAGAGCGGCTTTCATACTGGCAGAGGTTTTGCGAAAAATTTCGCATGGAACGAAAATTGCCAACACCCCAAGAAGTGCGTGTCGCGTTGTCCCCTTTGGAGGGAGTCATCGAAGGCCAGCTTGCATCGTACTTTTTGCAAGGCCCAAATTCACGAAGCCAACTTCTGTTGGCAACAGTTGGCGAAGCCGACCCGCAAGTTCTTGCGGCGCGTCATGGCTGGTCTGTGGGTACATTGGTCCGTGGACACGTGCTGTTTGTACCCGTTCCCGATAACGTCCGCTGGACACCCAGTGACTGGCCCCAAAGTCTCGGTCAACTTGAGTCCTTGGTTGCGCAAGTAACTGACCATCAACAGTCCGTTGTTCACTGGATTGAAAGTGAACAAGATGACCAGCCACACCCGTTTATGGTTGTACTTGTTCAAGACAAGGTCTGCTACGGGTACATCGTTACGCCTGCGCCAGTGCCCCGGCTGACCCTTCCAGGGATTGCACCAGTAGTAATGGACCGCGTTGACGCGGATTGGGCGCTATCGCGGGACTACAAATTGAACTTGCTGACTGCAAGGCGCCAGAAGCGTGTTCTTGTATTGGGTTGCGGGTCCCTGGGCGCCCCGGTGGCCGAACTTTTGGCGCGCGGTGGAGTTGGAGAACTGCACTTGCTGGACAAGGAAGGCTTTGAGGCGGAGAACTGTTCTAGGCATGTGCTTGGCGCGGCAGATATCGGGGTGCCAAAGGCGAATGCGCTTGCCAAGCGGCTACGGATGCTTATCCCAGGACTGATGGTCAAATCGTATTTCGCCCTTGCCGCAGACTGGTTGCGACACGTTTGCAAGCCTGGTACGTATGACTTTGTAGTGGACTGCACGGGAGAAAGCTCGATACGGGTAATGCTTTCGCACTTCCGAGAGCTGGCAATTGGTTCGTGCCCTATCGTTCATGCTTGGGTTGAACCGTTTTGTGCAGCGACTCACGTCGTTCACTTGGCGGAAGCTGACACTTGGCCCTCAGATGACCCAGGGGCAAAGATTGCAGCGGCACAGTGGCCTCAAGATGCCCGCGTAAATCTTCCTGCGTGTGGTGCTGGATTTCATCCCTACGGTGCAGCTGATGTTTGGCAATCCGCTGGGTTCACCGCGGAAAGAGTGCTCGCCGTGCTCGACGGAAAAGTGCAACAGTCGATTGTTTGGAGTTCAATTCGCTCCAAAGCTTACTTTGAGTCCTTGGGCGTCGAAGTTGTGCCCGGGCCATTGGTGCCTGCGAGTCAATTCACTTTCGATTCAACCCAAATCACACGAGCGCTTGCAGATTTGCTGTCAAAAAATGACTGAGTCCGGATTGGTTTACCGTATACCCGGTGCTACTTGGTGCCTTGAGCTTTCGTCAGTAATAACCGCGTGTCTTGCTGACCAAGCGCAGCGACACTGGCGGTCTAAGGAATCAGTTGGCCAACTCTACACAAAGGACATGACCGGCGATGTTTTGCGTGTCGATGTAGTAACAAAATTGCACGCCAAATGGGCAAGCCACACCGGAGTGCGTCTCGATGTCGCCAAGGTCAACGAAGAGCGAGCTCGGCTTTTTAAACAAGGACTGCATTGCCTTGGTTTTTGGCACTCTCATCCTGAAAGCGTTCCAAGCCCATCTTCCGACGACATAGCGATGGCCGCTGACCATGCCAAGGCAAGCCTCAATGTCTATGCCGGAATTCTCTTTGTTATTGTTGGAACAGCAGATGCTCCTTTAGGCATAGGTGTATGGGTGCATGATGGTACGGAAATGTTGCAAGCGTATTCAGAACCCAGCTAAATTTTGAATGGTCTGCTGCGGGGGGCGCAAAGTCAACCTGCGGAATTCCGCTTTGGGTCGACTGCCGCGACAAGTCCGGGCCAGGAGCTGTCGCTCGTATTGAATCTTCAGTTATGACAGTGACCCTTTTTCGGGTTTCAGTTTTCTAGGAGCTTGCTGCTGTAGCCGGCTTCCTCCAATGCTGCGGCGATGTCTTCTGGAGAAATCATGCTGGTGTGGCTCACCCAAACTTGGCGTTTGATAATGTCAACATCTGCCTGGTTGACGCAAGGCAAGTCCTGCAATTCGAACATGACGGCCGCCACATCGTCAGGTGTCACCAGCTGAGCAACATCGAAAATAGATTCTGGCATGGGCGACCTCTCATCGTATTCAAGGCATCGGGCAAGATGCAAAAGTTCAATTGGGCACGGCTTCAATAGTTTTTGCCATCAGCCGGAAAGTGTTTGACTTCTATCGAAAACTGTCAACTGCCGAAAAGTTCGGAATGAGTTCCCGAGCGAACAAAGTTAATCCAGTTTGCATCCACCTGATAGATCAGCAGGAAGTCACCCCCAATGTGGCATTCCCGGTGATCTGCCCACTCCCCTTTTAAGCTGTGATCCAACCATTCAGGCGCAAGGGGAGCGTCATTGGCAATCAGCAACAACATGGCCTCCTTGAGTCGCACCATATCAAAACGCCCTGAGTGGGACAAGCGTTGCCAATCTTTCAGAAAGGCCTTGGCGTAATCAGCGGCGCGCGGTAGCACCGCGCGTTTACTTGCTGCTGTTTTTTTCAAGATCAGCAAACAGTTCTTCAGCGCTGGCAAAGCGCGCGCGGCGTGTGGCCATCATGGTGCGGGACTCTTCCATCGCGGCACGTGTCTGCGCGTTGGGCACTTTGAGTTCAAGTGGAAACGCCTGGTCAATCACAACGCGGCGAAGAAACAAGCGCACCGCATCTGATACCGACAGACCCATGGCCGTCAAGGCCTGGGTGGCTTGCTCCTTGATGTCATCATCCACTCGAACGTGAAGCATGGAAGTTTGTGTTGTCATGGCGATGTTTCCTTGGTTGCGTCGGCATTATGTATCTCATTTGAGATTAAATCAAGGCTTATCGTTGCAATAACCTAGCAGACTCAAATGACGGCTGTCGGGCAGGCACGGTCAACTGAGGGTTGACTCCCATTGGCACGTTGGAGCCGCTGGTTACTGCAGGTCTCAAGCAATTTCACTGAGAAAATTTATACATCCAGTTATCTGCGGTTCGT
The DNA here is from genome assembly GCA_018061265.1 of Rhodoferax sp. Taxonomy (GTDB): domain Bacteria; phylum Pseudomonadota; class Gammaproteobacteria; order Burkholderiales; family Burkholderiaceae_C; genus Rhodoferax. The sequence continues at coordinate 12,593 of JAGOUM010000058.1, read as the reverse complement.
GAGCGTCAGCAGATGGCCCCGTCCAGACTTGGATAGGCGATATGACCCATCTCCGAGTCAGCGCGCGCGCTGGTAGTGCAAGGCGACCACGCCGCTGCGGAGCGGCTTCGCTGAGATCAGCTCGAGCCGTCGCGTGTTGGGCAGCCCGCTCTGGTACAGGGTCGGGCCGTGGCCAGCGATCCTGGGGTGGACGAGAAACTTGTACTCGTCGATTAGATCCAGCCGATCCAGCTCGGCCGCGAGCTTGCCACTCCCTATGAGCACGCCGGTCGGGGTCTCGTCCTTCAACTTTTGCACGCCGGTACGCAGGTCGCCAGTGATGTGGTGGCTGTTGGTCCACGGAAAGTCTTTTCTCGTCGACGACACCACGTACTTCGGTTTGGCCTCCAGCTTGACCGCCCAGTCGCGCATCGCCGGCTGTGCCTGCGCGTCGCCGCGGGCGATCGCTGGCCAGTAGCTCTCCATCAGGTCGTAGGTGACGCGGCCCCACAGCATCGCCCCGCCCTCGTCCATGAGGCGGGTGAAGAACACGTGGGTCTCGTCGTCGGCGATTCCTTCCTGATGGTCGACGCAGCCGTCCAAAGTGACGTTGATACTAAAGGTCAATAGTCCCATGGTGTCCTCCGTTCGAGGTGTGCGACGACCCGCTCGCCGTCGGGCACCAAGCGAGCGCTGAATTTTCCTAAGTCTACTTCCTGGTACATAGTCATTCACGGAAGTCTGCAACTGGCCCAGACCTGTCAACCACCCGACATTGCAAATAGTCAATTCAAATGTCCGTGCAAATTTGACGATTCCCCGTTGATACAGGCCATATTTTCATCCTGGATGCGATTTGCCTACGTAGTACTCCAACCCAATTGGCTTTTGCTGTCACAGCTGTAAGTCTGTGAGCCGTTCGGACATCCACAATGACCAGAAAGTGCCGTTTCGTTGGGAAAAGGGTTGGCGGCGATATTTCACTGGCACATTCACCTTTGAGATGCGTCGTCTGCGGGGGCTCAACGCCCTCATGCATGACAACGAAAGGTGAGGACGGTTATGAAAACTTGGCAAGAAGACTTGCTTGATCAGGCCGAAGGTGCGACGTGTGAGCACGAGTTGTTCAAGAAAATAGCTGATGCTGCGCAGGCCTTGGGGTTCGAACATTGTGCCTATGGACTGCGGGTACCCCTGCCACTGTCGAGTCCTAAGACCATCATGCAAAACAATTACCCCAAGCCCTGGCAGGAGCGGTATGCCTACAAAGGTTACCTGTTCAAGGATCCAACCGTTTTGCATGGCAGGCGTAGCCAGTCACCTTTGGTTTGGTGCAACAAAGTCTTTGGCGGCGAGCGCAAGTTTTGGGACGAGGCACAGTCTTTTGGATTGCGTTTTGGCTGGGTGCAATCGAGTCTGGATGCGATGGGTGTTGGCGGAATGCTGACCCTGTCACGCCCAAATGGTGTCGTGTCTGAGGCAGAACTTGAATGCAACCAAATCAAGATGCGTTGGCTGGTCCATGTTTCGCATTTGGCACTCTCAAAGATATTCATCGGTAGGCAGGTTCAACTGATCGATCATGCCCTGACCGCGAGAGAAGTCGAAGTTTTGAAGTGGACTGCCGACGGCAAAACCTCTGGAGAAGTGTCGGAGATCTTATGCGTCTCAGAAAACACCGTGAATTTTCACGTCAAAAATGCAGTGGCCAAGCTTCGAACGGCGAACAAGACAGCCGCAGTGGTCAAAGCCGCTATGCTGGGATTACTGAACTGAAGGCATTGTGCCAACCGTGCCCATACTGTCATGCAGATATCACCCCAGGGCCTCATGCGTTTGTCTATCGACGAGTTGTTGAGCTGCCCAGTGGTGCACTTGTGCTCTGGCGTGGATGGGGACTTTGCGGCTTCACCTGAGCACTGCGGGCAAAAAAGCACCCTTTGTGGCTACACCGAATGGACCAGTGCCAACGACCCAGTCATCAGCATTGGGTGGGACTGGTGCATTCAGAGTTCACCCTTGGGCGTGTTTTGGGTGAGAGTGGGTTCTCCCAGCAGCAACCTCATGCTCGTTGATCACCGGGGCGTGGACTTCGGGTGGCAAAGAAGTCAAAACATCCTGGCATCAGTCGTTGACGCCTTGCCGTGGAAAGAGCAAGTGCCAGCAGCGCTGGCTATTCGCTACGCCCCATAGAGTTCCAACAAACTGGCAAAACCTACCAGAGTTAGTAGTTACCCAAAAATACCCTCCGTGGTCTGATACCCCTAATTAAAAAAGGGGGGTTCGACGTGCATTTCATAGCGGGAACAGCGGCTCAGTTGAAGCTGCCATTGATGACCAGCCTGGGGCAATACCGCCACAAAGTATTTGTCGAAACGCTGGGTTGGCAACTGCAGGCTCAAAACGGCCAAGAGCTGGACCAGTTCGACCGAGACGACACGGTCTATGTGGTCGCGCTTGATGAAACTCGCAAAATCATTGGTGCGGCAAGACTGTTGTGCAGCACCAAGCCTTACTTGCTGGGTGAGGTTTTCCCGCAATTGATGCATGGCCTGGCATTGCCCTGCTGCACAGAGGTCTGGGAGCTGTCCCGATTTGCCGCGGTGGACTTTTCTGCGGCGGCGGTGTCCCCCTTGGCGCAGTTTTCCTCGCCAGTGGCCGTGGCCTTGTTGAAGGAATCTCTTCGCCACGCGGTTTCGCTGGGTGCCAAGCAGCTCATTACCGTGTCCCCGCTTGGTGTGGAAAGACTTCTGCGCAAGGCCGGATTTCGGTCACATCGGGCGGGTCCACCCCAGTTGATCAACGGCTCTCCTGTCTTTGCGTGCTGGATTGACGCCCAGCAAGTCGCCGAGTTGGCCGTGTCATGAAACGCGACGTGTGTCCCATCATCGTGATTGCCGCAACGCTGGCGGGCGCAATTCCCGTCGAGTGTTGGGGCTCATGCTGGGAGCGGGCCGCGGCCACGTACGCCATGGATCCGCTGTTGCTCAAGGCCATAGGGTGGCAGGAGTCCAGGGGCTGGAGTCAGGCCGTCGGTCCCAAACTGGCGCAAGGCAATGTTGCCTTGGGGGTGATGCAGATCAACACGGTGCATCTGCCAAGGCTCGCCCAATTTGGCATGACTCGCCAAGATCTGTTTGACGCCTGTGTGAATCAGACCGTGGGTGCTTGGGTATTGGCCGATTGCATTGCGCAAATGGGCAGTACCTGGAAGGCTGTGGGCTGCTATTACGCAGGTCCCCGATCAACCAATCTTGCCAAACAGGCCCAGTACGTGAGTGAAGTCCGCAAGCACTATGAAGGCTATCGTCGTCAGCAGCTTCAGGCGAGTTCAGACCACGTTGTAGCGCAAGGTCTTCCATGAAAACCCGATTTGCGGTGATTCTGGTCGTGGCTACCTGGATCGTGGCACATGCCAACGCGCAGGTTCTGACCCAATCAGGACCGGTCGATCAGCCTTATTGGGTCGAACAGTTTGGAATGCCCAAAGATGCACGCTACGTGTTTTGCCAAACCAAGGCCTGTCCACAGCGCAGCTTGAAACATCTGGCACTGCCCGTGGCCCCAAAGATGGAAGTGCCCGCGCCGCCCATCGTCCTTCTTAAAAGTCAGGCGCCCGAGGAAGTGGTGCTGATGAGCCCTGCCCCGAAGTTGCGCACCAAGCCCATTCACAAGCCATTGAAGCGGTGCAAGCCCAAAGTTGACATCGATTGCAAGCCGGGTTCCAGCAAGTAGTTGAACAAAGTTTCTTCGCATCCCCATGCGAAGCCCAGTCCGGGAGTTTTGGGGGAGAGTTTTACCAATGGAGATCTATCTATGTCCGCAGCCATTTTTTCGCCTGACCCAATGCCCATATACCTTGCAAGGCGCAAGTTCAGGCTGAGCTCGCCTTGGGTCAAAGCCATGGTTTTTGTTGTTTGCCTGCTGGGTTTGATCCTGTTCATGCAAGACACCACGGCGGCCGGTGTGGCCGACGAGTTCACTGATGTCGCCACCAAATTTGAGGGTTGGATATCGGGCAATCTGGGCAAATTGGCGGCCCTGGTCGCGCTCTCGGTCGGTGCCATCGTGGCCGCCGTCAAGAAGGACTGGAGCTGGTTTTTTGGTGCTGTGGTGCTCTCCATTGGGATCGGCATCATGATCACCATCATCACCAAGTCGTTCACGGCCACCCTCTAAGCGTTCGCCGTGAGCCAAGTAGACCATTCACATTTCATCCCGCGCAGCCTGGATGATGGTGGCAAGTTCCTGTTCTGGGACACCGATGTCGCCGTTGTGGCCCTGATTGGCATGTTGTTGGGCATTGCCATCGAGATGCCGGTTCTGGGTCTGATTCTGGGGCTGGCAATGGCCTATTTTGTCAACAAGCTCAAGGCCGGCAAACACCCGGGAATGGCCACCCACTTGCTGTACTGGTTCACGGGATTGCCAACACCCAAAGAACTCCCAGGCTCCCACATTCGCGAATTGAACGGATAAAACCCATGTCCCCAGAAAACGCGGCCAGGAACACGGCCTCATTGCAGTCGCAGCTCAGGTTTTACCGCCTGCTGTGTTTCATCCTGAGTCTGGTGCTCTTGGGTGGGGTGGGTGTCCTTGGCTTTGTCTTGTTGCGTGACACCGTCAAGATTGTGCCCCCGGAAATCCGCCGGCCGCTGGAGATCGGTTCGAGCTACGCCAACAAGGACTATCTCGCGGAGATGAGTGCCTACGTGCTGGGCTCGATCTTGACGGTTACCCCCGATACGGTGGATCACAACACCCGCGTGATTCTCAAAATGACTCACCCGGACGGCTACGCGATCCTCAAAACGGCCCTGGAGGCATCCGCCACTCGCCTCAAACGTGAACGTATCACCACGATTTGGGCCCTGCGCAGTGAGGTGGTGGATGAGCGCAATCTGGCCGTCAAAGCCAGCGGCTCGCTCAAAACCTTTATTGCCGACAAGTTGGTTTCGGAGACACCTCGGGACTACGCCATCAAATTTCTCATCACCACATCCGGTCGTCTGTATGTCACCAAAATTGAAGAAATCGTCAAGCCTGAAGCCAATCAGCTGCCTGCTAATTAGCGCGGCTCTGGGCTTGAACGCCCATGCGACACAGCTGGTCGAAGGGGCCACACTCGGCCATGTCGAGGTCAACATCTCGGCCAAAGAGCAAAACCGCCTGGCGGTGCTGGGACGGCAAATTGCCACCGTGGTGCCATCGAGCAAAGGTGCCATCACCTACCAAAAGGATGAAGCCCAGGGAGCCCTGTACTTTGCACTCTCGGGCAACACGCCCGAGGGGGCCACAGTGACCCTGTTTGTCGGCGATGACAAGGGGCAGACCTACAAGATCATTCTGGTGCCCAAAAGCATTCCGGGCGAGGAAGTCATCTTGAAGCCCCCGCCAGAGCGAGAAAACTACGCCGCTGCCAGCACGACCTTGACTGGCAAAGCAGCGCTGTACCAGCGTTCGGCCAAGGACATGACCTTGTGGATGGCCGATGCGGCCTTGAATGGGCGCGTTGAAAGAGTCATGGTGAACAAGGAAATACCACTGTGGAAAGAGGGGCGACTGATTTATGTCTCCAGGATGGCGCAAGCCAATCTGGTCGGTGAAACCTACCGCCTGACCAACATCTCAAGTACCCCCATGGCGCTGGTCGAGCAGGAACTCTATCGCCGCGGGGTCAGAACGGTGGCCATTGAGTTTCACACCCTGGCACCGGGTGAGGGCACCGACATCTTCATTGTCCGTGATCGGAAACCCAATGAGTGATCCCAACACTGGGCACCGCCATCGCCAGTACGTCATGTTGGGCGGTGGTGTGGCCACCCTGCTTGCCGTGACCGCTGGGGGCATGTTTTTGTTTGACGCCAGCGATGCACCCACAGCGCTGGGCAAAAAGCTTCAAACCGTGCAGATTTCTCAGCCCGGCAGCGTGAGTGACAAAGATGAGTGGCGGGCGCAACAAGCGCAAAAGGAAAAAAGTAACGAAACCATGATTGGCGAGTTAAGAGCGGCGATCAAGCAGCAAGCCGATGAAGGCAAGAAAATCACCAAAGAGCTCGATGAGATAAAAAATGCCAAGCTCCCCAACGCTGCGGCGCTGGACCGTGCGATGCTGGGAACGGCCTTGCCCACATCCCAGGCACAGACCACGCCGGCGCAATACCCAACGCCAGTAGCGGGCTCGCAAGGGCAAAGAACGCTGATGCCACCGACCCTGACTCAGCCCGGTCGCTCGGCTGCGAATTCACCAGGCGGTGTTCGCCCAGCATTGCTGCTCAATCAGCCCATCGTTCCCCCGGGGCAATCGCCACTTCGGGAGGTGGAGATCATTGCGTTCAACCGCACAGGCTCTAAACCCGGCGCAGGCAACACGCCTGGAAGTGGGGATCCGGTGGTGCTGGGTTTTCCGGTGAGCGAGAAAGCCAGGCAATATTCAACGCCAAGGACAGAGGGTGGCACGGGATCAGATTTCATCACGGCCGGCTCCTTTGTGCGTGTGGCCATGCTCAATGGCATCGACGCGCCCACCGGTGGTCAGGCCCAGGGCAACCCCTTGCCGGTGGCGTTTCACGTGCTTGATGTGGCCAATCTACCCAACCAATACAAACTTGACATCAAGGACTGCCGGATCATTGGCGCGGCGTGGGGGGACTTGTCATCCGAACGCACCATGATCCGCACCGAATCCATGAGCTGTGTGTTGGCGGATGGCCAGAGCATCGAGATGCAGATCAAGGGCCAGGCCATTGGAGAAGACGGCAAAGCTGGCCTGCGCAGCCGACTGGTGTCCAAACAAGGGGCGATGTTGGCCAATGCACTGTTTGGCGGGGCACTCGCGGGCATTGGCAAAGCTTTTCAACAAGCAGCAACGACCACCACCACCAGCGGGCTGGGAACCACGCAGGTGGTCGACCCCACCCAGGTTGCCAGGAACGCGCTGGGCGGGGGCGTCGGTACGGCCGGCAATTTGCTGGCCGAGTATTACCTCAAGGCCGCCGACAAGCTGTTTCCGGTGCTGGAAACCGACGGCGGTCGGGTGATCGAGCTGTTGATCACCAAAGGGGTCCCCTATCCGGGCAAAACCACCCCGAGCACCAGACCCCTGCTCAGTCGGGGCATGTCCACCTCAGGAGCGCCAGATGATGAGTAAACAGACCTTCTTGGGGGCATCCATCACTTTGCTGATGGGGGCCACCGCCAGTGCACAAGACGCCAATGTGTCTGATTTGACGCAACGCATGCGCGAGCTGTATCCGAACACCAGCTTCAGGGACGTTCGCCGCACACCACTCAAAGGCATCTTTGAAGTGGCCATGGGTGAAAACATCGCCTACACCGATGCCAGCGGAAGGTTTTTCATGTTCGGCCACCTCTTTGACATGCAGACCCAGGCGGATCTGACAGCCAGTCGCCAAGACGAGGCGCGCACCGTCACTTTTCCGACAGCGTTACTTGGCAACGCCATCAAGACCGTCAAAGGGGATGGCAGTCGGGTGGTGGCGGTGTTTTCTGATCCGGACTGCGGCTATTGCAAGAAGCTTGAAGCTTCACTGGCACAGATGGACAACCTCACGGTCTACACCTTCTTGTTCCCGCTGGAAACCTTGCATCCACAAGCCATGGTCAAGGCGATCTCGATCTGGTGCGCATCAAACCGCGCCGCGGCCTGGAGCCAGGCCATGCTGCAAGGCAAAACTTCAGGTCCCTTCACCAGCAATGTCCGTCTCGAAGCTTGCCCAAATCCGATCAATGAAAACCTGGTTCTGGGAGGAAGTCTGGGAGTCAAGGCCACACCGACCCTGATCGCAGCAGATGGCCGGGTTCTGGTGGGCGCGGCCAGTGCAGAAAAGCTCGAACAGTGGCTTGGAGGGCGCCAGTGAAACACCTCTTCGTGTCCCAAATGCTGGCACAGGCCAAGGGGTTCAAAGGCGCCATTGGCCTGGGATGTGTCCTGATCGCCGGCTGTGGCAATCTTTCCGGCCTGGACGCCAAAGACAGCTTTGCTTGCAAGGCACCCGACGGCGTCTTGTGTGCCTCCATGACCGGCATCTACAGCAATGCCCAACAAAGCAACTTGCCGGGCCAACAGGTTCAAAAGTCCACAGAAATACAAGCATCGGAGATGCCGGCGAGCGCACGATCGGGTTCCGTCATGACCCAGGCGCTACAGACGGGGGCGCCGATCCGAAGTGCACCACGGATTTTGCGAGTCTGGTTTGCGCCATGGGAAGACAACGATGGTGATCTGCACGATCAGAGCTACGTCTATCTCGGTGTGGATGCGGGCAAATGGCAGATTGAGCACACCCGCAGGCGTATTACGAATGCCTATCGTCCTCTTCGTGCTCCCGCAGTGGCACCGAAAGCCGCGCCGGACTTGGGTGAAAACCAAATCACTGAACCACAGCCGCAAAACGAGTTGTCGTCAGGCCCCCATTTCTCGAACCCGCTTAAGCCTTTGGTCCTTGAAAGTCTTGAATCTCTGCGTGCCAGGCGGGGTGGTGACACCACCTCACTGGATTGAGTGATCGATCCAATTCCCGTTTTAGCAAGCGGCGGCATTTACCCGGCTCAACCTGTCAATTACCGAACCTATCTCCATGCAGGACGTATTACTGAACATCAAAAACCAATGGACGATGTTTTGGGAAGAAACGGTCCTGGGCAATGTCTCTCACGTTGGTGCGCGTCCTGCACCGGTAGCCGCTGCTGACGATGTGGCGCAGATTTACGGGTTGCATAGCATTCTCAAATACGACCAGTTCGACACCAGCAATGATTTGTTTTACAACGAAACCTCGGTCGGGTTTTGTTTTGAAGTCTTGCCCCAAACCGGGGCCGATGCCGAGATGGCAGAGCGCCTGTCGACCCTGTTCACACCCATTCCGCCAGGTTACGGTGTTCAGTGGTGCTTTTTTGCCAGCCCCATGCTGGACGAACAGTACGGGGCATATATGGACCTGCGCCACATTGCCAAGGACAAGGGGCTTACTGACCCGCTATTTTTGGAGCTCGCCAACAAACGCATCACCTCCATGCGCAGAAACCCGGGACGCCCACTGTTTGCCAACGACAACTTCATGGCAAAGAATCTGCGCCTGGTGTTCTCCATCACCAAGACCGGATCGCCCAAGGACCGGACCCTGGTCGCCGAGATTCTGGAAATCCGCGAAACGGTCAAGGCGGCCCTCTCTGGTGCCAACTTGCCATCCCACACGTTGGGCGCGCAGGGTTTGATCGAGTTTTTGTGGCCAATTCTCAATCCAGGCGCCATGTTCAGCCCGGAGATGCTGCCCAGACTGGAATACGACCCCGGCAAGATCCTCAAAAACCAGATGACAGCGTTTGGCCAGCATGTGCGGGTCACCTCCAAGGAAATTCTGTTCGGGCTGCCCCCAGAAAATGCTGGTGAGGAAGACAAGCGCATCGCGGTGCGGGCCCTGGGTGTGCTGCGTTATCCCCAGAAAAAAGAACTCTGGGAGATGGCCAATATCATTGGCTCATTTTTTGACGATTCCCTGCAGTATCCCTGTCCATTCCTGATCTGCGGCGGGGTGTTTACGCTCGATGCCAACATCTCGGATGCCAAGGCGCAGTTCAGGAGTGGACGGGCCAAGATGAATGCCAAGTCCAAAATGGCAGAGTACCAGCCCGAGTTGGAAAGCAAGGCGCTGGACTGGGATGTGGTGATGCGCCAGATCAGCAATGGCGGCACCTTGTGTGAGCTCTATCACAGCCTGATCCTGTTTGCACCACGCCAATCGATAGACCGGGTCACTCAGGCCGCCATCACCATCTGGCGCAATGAGCGCTTTGCCATCGCGCCGCTGGAAATGGTGCAACTGGCCACCTTCTATGCCAGTCTGCCCATGACGCTGACCGAAGCCGCCCGCGACGATCTGGTGAAGCTGCGCCTGATCAGCACCAAAACCACCATCAACGCAGTCGACATGTCGCCGATTTTGGGAGAGTGGCGTGGGGCAGGGGACCCCGTGATGATGTTCTACGGCAGACGCGGATCACCTGCCAGCCTGGACCTGTACTCCAACCAGCAGGGCAACTACAACGCTTTTGTCGCCGGGGTCTCGGGTTCGGGCAAATCGGTGTTCATGAATGAGTTGGTGAGTTCCTACCGCTCCATTGGTGCGCGTGCCTGGGTGATTGATGTCGGGCGCAGTTATCAGAACCTGATTCGTTTGCAAAAGGGCACTTTCATCGAGTTCAAGCCCTACGACAAAAACACGATCTGTATCAACCCGTTTTCCTGGATCGGCTCGGACAACGAGATCGATTTCAAGGAAGAGATGAAGCTGCTCAAGCCCATGATCGGACGCATGGCCTCACCCAACGCGCCCTTGAGTGAGTTCCAGTATTCACTGATTGTGGAAGCCATCACCAAGTGCTGGGCCGACTATGGGCAGGACACCAACCCGACCAAGATTCAGTCGTTTTTGCTCGGGAAAATCAAGAATGAAAAAAACGAGACCGAACGGGTGGCTTATGAACTGGGCAAGCAGCTGCAACCCTTCACCGAAGAAGGGGTTTTTGGTGCCTATTTCAACGGCCGGGCCAACCTCGATCTCGACGGCGACATGATTGGCCTGGAGCTCGAAGAGCTCAAAAATTCACCTGAGCTGCGCCGGGTGGTGCTGTTTGTACTGACCTCACGCATCGCGCACGACATGTATTTGACGCGTGACCGCAAGAAACTGTGCCTGGTCGACGAGGCTTGGCAGTTGTTGGGAGCGGACAAGGAAACCGCCGAGTTCATCGAAGAGGGCTACCGGCGGGCACGCAAATACAAAGGCATCTTTTGTGTCGGCACCCAGTCAATTGCCGATGCGTATACCAATGCCGCGTCGCAAGCCGCCTACACCAATGCCGACTGGAAGTTCTTTCTGAGGCAGGACAAAAAGAGCCTGGAAAAACTTATCGACGACGGCACGGTGAATTTTGATCCGGTGGTCAAGCGCATGCTCATGTCGCTAAGCACTCAGAAGGGACGGTATGCCGAGATCCTGATTTCATCACCCAACGGGGATGCCGTGGTGCGCCACATCCCCGATCCCTTTGCCCTGTTGGCTGCCTCCACTGAGGCAGAAGACTTTACGGAAATCGAGCAGTTGCTGGGCCAGGGGCACTCCACCATGCAGGCCCTGACCGAAATCCTGAGAAGGCGAGGCCAAATTGGCTGATTCACACGCTGTGCCCGAGGCATCAGATGTCGACCCCAGGAGTCAAACCTCTGATCAGGCCAGGCCATCACCTCTGCATACCTTGGTCGTCACCGCATTGGTGTCGGTGCTTTGCACCTTATTGGTCCTGAGTCCCGTGGCCTACACCGCTTTTCGCCATCTGCCAGAGCGCCTGGTGACGGTGGATTTGCAAAAACTGATCGAAGACGACCAGCAACGGAGCATTTCCTCCTTGGGCGAGACGCCCAATGGCGTGGCAAGCGAGGCCCAACGGGCGGCTTATCTTAAAAACACCTCTGTGTTTGCCAGTCGGCTGGGCGCTGCACTGGACTTGCTGGGCCAGGAATGCCGCTGTGTGGTGGTGAACAAGGCCGCGGTTCTGAGCGGCGCGGCCCCGGACTACACAGCCGTTATTGGCCAACAGCTCGCCAAACCATGAATGCCAAACAGATTTACTGGGCCGCATGTGTGGGCGTTTGCGCTGCTGCGCTGATCGCCGCACTGGGGTGTCAGCGCTTTGACTACCGCCTCAACATGACCCACAGCCTGCCGGGAACCCTTTATCTCGTCGACAAAGGCGCACCCATTGCGCGCGGCGACCTGATGGCGTTTCGCTGGCACGGTGGTGCCAATTACCCCAAAGGGGCGGTTTTCATCAAGGTCGCACAAGGCGTGGGTGGCGATGTGGTGCGGCGTGAAGGCCAGAAGTTCTGGGTTAACCAGACCTTTATTGGTGTGGCCAAGACCATGAGCCGCACGGGCGTGCCGATGGTCAGTGCCACCGCGGGGGTCATTGCGCCGGCACACTACTTTGTGGCCACATCCAGCCCTGACAGTCTGGATTCACGCTACCAGATGAGCGGCAATATTGCGCAAAGTGATGTGCTTGGACGGGCTTATGAAATATTCTGATCCGCTTTTTTTCGCCCGCTACTGGCCAGCGGCGCTGGCAATGGTTCTGCTGGCTCCTGCGGCCACTTCGGCGGCGAATCTGGGTGTGCTCGGTCCGGTGTATCCCATCGCCGAGCAAAACGTCCTGAGCCTGATCACCAACACCCTCCAAGCCAAAGAAAAGTCGGGTGAACTGGCCAGACTGGAAAAAGAGGCAATCAAGCGCTCCATGCATAGCCTCAAAAACCCGCTGGCTGTGCCTGACCTGGGCCAAGTCACCCAGCGTTCAAGCCGCCTGATTGATCCGACCGTCCGCTATGCGCAGGCCATCACCACCGATGAGGGCCAGATTGTGGTGCCAGCCGGTGCACGCATCAATCCGCTGGATGTGATGAGTCTGGGCAAAACACTGGTCTTTTTTGATGGCCGTGATGCGGCGCAGGTCACTGCAGTTCACAAGATGGTGCTTAAAAACCCACGGGTCAAACCCATTTTGGTGGCAGGTTCCTGGCTGGAGATTGGCCGCGC
>JAGOUM010000179.1 GCA_018061265.1 Rhodoferax sp. | reverse complement strand
CCAGCAACGCCACAAACGTGCCACCGAGCGACATCGACAGCGCAAGCCGAATTCCATCAGTGGCCGCTTCCGCGGCAAGCCAGTTTCACTATTTCCAAGTCCGATTAGCCGCCGTTCGTGTCGGTCGCCCTGGTGCCCAACGAGGGCGCTCCAGTTTGAGTCAAGCAGCTATACAGATTTCCGATGCAGATCGGGAAGCCGACGTTGAAAGACAGATACCACGTCTTTCAAGTTTCAGACGCATGGGCTGAGTCAGACAAACAGACGCTCCAGCAAAAAGGCCACAAAGGTCGCCGTCTTGAATGCCAACCAGGGTCGTGCAGGGTAGACCGCATAGACCGGCTGCCCCGCACGTGATTGGTAGTCGGGCATTAACTGCACGAGGCTGCCATCAGCCAGTTCTTGAGCGACCAGCAGGCGATCAATCACCATGACACCACCACCGGCCACTGCGCCGGCCACGAGTGCCATTCCATCGTTGATCTGGATCTTTCCTGAAGCACGCACGGGAGTGTTGATGCCATCCTTCGTGAAACTCCACTCGTCGAACACCCTTGCTCCGTTGCTGTACAGCAAACAGTCGTGCGAAAGCAAGTCAGTGGGTTCTTTGGGTGTACCCCTGCGAGCCAGATATGCCGGTGATGCAACCAACACACGCGGGTTCTCACACAACTTGCGTGCCACCAGCGTGGAGTCCTCAAGGTGTGCCACACGGATGGCCACATCAATATGCTCGGAAATCAGATCCACCATGCGGTCATCTACCGACAAGGCCACTTCGATCTTGGGACAAGTGGCGGTGAACTCCACCAGCAGCGGCACGAGGTAGCGCTGACCCAGCGGACGTGGGCAGGTGACACGCAAGCGCCCCTTGACCTCGCTTTGGTGTTGCTCGGTGAGCTGCTCGATGTTGGCCATCGCACGGTCAATATGCTGTGCCTCTGAAAAGACCAGTTCACCGACCTCGGTCAACGTCAGGCGCCGCGTAGAGCGTTGAATCAGGCGCGTACCGAGTTCATCCTCCAGTTTTGCCAATTGGCGGGAAAGCACTGACTTGCCCATACCCAATGAGGCAGCGGCCTTGCTGATGCTGCCGGCGTGCACGATGGCGCTGTACAGGGCAAGGCGTTGTGGATTCATTATTGCGGTTCTCATAAAGTATTGTTGCTTTCAGGACAACAATGTTATGCATATTTAGTGACTATGCAAGCAATTAGTGCATCTCTACACTCCGTTTCATTCCTGCACAACACCCGGAGAACTCCCATGAGCGCAACGATCAACCACCAATTCAAACTCGCCGCACGCCCTGTTGGCTCCGTCAAGACTTCAGACTGGAGCCGCACGGAAGAAGCCGTGCGTGCACCAGCCGAAGGTGAAGTTGTCATTCAGGTTCTGTACCTGTCACTTGACCCGGCGATGCGCGGTTGGATGAACGAGAGCAAGGCTTCGTACATTCCACCAGTGGGTATCAATGAAGTGATGCGTGCACTGGCACTCGGAAAGGTGACCGCGTCAAAGAACCCCAAGTTTGCTGTGGGAGACCATGTCACCGGCCTGTTGGGTGTTCAAGAGTATGCCTACTCCAATGGCCAGGGATTGACCAAGGTCGACCCCAAACTGGCACCGTTGCCGGTTTACCTCGGAACTCTGGGCATGCCAGGAATGACTGGCTACTTTGGTCTGCTCGAAGTAGGTCAACCCAAGGCAGGTGACACGGTTGTGGTGTCGGGCGCAGCCGGTGCGGTTGGCTCGGTGGTCGGGCAGATTGCCAAGATAAAGGGTGCTCGCGTGGTCGGCATTGCTGGTGGTGCTGACAAGTGCCGCTACCTCGTCGAAGAGCTGGGCTTTGACGCAGCCATCGACTACAAAACGGAAAACGTGGCCGAAGCATTAAAGGCACATTGCCCCAACGGCGTAAACGTGTACTTTGACAACGTAGGGGGCGACATTCTGGATGCGGTGCTGACCAGACTGGCGCGTGGAGCACGAATCGTGATTTGTGGTGCCATCTCGCAGTACAACAACACGACGCCAGTGAAGGGCCCTGCCAACTACTTGGCTCTGCTGGTACAGCGCGCTAGCATGACCGGCATTGTGGTTTCCGACTATTACGACCGCGCTGGCGAAGCGGCGATGGTGATGGCGGGCTGGATCCAAGCGGGCAGGCTCAAAACCCGTGAAGACATTGTTGACGGTCTGGACAACTTCCCGAATGCTTTTGATATGTTGTTTACTGGCGCGAACAATGGCAAGCTGGTTCTCAAGGTCGCATAACGCAGCGCGGCTGACAAACACAGCGTCGCCCATGAACCTGCCAAGGCCCTTTGGCCCTGGCAACCACCGCCTCAAAGGACTATTCGCATGACCCCTCAAGCCGTTCTGGCCCAAACACTGAAATTACCCAATGGCGCAGTGGTCAAAAACCGCCTGTTCAAATCCGCCATGTCCGAAGCCCTGGGTACGCGCCAGGGCGCTCCCACCCCGGAACTCAATCACCTTTATCAGGCCTGGGCCGAGGGTGGCATTGGCCTGTGTGTCACGGGTAATGTGATGATCGACCATGGTGCGCTGGGGGAGCCCGGCAACGTGGTGATTGCCGACGACCGCGACTTAAGAGTGCTCAAGGAGTGGGCTGAGGCCGCCACTCGCAACGGCACTCATTGCTGGGTGCAGCTTAACCACCCTGGCAAGCAGTCGCCCAAGGGCTTGAACAAAGGCGGCACGGTATCGCCCTCTGCGGTGCCGTTTGGCCGAGAGATGCAGGCCTTCTTTGCCACACCGCGCGAGTTGACTGACACCGAGGTGCGTGCATTGGTGCAACGGTTTGGCGATGCAGCCAAGGTAGTCAAAAAAGCCGGCTTCACTGGTGTGCAAATCCACGGCGCGCACGGCTACTTGGTTAGCCAGTTTTTGTCGCCACTCCACAATGTGCGCACCGACGACTGGGGTGGCACGCCCGAAAAACGCCGCCGCTTCGTGCTCGAGGTATATGCCGCCATGCGCAAAGCAGTAGGGAAAAAGTATCCGATTGGCATCAAGCTTAACTCGGCCGACTTTCAGCGCGGCGGCTTTACCGAAGAAGAGTCGCTTGACACCATCCGCGCCCTGGCCGATGCGGGAATTGACTTGATCGAAATATCGGGTGGCACCTATGAAGCACCGGCTATGACCGGCGTGAAGACCGGCAAAGCGCCCGTCAAGGACAGTACCCGCCAGCGCGAAGCGTATTTCCTGGAGTTTGCTGAAAAGGCACGCAAGGCCGTCAATACCCCGCTGGTGGTCACAGGTGGATTTCGCAGCGCCCAGGGCATGGCCCAGGCTATTGAGTCGGGTGCGGTCGACATGGTGGGTATAGCGCGCATGGCAGCCCTTGAGCCCGATGTACCCAACAAGCTGCTCGCAGGCTCGGCTCCTCGGTACCAAGTCAAACCCATCACTACCGGCATCAAGGCCATCGACAAAATGGGTTTGCTGGAGATAAGCTGGTACACCGGACAACTTAAGCGCATTGGCCGAGGCAAGTCGCCAAAGCCCAACGAGCCGGGGCTATGGGTGTTCATCAAACAGGCCTGGGGCATGCTGCGCGCCGGCAAGAAAAGGCGCAAACCGACCAAACTGCGAGCCAACTGAGTCATGAGGTGAGTGCCAATCCTACGTTGCATTGCAGTCCCCCAAGTACACAGTCCAGTGGACTATAGTTCTATGCAATTTGCCAGTTACACATTTGCAAGGCGTCTTACAGCAATGATTACTCATGCGTCAGTGACAAACTCCCAGTCCTCACCCGCGGGTTTGGCATTTGTTGCTGCCTGTGGTGCTGGCGTCCTTTGGGGCACGGGTGCACTTGTTGTGAATGTGCTCGTCGAGCAGCATGGATTCACACCCGAGAACATCTCATTCTGGCGTTTCGTTGTTGGTGGAGTCGTACTTGTTGCTGTCTTTGGACGTAGCATCTCGTGGGACAAATTGATGCCAGTGCTCGTAACCGTGCTCATGGCTGGCGTGGCTATGGCGGGCTATGTTCTGTTGTGGTTCCTTGGGATTGAGCAAATGGGTTCAGCCGTGCCGACGTTGATTGCCCTGTGCCTTCCGCCGGTTCTTGTCACCGCCGTAGCGGTTGCGAGGCGACAAGAGCAAGCCGATCTGAAACTTCTATTGGTACTTCTGGGTGCCATCATCGGAACTGTACTGATAGTCGTACAGCACAGGCCTTCAGCTTTGAGTGGCAGTCCGAGTGGCACTTTACTCGGTGTTTTATTCTCAATCGGCTCGGCTCTTCTTTACGCCGGATTCTCCATGATTAGTGGCCGAATATCCATCGCGCTGGGCGCTGGTCCAGCGACGGCTTGTTTGACAGTTGTCGCTGCTGCTGCAATGGGACTTTTTGGGTTGTATCGCCCGCTTTCATGGCCCACCGAAGTTCCTCCGCAAGCTTGGTTTCTTTATCTCGGTGTCGTGACTGCAGCGCTGGCATTGCTTGCGTTCAGCTGGGGTGCCGCCCGTTTAAAGCCGACAGCGCTTACCGTTGCGACGCTTCTTGAACCCCTGACTGCGGTAATTCTCTCAACCGTTTTGCTTGGACAGAGCCTGCATGCAATGCAGTGGTTGGGGGGTGCGTTGCTTTTACTCAGCATCTGGGTCCTTGGCAGAAGGTCCGCAGCAAATGCCTTGCCACACTAGCCGGCAATAGTGCTCGGGCGAGGTCGGGCGTGTAGGTGTCTCGGCCTATGCCTGCGACCTGATCCGGGGGGAGTTCCAGTGTGAATACCGGGGCAAGGTGGGAGCCAAGGGGAAGGGGGAGACTGATATGTATTTTGTGGCGGGTCCTATCACCTAACTATGTCCTGAGGATCGAACCATGAGTGAACAACCCCCAACCGCAGCAGCTGGAGCACGCCTGCATGCTCTGGACAACCTTCGCGCCATTCTGATGTGGTTGGGCATCGTGCTGCATGTCACCGCGATCTACGGCTTTGAGCAGACGCCGATCATCTGGCGAGATGAGCAGCGCACCATCCTGGCAGACCTATTGACGACTTCCATCCATGCGTTCCGAATGCCTGCGTTCTTCATCCTGGCGGGCTTTTTTGCCATGCTGTTGGCCCAATCCCGTGGGCCTGGCGGCTTGCTGCGCCACCGGCTGGCGCGTCTCGCGCTACCGTTTGCGTTGTTCTGGCCTTTTTTATGGGTGGCGTCGGGTCTCGCTGCACTGGCCTTCCTGAATCGCATGGTTTTGGGCCAATGGGGGCTGGATGAGACTGTGATCTCGAATCTGCCGGTCCCCCATGGGCCTAACACCGTGCACATGTGGTTTCTCTGGATGCTGCTGTGGTTCTGCGTGGCCACTTCGGTACTGCTACGCCTGCCGCGCGCCTGGTTCACACCGGTGGCATCCGTGCTCGCTTGGCTGGCCCGCCAGCCGTGGGGATTTGCAGTGCTCGCGCTGCCCTTGCTGGCTGCGGGTGCGAGTTACCCGCGCGGGTTCCTGGTGTCTTCGGGCGCATTTCTGCCTCCTTGGAACGAGTGGTTGCACAACGGGTTGTTCTTCGTTTTCGGGCTGATGCTGCATGGCCGCAAGACAGACCTGTTCGTGCAGTTCCAACGTCGCTGGGGGTTCTATGCCGCAGCAGGACTGGTGTTTTACGCTGGTACCGG
>JAGOUM010000178.1 GCA_018061265.1 Rhodoferax sp. | reverse complement strand
TGAGCACGTTGCGTATCCTGGGTTCGGTGGGTGAGCCGATCAATCCTGAAGCCTGGATGTGGTACTACAAGAACATCGGCCATGAAAAATGCCCGATTGTTGACACCTTCTGGCAAACGGAAACCGGTGGTCACATGATCACTCCTCTGCCCGGAGCCACCCCTTTGGTGCCTGGTAGCTGCACACTGCCATTGCCGGGCATCATGGCGGCCATCGTGGATGAAGCTGGTCACGACGTGGCGAACGGCTCCGGTGGCATGCTGGTGGTCAAGCGCCCATGGCCGTCGATGATTCGCACCATCTGGAATGACCCGGAACGGTTCAAGAACAGCTATTTCCCGCCGGAAATGGGTGGAACCTATTACCTTGCCGGCGACGGTGCGGTGCGCAGTGCGGACCGGGGTTATTTCCGCATCACCGGGCGTATCGATGACGTGCTGAACGTGTCCGGCCACCGGATGGGCACAATGGAAATCGAGTCGGCGCTGGTGGCCAAGACTGATCTGGTGGCCGAAGCCGCTGTGGTTGGCCGCCCGGACGACCTGACGGGTGAGGCGATTTGTGCATTTGTAGTGCTCAAACGTGGTTGCCCGACCGGCGACGAGGCCAAGGCGATTGCCAAGGAACTTCGTGACTGGGTGGCCAAGGAGATTGGCCCGATTGCCAAGCCCAAGGACATTCGCTTCGGTGAAAACCTGCCCAAGACCCGGTCTGGCAAGATCATGCGCCGCCTGTTGCGCTCGCTCGCCAAAGGTGAGTCGATCACCCAGGACACTTCAACACTGGAGAATCCGGCTATTCTTGGTCAATTGGGTCAAACCTATTAATCGCTAGATTGCCTGCTGACGGTGATGCCGCCGTCAAATGCCACACAAGCCCGCAAGCTGCGGGCTTTTTTTGTCGCTCATCGCGGTATCATCGCCTTCGGCTGACGATTTAGGTGGCTTGCATTTGTCGTTAGACAAGATGTAGCCACTTCACTGACACCGAAACATTCACTACCATGGCCAGTTACAACGCCCCGCTTGAGATTCATGTACATGGTCAGATCGCGCTGAAGAGCGGCGTTACGTTTGACAGCATCCAGGATGCGTTGAAACCGCTTTGGAAGTATGCAGGCGCCAGATCTCTGGCCGATGCGGCCGATAGTTTCTACGAGGATGAACCAGGCATTCAGTTTGATGGCAAAGAGATGTTGTTGCAGATGTGCTGGACCGTGGAAGGTGATGACGATTTTCGTCAGGAACTCGATGAGATGTGCATGAATCTGAACGAACTGGCAAAAACCGGCGCGGCGATTGAAGTGACTTTTTTTGATGCCGAGTTTGAAGATCAGGACGAGGATACGCAGACAGAACTGGAGTCCCGTGACGACTTTGTCATGCTGTTCGTGGGGCCGGACCCGGCGTCCATCATGCAAGTGCAACGTGATCTGCTGGTCCAGGATGTGGTGAACCTGATGGAGCGGCATTTTGATGGGTCGGAACTTGGCGGGGTTGTTGCGGAGATCGACAAACTGTTCAGTCAGCGCTTTGATAGTCTGGTGAATTCGCTCCAACTGGGCAAACCGCCGCGCGGATCCAATGGTGGATCTGGGCATGGTGGAGGGCGCAAACCTCGGCATCTGCATTAACGGGTCGTGTTTGTACCCATAATCTCCCCTTGCTGAGCATGGCTGACTAGAATTTCCGGATGCTAAAAAAGATCAGTGTTCAACAACTGCAGTTGGGAATGCACCTCAAGGAGTTTTGTGGCTCTTGGCTGGATCATCCATTCTGGCGGACCGGTTTTGTATTGGAGGACCCAAATGACATCGATCTGATTCTGGCCAGCAAAATCAAGGAAGTGTGGATCGACTGCTCTCTAGGTTCCGACGTGGTCGCTGAGGTTAAGGGCGGCGCTGAGGTAACCCAGGAACCACCACCACCACCACCACCGTCGCCACCGACCACGCCGGTGGTAGAGCGGGTTGCGCGGGTACGCGAAACCAAGCCGGTGCCAGCGTCGCAGGAGGTTGAACGCGCAGCCCTTATCTGTCAGGAGTCCAAAGCGGCTGTGGTGTCCATGTTCGAAGAGGTGCGCATGGGCAAGGCAGTCGACGTGGGTGGAGCCAGGCAGCTGGTGGAAGATATTTCGGACTCCATTTCCCGCAATCCGGGGGCCATCATCAGCCTGGCGCGTTTGAAGACGGCAGATGACTATACCTATATGCATTCGGTGGCGGTCTGTGCCATGATGGTGGCGCTGGCGAAGCAGCTTCGGCTTGATGAGGTGCAGACCCGGTCGTGCGGGATGGCAGGCCTGCTGCACGATCTGGGAAAGGTGGCCATGCCGGTTGAAGTGTTGAACAAACCGGGCAAGCTGACGGATGCCGAGTTTGACATCATGAAGCAACACCCGGTGGAAGGACACAAGATGCTGCTGGCGGGCAGTGGCGTTGACCCCGTGGCGATCGATGTGGTTCTGCATCATCATGAAAAGACCAGCGGGACGGGTTACCCCAAGGGCCTCAAGGGTGATCAGATCAGTCTTTATTCCAAAATGGGGGCCGTTTGCGACGTCTACGATGCCATTACGTCCAATCGGCCGTACAAGGCCGGCTGGGACCCGGCTGAATCTTTGCGCAAGATGGCTGAGTGGGCCAATGGGCATTTTGATTTGATGATTTTTCAGGCTTTTGTGAAGAGTATGGGGATTTACCCTGTGGGCTCTTTGATTCGTTTGAAATCCGGTCGAATTGGTGTGGTGATGGAGCAAAGCAACAAGTCCCTGACAACGCCCATCATCAAAGTTTTTTACTCAACCAAGTCCGAGATGCGTATTGCGCCAGTGATTGTGGATTTGTCAAAAACCACCGAGGTTGACAAAATTTTGAATCGGGAGGATCCCGCCAAATGGAATTTTCCGGACCTTAACGCGCTTTGGTCCGGCATGGCGCATCTGGCGGGCTGATCCAACTGGTATCTCCGCGGGCAATGCCAGCGGCAGGGCAGCTTTACCGCCTCACCTGCAGGGCACCCGGATTGACAATATTCGTTGGGCGGCCTTTGATGAAGTTCACCACGTTGTCAAATGCGGCACCAAAATACAGCTCATAACTGTCTTGTTCGACATACCCGATGTGCGGCGTGCAGACGCAGTTTTCCAGCCTGAGCAAGGCGTGTCCCTGCAGGATTGGCTCGGACTCGAATACGTCGACCGCGGCCATGCCCGGGCGTCCGCGATTGAGCGCGCTCAACAATGCGTCGGGTTCGAGCAACTCGGCCCGCGACACATTCACGAACAAGGATGTCGGCTTCATGGCCGAGAGATCTTCCAGGCGCACCAAGCCTTCAGTTTCCTCTGTCAGCCGTAGGTGGATGGAGAGCACATCAGCCTGTTCGAACAGTTCATTGCGGCTGCTAGCGATTTCAAAGCCGTCCAGCGCCGCCCGGCCGCGAGAAGCTTCTCGAGCCCAGATCAACACCCGCATGCCAAAAGCTCGCCCATAGCCGGCCACGATTTGACCGATCTTGCCGTAACCCCAGATACCCAGGGTGCGGCCTTTGAGTGAGGTACCAAGACAGAAGTTGGGTGGCATTCCACTGAATTTGAGACCGGATTGCTGCCAGGCGCCGTGTTTGAGGTTACCGATGTACTGCGGCAACCGCCTTGCTGCGGCCATGATCAAAGCCCAGGTCAGTTCGGCAGGCGCCACCGGCGACCCGGTGCCCTCAGCCACTGCGACACCACGTTCAGTGCAGGCATTGATGTCGATGTGTTTTCCGACCCGGCCGGTTTGAACGACCAGTTTGAGTTTGGGTAACTTCTCGATCAACGGGCGTGTCAGATGGGTACGCTCCCGGTTGAGAATGATCACATCGGCATCTTTGAGCCGAACTGACAACTGGCCCAGTCCCTTGACGGTGTTGGTATACACCTTGGCTTGAAAGGCCTCAAGTTTGCTGGCACAAGCCAGCTTTCTCACCGCGTCCTGGTAATCGTCAAGTATCACAATGTTCATTGTGTCAATTGTGCCTTGACGCAGTCGGCTTCTGGCAGTGCCCGGCTGAATATTACCTTTGATTACTGTTTGCGGGTACCTGCATATTCTGTCGTGAAGGTTTCAAACGACTTCATTTCAATGCAATCTGGCCTCAAAGGCAGCTAACCGGTCAAGCTCCGCACACACATCGGCCATGCGCCCGGAAATACGCAAACGCCCTGCCGTGCTGGGTAAAGAGTCGGCGTCGAGCACCCGCACAACCCTTAGGGCGCGCTGCGTCACTGGCCTGCGCTGAGAGGGCGAAGATGCGGGAAGCGGCAACCCGGTTCGCGCCGAGGCATGCCGTTCGTGCGGACCGGCCTGAGAGACATTGCGCCAGCTTGGCGTATCGGCACCATGGCGGTCTGGTCGGTCTAACAGCCAGGCCCAAAGCGCTTTGAGTGGAGTCGTCACCGATGTGGTTTGATTTGAAATATTCATCGCTAGGATCCTGGCTGATGGGGGCATTGAGTAGGTGAGGGCTTAGGGATGTATCCGCCAGCGCTGGTGACGGGTTGGTCGGCTACATCAGCATGGTGTTGCGGATCAGCCCAACGGCCAGTCCTTCTATTTCGAACGGGTCACCGGGCTCGACCACAATCGTCTGGTAATCCGGGTTCTCAGGGTGCAACTCGATCAGCTCTTTATTGCGCATAAATCGTTTGACCGTGACCTCATCACCCAGGCGGGCCACGACGATCTGCCCGTTCTTGGCGTCGCGGGTGGTTTGCACTGCCAACAGGTCGCCGTCCATGATGCCGGCGTCGCGCATGGACATGCCCCGCACTTTGAGCAAATAGTCGGGCTTGCGCTGGAACAGACTGCTTTCGACGTAATAGGTTTGGTCAACGTGCTCCTGTGCGAGGATGGGTGAGCCAGCTGCCACGCGACCCACCAGCGGCAATGCCAGCTGGATGAGTGCCGCCAGGGGAGATGCCAATTGCTGGTTGCGTGATTCGTTGATGCTACGCAAGGCATCGCTGCGCAGGCGAATGCCGCGCGACGTGCCACTGACCAATTCGATAGCGCCTTTGCGGGCCAGTGCCTGCAGATGCTCTTCAGCCGCGTTGGCGGACTTGAAGCCCAATGCTGCGGCGATCTCAGCCCGTGTTGGTGGTGCACCGGTGCGTGCAATGGCACTCTGGATAAGATCAAGGATTTGTTGCTGGCGGTCAGTCAGTTTGGGGCGACTAAGCATGGGGACTCCTGGTCGTGGCAAATGGGCCGGTGATGTAACGGGCACAGTACTGGATAAATTCGTATCACTGTTTCTCTATCCAGTCACTGTATTTTTAACCAGTTTTTGAAAGTCTGCAAGTGAATTCTGATTCGCAAAAGAAAATTGTTGTGTTGGGTACCGGTGGAACCATTGCCGGCAAGGCGGCGCACGCCAGTGACAACATTGGCTACACGGCGGCGCAACTTGGGGTGGATGATTTGCTGGCATCGGTGCCTGGCTTGGCCGGAGTGCTGAATGGCCATCAGGTGCTCTGTGAGCAAGTGGCGCAGGTGGACAGCAAGGATATGGACTTTGCACTCTGGCGGCGGCTGGCGCAACGTGTGCAGCACTATTTGGCGCGCGAAGAGGTTAGCGCCGTGGTCATCACCCATGGCACAGACACGCTGGAAGAGACAGCTTTTTTTCTGCATGTCTTGTTGCCAGCAGAATTGCA
>JAGOUM010000177.1 GCA_018061265.1 Rhodoferax sp. | reverse complement strand
ATGCGTCCACTTACCGTTGCGGGGGCAGCGCAGGTTAGGTTTGCCTTGTCGGGCTGGCCCTCCTGCTTCCCGTTGAACTGCGGCATGTGAACCACACCGCGAGCACCAACACGGCGGATTCTAGCCTCGCCAACTTGCCAAAACCCTACAATCCATGCTTATGTCAGACCCGTCTCAACTTGATCTGGTGACCGAACGTGTGGAGCGCCTGCTGGTCCGCTACGAGGAACTCACCCGCACCAATGCGCTGCTTTACCGGCAAATCGATGCCTTGTCGCAGGAACGTGACTCGCTTAAATCGCGTTTGAACGCGGCGCGTGCGCGCGTTGACTCGCTTCTGGAGCGGCTGCCCGAGATCTCTGCGAGCCGCCAAGCGAGTTCCAGCACACAGGAGCGCACATGAAGCAACTCGAAGTGCAGATCATGGGCCAGAGTTACCTGCTCGGTTGCCCGGACGGCGGTGACGCAAGGCTGCTTGAAGCGGTACAACGTGTGGACTCCGCCATGTGCAAGATTCGGGACAGTGGCAAAGTGCGCGCCCGCGACCGCATTGCGGTGCTGGCGGCGCTCAATCTGGCTTTTGACCTGTCAGATCAGCACGCCCGTCAAACCAGCCAGGCCGCCGTACCGGCAAGTATGCCTGCAGGCAGCGACGCGGATGTGTCACTCAAACTGTCGGCGCTGGCCAAAAGGCTGGACGAGGCGCTCAACCGCGACGACCAGCTTTTCTGACGCACTAGTGAATGGCGGCGCCGGTTGGTGGGCGCTGCTCGGGCTCGTGAAATAACTGGGCCACGTCAACACTGTCAAAACGGTACTGGGCACCACAAAAGTCGCATCCAACCTCAATCACCTGGGTTTCCTGCAGGATGCTGTTGGCTTCCTGCGCGCCAAGACCGATCAGCATTTTGCTGACCCGATCGCGACTGCAACTGCATGCAAAATGGGGCGCCTGCGCACCCCGCAAGGGCTCAAACCGGCGCAGGTCCTCTTGCCAGAACAGGCGATGCAACACCGTCTCGGCGTCAAGGCTCAGCAATTCTTCACGCTTGAGGCTTGAGGCCAGAAGGGCAATACGCTGATAGTCCTCTGACGGATCATTCTCCTGCGGGGGAGATGACCCGCCGGCCAAATTGCCGACTCCTTGCGTCGGCAGACGCTGGATCAGCAGCCCGGCAGCAACGCTGTCATCGGCAGCCAGGACAAGCGTGGTGTCAAGTTGCTCACTCTGACGCATGTAGTGCTGCAGAACATCGCTGAGTTTGTCCAGTTTCTGATCGTCACCATCCTGCAAAGGCACCACGCCCTGATAGGGTTGCTGACCGGGCTGGCGGTTTTTCGGGTCCAGCGTGATGGCGCATCGGCCCTCACTGCCCACGTTGACCATCTGGGTCAGGCTGGCATTGGCAGCGATTTCGCCGTGGAGCGTCGCCGTGGCGCGCAGCGACAGATCCGGCTGAACCTCCACCACCGCAAGTTTGACCGGCCCGTCACCAAAGATCTGCAGCACCAGGGCCCCCTCGAACTTGATATTGGACTGCATCAACACCGCCGCCGCGGTCATCTCACCGAGCAAATCCCGAACCGCAGGCACAAACGCGCCATGGGTGGTATTGCTGGCCCGCCGACGCAGGATCTCGGTCCATGCATCCGTCAGGTGAACCAGAACGCCACGCACGGGCAAGCCTTCAAAAACAAACTTGTGAATTTCAGACACAGTGGCCTTTCAGGCGATTTTGTGCAGACTTGTTTTGAACATCCGGGCGTTGCTGACGTAATGCTCAGCGCTCTCACGCAAGCCCTGCAACTGCTCGGGAGTCAACTGGCGCACCATTCTTGCGGGGCTGCCAATGATCATGCTGCCGTCCGGGAACTCCTTACCTTCGGTCACCAGGGCTCCGGCACCCACCAGGCAGCCCTTGCCAATACGTGCGCCGTTGAGCACCACCGCACCAATGCCGATCAGGCTGTCGTCACCAATTGTGCAGCCATGCAGCATGGCCTTGTGGCCCACAGTCACTCCGGTGCCGATGGTGAGGGGTTGGCCCACGTCAGCGTGCAGGACACTGAGGTCCTGGATATTGGTCCGCGCCCCGATGATGATCGGCGCCGTGTCTCCCCGCACCACCACACCAAACCAGATGCCCACGTCCTCACCCAGCTCCACCTGCCCGATCACCTCGGCACTGTCTGCGACCCAGGCCGACTCCGCTATTTGCGGCACCACGCCGTTCACTTCGTATATCGCCATCACTGCCCCTTCACTGTGTATGCCTAGAATTGTAGGGACGCCCGCCCGACGCTCGGCGGCAGATGCCAAACAGCCCCAATGTCAACACCCAAAGAATCTGCTCCCGCTTCAGGCTCGATCTGCCTGCGACAGCACACCCTTGCCATTTTGCAGCTTGATAGTGCGCAGGCGAAAGCCCAGGCACTGCTTGAGCTTGACCCAAAATCTCACCCACTTGAGTGTGACCGGGAGATCATTCACACAGGCGAGCTGCCGGGTCGTCCACAACGACCGGTGCTGGTACAACCTGGCGCACTGAAACATCGGGCGGTTGGCACGGCAGAGGGTCGGGCCAGCCTGATCCATGCGTTGACCCACATCGAGGCCAATGCAATCAACCTGGCGCTGGATATTGTCTGGCGATTTGGCGGCCTGCCCGAGGAGTTTTACCGCGACTGGCTGACGGTGGCGCAGGAGGAAGCACTTCACTACCAGCTGCTGGCCAGCCACCTGCAGGGATTGGGCCACCAGTACGGTGATTTTCCGGCGCATGACGGCCTGTGGGACATGGCACAACGTACACGTGGCGATGTGCTGGCGCGCCTGGCGCTGATTCCTCGCACCCTGGAGGCGCGCGGTCTCGATGCGACACCGGCCATCCGGAAAAAACTGGTCTCGGTTGGTGACTTGCGTGGTGCGCAGATCCTTGACATCATCCTGCGTGATGAGATTGGCCATGTGGCCACCGGCAACCATTGGTACCGCCAGATCTGTCAACAACGCAGACTTGACCCCTTGGCGACAAGCAGCCGCTTGGCCCGACAATACGCAGCGCCGGCACTGAAGGGACCTTTCAATTGGGTCGCTCGCAAGGCCGCAGGGTTTGCCGATGAAGAACTGGCCGCCTTGGGTGCTGCACCAGCGCCAAGGTCCCTAAACACCCTCCTGGATACCCGAGAAGCCCATGACACAGCAGCCGAGTGACACGCCAGCCCAGGAGTCAGATCCGGTCAAACCCACACTGGCCATTGCGCGGCAACCCATTCTGGACGCAAAACGCGCAGTCTTTGGTTATGAGCTGTTTGACCGTTCAACCGAGGGCAGTCGCTTCAACGCCGCCAGCGACGCAGCACTGCTATTTAACCTGCTGTGCGCCGTCGACAGCGAAATCCAGAGTTCGCGCAAGGCCCTTTTTATCAACTGCACCCACCAAACCCTGGCCAGCGGCCATCTGGAGCTGATTGACCCCCGGCGTGTGGTGCTGGAGGTTCCTGTCCTGGCACCCGACCAGAACAGCACTGAAGACATCGACACTTACCGTCAGACGCTGGCCGATGTCCGCAAACGCGGGTTCCGGCTGGCGTTTGACGATCAGGTGCTGGCACCGGCCTACACCGGCTGGCTGGCGTTGGCATCGTTTGTCAAAATCGATATCACCCGGGTCACACAGGCCCAACTGTTCGCAATGACCCGCCAGGTTGCCGGTTCGGCCCAGGTAGAGCTGATCGCCGAAAAGGTGGAAAGCGCCGAGCAGTTCGAGCGCGCCAGTCTGGCGGGTGTCAAGTTGTTTCAGGGTTACTGGTTTGCCCGACCCGTGATGATTCAGGGCCAGAGCCTGAGACCCGCGCAGGCGGCCATCATTCAACTGATCAACCTGGTGCGCAAACAAGCCAGTACCGCCGACATCGAGGACATTTTCAAGCGAGACCCGACCTTGTCCTTTAACCTGCTGCGGTTTATCAACTCGGCCGGTTTTGGCCTGCATTGTGAGGTGACCTCGTTTCGGCACGCGGTGATGTTGCTGGGACTCAAGAAACTGTTTCGCTGGGCCGCCTTGCTGATGACCACATCCGGTGCCAGCAGTGTCTCACCCGCTGTGTGCCATGATGCGGTCGTTCGTGGCAGGTTGATGGAACTGCTGGCGGCCGAACTTCTGCCCCCCGAAGAATGTGACAACGCTTTTGTGGTGGGTGTGTTCTCACTGCTCGACACCATGCTGGGCATGCCGCTTGCACAAGCCTTGTCAGGCATCTCGCTGCCTCAGTCAGTGACCGATGCCCTGTTGCACCAAAGTGGTGAGTTGGCACCATTTCTGCGATTGACATTGGCCTGTGAGAGTGCCTGTGACGCACAGTTTGCCGAGACCGCCATCGCCCTGCAGTTGACCGGAGACCAGGTCAACTGGGCGCATTTGCAGGCGCTGGCCTGGGCCGAGACACTCACCAGCAGCAGTGTATAAACCACCGCTAACCCTCAGGCTCTGGGGTGGTGATGTGCATGCAATTGTTTGAGTCGCTCGCGTGCCACGTGGGTGTAGATGGTGGTGGTGGATATATCGGCGTGGCCCAGCAACAGCTGCACAGCCCGCAAATCCGCGCCATGGTTAAGCAGGTGCGTGGCAAACGCATGGCGCAAGGTGTGGGGTGACATGGGCACGGTGATACCCGCAGCCAACGCATATTTTTTGACCAGCATCCAAAAACCAACCCGGCTCATGGCGGTGCCGGCCTTGCTGCCTTTTTGGGTAACAAAAAGATCCTCACTTTGGTGACCGGCCAGCAATTCGGCACGCGGCTGCGCCATGTAACGTGTCAGCCAAAGGCTGGCAACTTCACCAAATGGCACCAGCCGCTCTTTGTTGCCCTTGCCAAACACACGCAGCACATGCTCACTCAGACTGATGTTGAACACCCTGAGCGTGACCAGTTCGCTGACCCGCAGACCACTGGCATACATCAGTTCCAGCATGCAGCGATCACGAATGCCTCGCGCCATACTGACATCAGGCGCCCCCAGCAGCGACTCCACCTGGGCTTCGGTCAGGGTCTTTGGCATACGCATGGCTTGCCTGGCCGCCAGTAGCTTGAGTGTAGGGTCAGCGCTAATCAAACGTTCGCGCAGCGCCCAATGAAAAAAGCGCCGCAAGACAGTCAAGCGGCGATTGGCGGTGGTTGCCTTGGTTTCGAAATGCCGCTCGGCAAAGTAAGCATTGATATCCTCCTGCGAAACTTGCTGCAGGGTACGCCCCTGCGAAAACAGCCAGGCATCAAAAAGCTGCAGGTCGCGCCGATAGGCAGCCAAAGTGTTTCTGGAAAGACCGTCTTCGAGCCATAAGGCGTCCACAAAGGTGTCAACCAACGGGTCCGGAAGGGAAACTGCGGGGGAGTCTGGGCTTGGCATGGCTGGTATTCTCGCCGGGTGAACTTCGCCCAACTGCTCTTTCCTGATTTCTCGATGATCCTGATCGGTTACCTGGTCTGCCGATTCACGCCCTTGAACCGGCCGGTTTGGACGCAGGTCGAACAACTGGTCTACTTTCTGTTCTTTCCGGTCCTGTTATTCCATTCCATCGTCAAGAGCCCGCTGGACGCCGGGGCCGCAGGCAATCTGGTGGCGGCTGGCTGGCTGCTGGCACTCAGCGGCATTGCGCTGGCCTATTCACTGCCCTACTGGCCGGGGCTGCGTGCG
>JAGOUM010000176.1 GCA_018061265.1 Rhodoferax sp. | reverse complement strand
CCGGTTTCCGTTTGCCAGAAGGTGTCAACAATCGGGCATTTTTCATGGCCGATGTTCTTGTAGTACCACATCCAGGCTTCAGGATTGATCGGCTCACCCACCGAACCCAGGATACGCAACGTGCTCAGGTCCGAGCGGTCAGGGTGGACTTTTTCGTCACTTTCGGCAGCCTTGATCAGTGAACGGATCGCCGTTGGCGCCGTATAAAAAATGCTGCACTTATGGCGCTCGATCATTTGCCAGAACCTGCCCGCATTCGGATAAGTGGGGATGCCTTCAAAAATGATCTGGGTGGCACCCGCAGCCAAGGGACCATAACCGACGTAGGCGTGGCCTGTGATCCAGCCAATATCAGCCGTACACCAGAACACATCGTCAGCCTTCAGGTCGAACGTCCAGTCCATGGTCAGCTTTGACCACAATACGAAACCACCGGTGGCATGCTGCACACCTTTGGGTTTGCCGGTCGAGCCCGAGGTAAACAAGATGAACAGCGGATGCTCGGCACCCACCATTACCGGTGCACATTCGGTGCTCTGCCCGGCCAGCGCCTCCGTGAAGGTGATGTCCCGCCCGGCCACCATATTGCACGGGCTCGGTGTGCGCTCGTACACAAACACGGTCTTGATCGACTCACATCCGCCCAGTCCAAGGCCCTCATCCACAATGCCTTTGAGGGGCAACTGTTTGCCACCACGCATCTGGAAGTTGGCAGTCACAACTGCCACCGCACCCGCATCGATGATACGCTCTTGCAGGGCTTTGGCAGAAAAGCCACCAAATACCACGCTGTGGGTGGCTCCAATTCGGGCGCAGGCCTGCATTGCAATCACACCCTCAAGCGTCATGGGCATGTAAATCAGTACCCGGTCGCCTTTGTTGATGCCCCGCGCCGTCAATGCGTTGGCGAATTGGCTGACACGTGCCAGCAGTTCCTTGTAAGTTGTTTTGGTGACTTCACCGCCGTCGGCTTCAAAAATCACCGCCACCTTGTTCTCGTTGGCCGTGCCCATGTGCTTGTCAAGGCAGTTGTAAGAGGCATTGAGCTCACCGTCTTCAAACCACTTGTAGAACGGTGCATTCGACTCGTCCAGGGTTTTGGTAAATGGTTTGTTCCAGACCACGTTTTCACGCGCCAGTCGGGCCCAAAAGCCTTCAAAATCTTTCTCAGCTTCCGCACACAGGGCGTAATAGCTGTCCATTCCCGAGATACGTGCCGCCTTGACGGTGGCTTCGCTCGGCGGAAAAACACGGTTCTCAACCAACACAGACTCAATAGCAGTCGAAGGGGTGCTCACAGATCAATCTCCTCTTTGTTAAACGAAGTGCGCCCGGTAATGTCCGGGCTGGCACTTACATGCCACTGACTGACACTGAGTTGACATGCTACCCCGGTAAAATCACCCTCTCCTCAACCTGTGTATCACAATGACCACTGAAATCTCGCCCAAAAGCAGCCCGCTACGCCCGATCCCGCGCTTTATTTTTGCCAGTCGCTGGCTGCAGCTACCCCTGTATGTCGGCTTGATTGCTGCTCAAGGTGTTTATGTTTTTCACTTCTGGGTGGAGTTGGTTCACTTGCTTGAAGCAGCATTTGGCAACCAGTCGGCCCTGCAGGCTTTGGTTGGAAGCATCGGCTACAAGTCGGATATAGCGGTGACATCGCTCAATGAAACGATCATCATGCTGGTCGTCCTGGCCCTGATTGACGTGGTGATGATCTCCAACTTACTGATCATGGTGATCGTTGGGGGTTACGAGACCTTTGTGTCGCGCCTGGATCTGGAAGGCCACCGCGATCAGCCGGAGTGGCTCAGCCACGTGAACGCCTCCGTGCTCAAGGTCAAGCTTGCAACAGCCATCATCGGCATCAGCTCCATCCACCTGCTCAAGACCTTCATCAATGCCGCCAATTACAGCGACAAGGTGTTGATCGCCCAGACCGCCATTCATATCACCTTCTTGCTCTCAGCCATGGCCATTGCTTATACCGACAAGCTGATGAGCCACTCCTACCCTAAGGAGCATTGATCCCGAGTTGGTGGACTCAGCCCTCTGTCGGGCCACGTTTGATCAGCAAGATGACCGCCAACACCGCACTGACCAGCGAGCCGGTCAATACGCCAATCTTGACCTGGGTGGCGTAGTCGGGTCCAGCGCCCTCAAACGCCAGAGAGCCAATGAACAGACTCATGGTGAAACCCACACCGCACAGTACACACACGCCAAAAAACTGCATCCAGTTGCAATGCTCTGGCAATCTTGCACCGCCAAACTGAATCAGCAGCCAACTGGCACCAAACACACCGGTCGCCTTGCCCACGACCAGTCCCACAGCAATACCCAGGGGTACCGTCTGCAACAATGTTGCGACAGACACTCCGTCCAAGGACACTCCGGCATTGGCGAACGCAAACACCGGCAGAATCAGGTAGGCAACCCAAGGGTGCAAGGCATGCTCAGCACGACCCAAGGGTGACCCCCCCTGCCCGTCTTTCATCGGAACCGCCAATGCCGTAATCACACCGGCCAGGGTCGCGTGGATCCCCGACTTCAGCACACAAACCCAGATCACCAAACCAACGATGACGTAGGGTCCAATGGCTGTGACACGCGCCCTATTCATTACCAGCAGTGCCAGGAAACCACCTCCTGCTGAAGCCAGCATGGTGAGCGACAGATCTGCCGTGTAGAAAAACGCAATCACCAGGATCGCACCCAGGTCGTCAATGATCGCCACGGCGGTCAAGAATATCTTCAGTGACACCGGAACCCGATCCCCCAGCAGCACCAATATGCCCAGGGCAAACGCAATGTCCGTTGCCATCGGAATACCCCAGCCGCGCATCGCCAACGGATCATGACTGTTGATCAGCATGTAGATCAACGCCGGCACCAGCATGCCGCCAATGGCGGCACCAGCCGGCAGCAATGCCTGGCGTACCGACGCCAGTTCCCCTTCCAGCAGCTCGCGCTTGATTTCCAGCCCCACCAGAAAGAAAAACACGGCCATCCAGAGGTCGTTTACCCAGATGATGGTGGGCTTGGACAATACCAGCCAGTCACCTCCAATACGCAACTCGGTGGTCATCTGCAGAAACGCTTGGTAGGCAGACTGCCACGGAGAATTGCTGAGAACCAGCCCCGCCATGGCCGCTAATGCCAGCAACACCCCACCAATGGTTTGACTGTTGACAAACTGGTTAACGCTGCGCAGGATGAGTTTGATCATGGCAAATGCACCAGACCGTCAGCCTGGCGTTGGGGGTGCTTGGTTAAACTTCAATGTTAGCGGGTCATTCAATCCGCCTTATTTCACTGAGGTTAAAACCCATGAGCACTATCACCTCCATCCGCCAAAGCGACCTGATCGAGTCCATCGCCGCCGCCCTGCAATACATCAGCTACTACCACCCGGCGGACTACATTGCCCACCTGGCACGCGCCTACGCGCATGAGCAAAGCCCAGCCGCCAAAGACGCCATTGCCCAAATCCTCACCAACAGCAAAATGTCAGCCGAGGGCCATCGCCCCATCTGCCAGGACACCGGCATCGTCAACGTGTTCCTCAAAGTCGGCATGGACGTGCACTGGGAAGGCTTCACCGGCAGCCTTGACGATGCCATCAACGAGGGCGTGCGCCGCGCCTACAACTTTCCCGGTAACACGCTGCGCGCCAGCGTGGTGGCTGACCCCGAGTTTTTGCGCAAGAACACCAAAGACAACACGCCCGCCGTCATCAACACCGAGATCGTGCCCGGCAACACCGTCGAAGTCACCGTGGCTGCCAAGGGCGGCGGCTCTGAAAACAAGAGCAAGATGGTCATGCTCAACCCCGGTGACTCGGTGGTCGACTGGGTTCTCAAAACCGTCCCCACCATGGGCGCAGGCTGGTGCCCACCTGGCATGCTGGGCATCGGTATCGGCGGCACCGCCGAAAAAGCCGTGCTGATGGCCAAAGAAAGCCTGATGGACGACCTGGACATGTACGCGCTGCAGGCCAAGGCCACCAGTGGCGCAGAACTCTCCAGCGTCGAGAAATTACGCCTGGAACTTTACGAGAAAGTCAACGCGCTGGGAATTGGCGCGCAAGGCCTGGGCGGCCTGACCACTGTGCTCGACATCAAGATCAAGATGTACCCAACCCACGCCGCCAGCAAGCCCGTGGCCATGATCCCCAACTGCGCCGCCACCCGCCACGCGCATTTTGTGATGGACGGTAGCGGCCCGGTCTACCTTACCCCGCCGTCACTTGACAGCTGGCCCGAAGTGGCCTGGGCACCCGACTACGTCAAGAGCAAAAAGGTCAACCTCAACACCCTGACCAAAGAAGAAGTCGCCAGCTGGAAACCCGGCGACACACTGCTGCTCAACGGCAAGATGCTCACTGGCCGTGACGCCGCACACAAACGTATCAAGGACATGCTCGCCAAGGGCGAAGCGCTGCCCGTCGACTTTACCAACCGCGTGATCTATTACGTCGGCCCGGTCGACCCTGTGGGTGACGAAGCCGTTGGCCCCGCTGGCCCTACCACCGCCACACGCATGGACGGTTTCACCGAAATGATGCTGGCGCAAACCGGGCTGATCGCCATGATCGGCAAATCCGAGCGTGGCCCGGTAGCCATCGAAGCCATCAAAAAACACCAGTCGGCCTACCTGATGGCCGTGGGCGGCGCCGCTTATCTGGTCTCCAAAGCCATCAAGACCGCCAAAGTGCTCGGCTTTGCCGACCTCGGCATGGAAGCCATTTACGAATTTGACGTGGTCGACATGCCGGTCACCGTGGCGGTGGATGCCGGCGGCACCAGCGCCCACATCACCGGGCCTGCCCAGTGGCAAAAACGCATCGCCAGCGGTGAATTCAAGGGCATTGCCGTCACCCCAACACCCTAAACGGCATCAAACCTGCCTGGGGATCAAGCGGATCATCAGATCCGTGTTCAGGTTGACCCTTACCGAGGTTCCGGACAGGGTCGATTGAATCGCCAGGTCGGGGCGGGAGGTGTCGCGTAACCTTGGCTCAGCAATGGGCTCGTCATTTCGGTTAAGCACACAGGCCACCACCGGTTCGGCGGGTTTGATGCCGCGTCGCATCACCACCGCGGTCTCTCCGTTGACCAGCTTGACGAAGGTGCCAGGCGGACTCAGCCCCAGCACTTTCACCAGCGCCGTGCCAACCTCATCGTGTTTTTCTGCCCCTTCACGCACCACCACAGTGCGCACAGAATCCCGCGCTGTTCGGCCCGACCGTGACTTGCGCGGACTCATCGCCGCGGTATAGCGATCCACCGTTTGCAGAATCTTGGTCATGCGTTTGAGCGTTGGCCACTGCGCAAAGTTGTCGGCATCACCCAGATTGGCATGATGCATGGCCACCATGGTCAGCCATGACATGTCCGCCACACCCACACTTTCCAGAAGTTTTTTGCCATCTGCAGCGTGGGAATCAATCACGCTGCGCTGTTGCGGGCTAGGCGCATTCTTCTGTAACGCCAATTGATCCTGCAAACTGGTCATGGCCACATTCATGGTCAAAGCGGCGCTCACCAGGCTGCGCTGCTGTGTCTCGGTCAGTGCAAAGGTTGAGGCCAGCGACGCCACCAATGTTGCACACAACAATGCGTGCAAAACGCTGTAACCGCCAAAATGTGTCACCGACCGATTGAACAGGAAAAACTGCGAGCCACTGGCATCCTGCTGCAACAAACCCG
>JAGOUM010000175.1 GCA_018061265.1 Rhodoferax sp. | reverse complement strand
TGCGGGCGGCACCAGCCGCAGTTCGGATGATGCACCGGGTCATGTGCGTCAAAGCCGCGGCACCGACGACGCACCCGGACACATCAGCGGTGGTCAGGGTGCGGATGATCCGGCAGGTCACGTCCGCCAGGGTCGGGGCGCTGACGATGCACCCGGTCACATCCGTGGTGGCCGCAGTGCTGACGACCAGGTCACCAACTAGACCCAAGCCATTGGGGCTGGCATTTCAGGAGGCGGCGTCAAAACGCCTCTTTCTCCGCTTCCAGATACGCCAGGCTGGCATATTTGCCAATGTTGTTGTCAAAGCCGGCCATGGTGGTGGCCCGAGCCGCCACCCGGGGGTCGGCCAGCACCATGGCGCGGGCCTCTTCAAGACTCTTGCCGTCCTTGACCGCCTGCAGACAGGGCTCCCAGATACCCGCGAGGAACTTGCCATACGTCTGAAGCAGGTCAGGCCTGGCGTCTCCATGACCCGGCAGCCACAATTGCTCGCCGGTGGCGGCTTGTAAATCCTTGAAGTATTTGAAGGTGCCCGGGTAGGAGCCGTCTTCAATATTGGCAATGCGGTTGGTCATGGCAATGTCGCCCACGGCCGTGACTTTGTCCTGCACCACCTGCACGCACAGGTCAGCGGTGGTGTGTGCAGTACCGTAAAAGTGGGTTTTGAGCGTGATGTCGCCAAACTGCAGCGTCTGGCCATGGGTGACCGGCCGGTTGGGTGCGACCAGCTTGGTGCCCAGCGTGGCGTTGTTGGTCCAGCGTTCCATCGACGTGCGCCACATGTCACCTTCAACGCCTTTGATCTGGGTGATGGTGTCCGCCAGCGCATAAATTGGCAAATCTGCCCCAAACCTGGTCACAAACGCATGGTTGCCCAGCCAGTGGTCACCGTGAAAGTGGCTGTTGAACACCGCCACAACCGGCTGCGGCGTGACACGCCGGATCATGCGGATGGCCATTTCACCAATCTGCAGCGAGCTGCCCGAGTCAAGCACCACCACCCCGGCGCTGGTCACCACAAAACTGATGTTGGACATCATGCCGCGATTGGCCTCGGTCACAAAAGCGTCCCTGGCCACAATCGACCACACATGGGCCGACAGCTGCACCGGTGCCACGTCGGGAACGGGTGGGCCAACCACAAAGTTGCTGATCTGCTGGGCCAGCAGCCGGGTGTCGGGCCAGAGAGTCAAGGCACCAACACCCAGGCCCAAACCCAACAGGGTGCGCCGTCGCCGCGCAGCAGGTGTGAGGGCGGGCGCCGAAAGGCGTTCGGGCATGTCTTGGTCTCCTGTGTGTTGTTTTGAGACTTTACCCCAAGAGAAAGTGATCCGGGTTCAATTGACATTTTCCAGATCCAAGGAGAAAATTCACATCGCCGATGATATGAAAAAACAAGCTAAACTGGTGATCGATACCAACATCCTTGTGGCAGCAACACGCAACCGACATGGTCCTTCGTTTGCTCTGATGCAAACCATTCGACTCAAACAGGTCACGATGTGTTGCAGCCCTGCGCTGTTTCTGGAATATGAGGATGTGCTCAAGCGCCCAGATCAGTTGGCGGCCTCCCGGCTTTTGGCCAGCGATATCGACGCGATTTTGAATGAGCTGGCGGGGATCATTGAGCCGGTCACGACCCATTACCAGTGGCGTCCGCAACTCCGTGACCCATCTGATGAAATGGTACTGGAAGCGGCTGCCAACGCCCAGGCGCAGGCCATCGTGACCTACAACCTGCGGGATTTCGGCCCGGCAAAACACTTTGGCATTGCGGTCTTGAACCCGGAGCAGAGTTTTCAACAATTTCACCTGTCAGCACAAAGGAGCATCAAGCCATGAGCAGTTACGCCCTGCGCCTACCCGAATCACTCAAGCTTGCCGCCAAGCGGATCGCTGCCGCAGATGACACCACCATGAACCAGTTTTTTGTGGTTGCGATTGCTGAAAAGATCAGCGCCATGGAAACGGCCAAGTTTTTTGAACAAAGGGCTGCGCTGGTTGGCGTGGGCGAGGCACAAGCGGCATGGGACAAGGTGGGTGCAAATGCTGCACTTGCCGACGATACCTGGACTGGATGAAAAAAGTCGAAGACGTTTTGCGATGAGTCAGGCACCTCGCCCAGCAATCAATGTACCCATGGAGGCGGGGGCTCGCTCCCACCTCAGGGCTGCTCAAAGCGACTTGGTCGAGTAATACCAGTCCACTGTTTCATAACCCTCACGCCCGCGCAGTTCAGCGGCTTCGGCGGTCTTGGGGGGCGGCACGATCACATCACAACCCGGTGTCCAGCCCTCGGGCGTGGCCACGGCGTTTTTGTCGCTGGTTTGCATCGCCTGCAGCAGACGCACAAACTCGTTGATCGAGCGGCCGTTGCTCATCGGGTAATACACCATGGCCCGCAGGATACCGTTCGGATCTATAAAAAATGTAGCGCGTACCGCTTGTGTATCCGCGGCTCCAGGGTGAATCATGCCGTAAGCCTGGGCGACTTCCATCTTGATGTCCTCGATGATCGGGAACGGAATGTGCACACCGAACTTTTCCTGAATGTTGCGCGTCCAGGCCAGGTGAGAGAACAGGCTGTCGATCGACAGGCCCAGCAACTCGCAGTTCATGTGTTTGAAGGTGTCCGAGGCGGCGGCAAAACCGATGAACTCGGTGGTGCAGACCGGCGTGAAGTCTGCCGGGTGCGAGAACAGGATCAGCCACTGACCCTTGTAGTCGGACAGGCTGCGGTCACCATGCGTGGTGCGGACCCTAAAGGCCGGGGCGGGTTCGTTCAGGCGGGGCAGGCCAGTGGGGGTGTCGCTCATGGAAATCTCCTGGGTTGTTGATGCCGTCACTTTACAACTGCGGCAAGGGATTTTGTGTGCGCCAGGTCACGAAAACGTGCGATCGATGGCATGATGCCCGACCATGAATTTCTGGGACCAACGATTTGCCGAGCCGGGCTACAAATACGGCACCGAACCCAACACCTTTGTGCAGCAAGAGGCCACACGGCTTGCGCCAGGCAGCCGTGTGCTGGTGCCTGGCGATGGTGAGGGCCGTAACGGTGTCTGGCTGGCGCAACAGGGACATCCGGTCACTTCCGTCGACAACTCGGCCGTGGGTTTGCAAAAGGCGCAGGCATTGGCCGCACAGCGCGGGGTGACTTTGACCACGCTGTGGGTTGACCTGGCCGACTGGTCCCCCGAGCCAAACAGTTTTGATGCGGTGGTGCTGGTGTTTACCCACTTGCCCCCTTCGATTCGCGCCGCTGCCCATCAGCGACTGGCGCTGGGCTTGCGCCCTGGTGGCGTGCTGTTGCAAGAGGCGTTTCACCCCGATCAGTTGAACCATCACAGCGGTGGCCCCAAAGACCTCAGCATGTTGTACACCCCGGCCATGCTGGATGAGGACTTTGCCGGGTTGCTCAGCCCGGTGTTGTCGTGGCATGGCGAGGTGCTTCTGTCTGAAGGCCCAGGGCACCAGGGTTTGGCGTGTGTCACGCGCTGGATCGGGCAGCGTGGCTGAAGCGAATCCGTCCGGCCCCTTGCGTACGCTGCGCCTGGCATCGCTGGGGGAGGGTGCAACCCTGTTGCTGTTGGTGTTGATCGCAGTGCCGCTGAAGCGCATGCTTGGACTGCCGGAGGCGGTATCGATCATGGGGCCAATCCACGGAACCGCTTTTCTGTTGTATGTGGCTCTGGTCATCAAGAATCTGGCGGGTGGAAGAATCAATTCGCGCGACACCAGCCTGTTGCTGGTGGTGGCGTTTGTCCCGTTGGGTGCCTTTTTTCTTGGTGGTTGGTTTCGGCGCAAAGCCAGGGTGCGGCTGGAGTCTGCACCGCAAGACCAGCCCAAAGACGATCTGCCATAGGGCCTTGGGCCGGACTTGAAGGCACCGCCCAGTTGGCAGAGCCCTGGTTGGCGTGACTTTTGTCACCAACATTTGGCCGCAGCCCATGGCCCAATCGCCGACTTGATCAATTTCTTGAGATGAGTCAGATGAACTTCAAAATGAGTGCTTCTATGCGATTGTCCAGCGTCGGGCTGGCTATGGTGCTGTTGCTGTCCATACAGGCTCGGGCCGACGAGGCCGCCAATTTGCAAGGTGCTCGCACGCTGGCCACCGACGTACCCGCAAATCTGTCAAAAGTGCTGATGGACGAAGTGGCCAAGGATGGTGTGGTGTCGGCGGTCGGTGTCTGCAAGGACAAGGCACCTGAAATGGCCAAAGCCGCATCGGCAAAAAGCGGCTGGGGCATCCGCCGTGTCAGCCTGAACAACCGCAACCCGAAGGCGGTACCCGATGCGTGGGAGCGCGCGGCGCTTGAAGACTTTGACCGCCGTGCTGCCGCTGGTGAAGATGCCGCAACGCTTGAGAAGTTCGCCACGGTTGAAACCGAGGGCCGCAAAGAGTTTCGTTACATGAAAGCCTTGCCGGTCAAGAAACCATGCCTGGCCTGCCACGGTGTGGTTGACACGATGAAGCCTGAAGTCATCGAAAAAATCAAATCCCTTTACCCAGATGACAAAGGCACTGGCTACAGCCTGAACCAGATACGCGGCGCGATCACGCTGCGCAAAGCCGAATAAATGCCAGCCATTTTGCCTATCCACAATCTGTACACCTACACATCATGATCGAAACGAAACGTTTAGTTGCCGCTCTGGCCATGTCACTGTCCACACTTGCCGTCCATGCGGTGGATATCGCCATCAGCGCGCAAGACACCTATGTGGCGGTACAAAAAGCCGACAGCAAGGTGCTGTTTGTTGACGTGCGCGACCCGGTTGAGGTGATGTTTATTGGTTTTACCGATACCGTTCACATCAACATCCCTTTTCTGATGGTGGATCGCTCAGGCTGGGAAGATAAGCGCAATATTTACAGGCTTTACCAAAATCCGGACTTTGTCACCCAGATCAAGGCCGCCCTGGACAAGCGCGGGCTTGCCGCTGACGCCGAAATCATCACCATGTGCCGATCAGGCAGCGAACGGGGTGAGCCCAGCGCGACGTTTCTGCGCGCCAATGGGTTCCCCAACGCGCGCTATGTGGTCAATGGGTTTCAGGGCGGGGCAGTCAAAGAAGGCCCTAAGGCAGGGTTTCGGATTCAGAATGGCTGGATGAACTCCGAGCTGCCATGGAGCATGAAAATGAACCCGGCCAAGATGTACCGCACTGACGTTCACTGAGCCTGTTCATCTGTCCTCCCCGCCGATGGGTCATGCGGTGGGGGGAAGAACGGTAATGGTTGATGTGATGGCCCTTGGGACATCGGGGTGGTCGTTGCTCATTGGTGCATGAATTTCACATAAAATGTGCCTCCAGCCCAATACCTAAAAGTGTATCAAGCTATTTAATTTATAGTTAATCAATCAGGAGAATCCCATGAAAACAGCCCACGACCTCGTTTTAGGTGCCAAGTCGCGCGTACAAGAAATCAGCATTGATCAGGCCGAGGCCGCCATTCGTGACGCCGACGTGCTGGTGGATGTGCGTGAGGCCGATGAGTTTGCGTTTGGCCACTTGCCAGGCGCAGTGCACATTTCGCGCGGCATGCTGGAGTTCAAGTTCAGCGCCAACCCGGCGCTGCAGCCGCGTGACCTCAAAATTGTGCTGTATTGCAAAACCAGCGGTCGCGCGGCACTCGCAGCTTGTGCCTTGCATGACATGGGCTACCTCAGCGTGCAGTCGATTGTTGGCGGGTTTGACGCCTGGTCGGCAGCGGGTAAACCGGTGGCCAAACCCGAGACGCCGTCGTTCGAGTAAGGCCATTGGTCGTTCAGATTGCCCG
>JAGOUM010000174.1 GCA_018061265.1 Rhodoferax sp. | reverse complement strand
GCGCCGGGTTTTCTCAGGAACTGTGCCAGATCCTGCCAACGCTGCTGCGAGAACACCAGCATGGCCAATTGGTATTGTTTACCTCCAAACGTCAGATGCAGGCGTGTCACACTGCCCTGCCCTCTGACCTGTTGGATCAGGTTCAATTGCAAGGTCAGTGTTCGCGTACTCAGCTGTTGAAGGAGCACAACCGACGGGTCATGAACAACGAGCGCAGCATCATTTTTGGTCTGCAGTCTTTCGGAGAAGGCATTGATCTACCAGGACAGTTATGTGAGCACGTACTAATCGACAAACTGCCTTTCACCCCACCCAACTCGCCAGTCGAGGAAGCCCTGGCGGAATGGTTAAGCACCCAGGGCCGTGATCCTTTTGTCGAGATTTCTGTACCTCGCGCTGCCATGAAACTGGCGCAATGGGCGGGGCGAGGCGTGCGCACGGTGACGGATCGGGCTGTCATTACGGTCTGTGACACGCGCTTGTCTACAACGCGCTACGGGAAGGATATCTTGGCAGGATTGCCACCGTTTCCAGTGGTTCGGTCATAAAAGAGGTTTCGGGGCAGCCTTCTTTTTCGGCACCTTGGGTGCCACCTTGGTCGTGCCGCTCGCGTCTTTGCGAGCAGATGATTTTTGTGGGCTTGGAGATTTTGCGGCCACCGTTTTCTTCGCCGCTGAAGTCTTCTTCACTGCTACCGCTTTTTTCGCAGGAATGACATTTTTCGGGGTCACAGCTTTCTTCGATTCGACGACTTGCTTCACTGGTTTAGATGCGGTCAATGGCGCCACCTTTTGACTTGCAGCTGGCTTCTTGGTCTTTTTCGCGGATAGCCGCGTCGTCGCTTTTGCTGCTTTGGTTGTTGATTTTTTCTCGACTTTTTTGACTGCTTGAGTTGCGGGCACCTTTTTCTTGGAACCAGCTGATTTGACCGGTGCAACAGCGTCATCCATCTCAAGACCAAACACATCGGCCAACATCGCATCATCAAGCACTTTGTCCGCCGCCACGCCTGTTTTCGATTTCGGCAACCCGGCGCTGGCCTGACTGACAAGGTCTTTGGCGTCCACCGCTCTCAAGCTAAAAAGCAACTCGGGTTTTTGATCCAGCCGCGCCCCTACGCCATACAACACCGCAGCAATATGTTTGCACATCGAGGCCGAGTCCGGACAACTGCAACTGAACTTGATTTCCTTGGGCGCCGGGAACAAACCGGTACGCGGCGCGCAGATGCGCTGCATCACCGCTGTTGAGAGTTTGCCCTGCAACAGTTCTACCAGCGAGTCAATGGAGCCTGAGCAATCCTTGCCAATGGCTTGCCATGGGGCTTCTCCGACTGCGGTGACCTTGACCGTGACCTTGTAAAGACTGGAGCCCATCACCCGGGCCTGAACCTCACCCTCGGTGATCTTGAGGTCAATGACCGAGCCGTTTCTAACATAGGTGCGCCCCCGTGGCATCCGATTGGCGTAGTCGCTATAGGCCTCCAGGTTGTCACACCATGCCTTACCCCAAAAGGTCTTGGCGATGGCGCCGCGATAGGGCTCAATGGGTGAGAGACTGGCTCCGGATTTTCTGGCCTTGGCCGCCTCTTTCTCAGCCTTTTTGCGACGCTCTGCCACCGAGACGTAGGGTGCCCAGCCGCCGTAGTAACCCATGCTTTCCCTCAGCTTTCCTGTGCAGTGTGAATGTCCAATTTAACCAAATCCAGCAGATCGCGATCGCTCATCTCGGTCAGAAGCAGTTCGGCCCCGCCTTCAAGCACGTCTTTGACCAATTGTTGTTTGGACTCTATCAGTTGGTCGATCCGATCTTCCACCGTACCTTGGCATACGAACTTGTGAACCAGCACGTTCTTCTTCTGCCCGATGCGAAACGCCCGATCAGTGGCTTGATTTTCCACCGCTGGGTTCCACCAGCGGTCAAAGTGAATCACGTGCGAAGCCGCTGTCAGGTTCAACCCGGCGCCACCAGCTTTGAGCGAGAGTACGAAAAATGGCGTCAATTCATCTTCCTGAAACCGCTTGACCAACTCACGGCGTTTGGCAACCGGGGTGCCACCGTGCAGCACCAAACCTTCTCGACCAAAAATGGTTCCCAAAAATGCAGCCAATGGTTCAGTGGTCTCGCGAAACTGGGTGAAAACGAGTACTTTTTCCTGCCGAGCGGCGATCACCTCGACCAACTCACGCAATCGGGCGAACTTGCCGCTGTCGGCAGCGTTCCAGGCGCTGTCACCCAGCCATTGCGAGGGATGATTGCAAATTTGCTTGAAGCGCATCAGAAAAGACAACACCACGCCCTTGCGGCCAATCCCCTGTGCATCTTTCAGTGCCACAGCCATGTCATCCACTGCCCGTTGGTAGAGCGCTGCTTGCTTGGAACTCAGGTGACACCAGGCCTTGAGCTCGGTCTTGTCTGGCAAATCGTTGATCACCCGCTTGTCGGTTTTTAGACGCCGCAAAATGTAGGGTTGTACCAATCGGCGCAAGGGGCCAAAATGCTCTTGCTTGGCCAGCCTTTTGGCAAAATTGGCGAACACCTTGTCTGAACCCAGCAGGCCTGGATGGGTAAAGTCAAAGATCGACCATAAATCAGCCAGTCTGTTTTCGACCGGTGTACCGGTCAACGCGATACGCGTGTCGGCCTTGAGCAGCTTGACCTGGCGTGTTTGTTTGGCACCTGGATTTTTAATGGCCTGCGCTTCGTCGATGACCGCGAGCCGCCACTGTGAATCCATTAGCACCGGCAGGCGTAGCAGTGCGCCATAGCTGGTGATGACCAGATCGACACCGGCCAGCCGAGCGGTATCGATTGTGCGAAATTCAACACCCGACATGGTCGATGGATGAACAATCAACACGCGCAAGCTGGGCGCAAACCGCTCAGCCTCCAGTGCCCAATTGGCCAGAAGCGATGCGGGGGCCACCAACAAGCTGGGTCGCGCATTTTTGGCTTCCTCGCGTTTCAGGATCAGCAGCAAGGCCAAGACCTGGATAGTCTTGCCCAAACCCATATCGTCCGCCAAACATGCGCCCAAACCGAGCCGAGTTAACAGGTACAACCAGTGCACCCCAGCCTCCTGATAGGGTCGCAATGTCGCTTTCAGGTC
This sequence comes from Rhodoferax sp., assembly GCA_018061265.1. GTDB lineage: Bacteria > Pseudomonadota > Gammaproteobacteria > Burkholderiales > Burkholderiaceae_C > Rhodoferax. The sequence continues at coordinate 2,716 of JAGOUM010000174.1, read as the reverse complement.
CGCACCTGCGCAGACCTGAGCCAAGCCCTCGGGTTGACGCAAGCCCTGCAAAGTCTCAGCCAGCCAAGGGCCCGCCACCAGTTGTGACCAATCCGGATCCATTGGTTCAGTATCGCCATCGAGTGTGGCGCCAGCCATCAATCGCATCGCCTCAGAAAATGGCAGGCCGGATTCTTTCGCCGCTTTCTCAATGTCCTCAAAGCGCGCCATCATGCGCTTCAATTTACTTCGGTCAACTTCGACCCAGCGACCCCGTATCAGCTGTAAACCATCGCTCCCCTTGAGCAAGGCTTTGAGCTCAGCTGCGGTCAGGACGTCTCCCTCCAGCGTAACCTCCATATTGAAGTCAAGCAAGGCTGCAGCGCCAAGCAGTGATGGTTGCTGCGCTCCTACACTTGCTTTGACCAGTGGTCGCGCAGGACGACTCCCTCCCCAACTCAGGGGAGCGCGCACCACAATACCAGCCGCCTCAAGTTTGGGCACGTCACTCAACAACTGAAATGCATTGGCCGGGCTCCAGCGCAGTGGGTGGTAAATTTCTCCGGTGTGCACCATGGCTTGCAACCAGGCGCATTGCTGGGCAGCGCCCTGCACTGGCTTGAGCAGGGTGAGCAACTGCGCCTGACTTTTGCCATCCGAAAACTCAGTTAATGCTTTGGAAAGCGGCAGGTGCTGCGCTTTTCCATGTGCCGACAAGCGCGAGGTGTAAGTGGCCAGAAATGCAAATGGTGCTTCCGGGTCTTTGCGGTTCTCAGCTAGATTGAAATAGACGCGGCCCACCAGATTCCAGGCCGGATGACGGGTCTTAAGGAAGTCCGATAGCACCCCCTTGAACGCGGTCAGTTCAAAGTGCAAGGCGGAATCGAGTTCTCCCCACAGCTGACGTAGTACTTGCGGTGCCAGATATTCGCCCCCTTTCATCGGTGGCGCGTCCCAAATCAGGTTACCCAGCAGTTCATCGTCGGGAGCTGCGATCACTGCATCGCCCTCCCCGGCTGTGGCGCACAAAGCCGTCACGTAGCGTGCTGAAAAATCTCGCCACCAGGCGAAAATGGGCGGCAATACTGTACCTACCTGGGTCGTACCGAGAAAAAGCAATCCGTGGCCTGCCCCTCGATCAAACGCGTCAACAAGATCCTGTTGGAGTCCCACTGCGACGGCAAACCCATCAACATCCGGCTGCAACAGCAAGTGGCCACTAGGTGTCAGCAACAATGTAACGGTGTCGGTCGCGGCAATTGACATGGTTGACTTGAGCAGTTTTAGGCAAAGGTCAGCTTAGTCGACGTTTTGGCACGAACCTCGAAGGTAGTGATTTAACTCCATCTTGTATTGGCTGAATCGGACTGAATTCGGATTTTGAGTTTGAATGCATGACTGGGATTTTCAGAACCGTTTTTTGAGGTTGGGACTTTTAAAGTCGTCACGCGCCAAAGCTTGTTGCAGATTGGCAAACTGAGGTCGCACTCGATGGGTGTCAAGGTCGTGGTGGATCAGAAAACGCATGACACCAAATTTCTAATGGAGCGATTGACAAGTAAACCCACTTAAAACAAGCCCGCCTGCTCAACACGCTCAACTTTTGGCATAGAGTCGGAAACGCTCCATTCCGTTCCGCGCGTACGTTTCCAATAGAAACGTGCCAATTCACCCATGATCAATGCTGACTCCAATTTACCCTCCTCCAGTCGCCTCATTACTGCTTTGGAAACCTTGCGTTCGATGAAGTTTTCCTTTAGCTCTGAAATCAATTGCTCCATTGCAGAAGGTTCGAGTCTTTCAAGTTCCAAGCGGACGATGGCGAGCTTTTCGCTTTCATTTTTCCGTAAATTGTCCTGCGATTGAATGCCGGGGTCCGGCTTTTTCACCACCGGTGTTTCCACAGAGTCCTGTTGATAGTTGATTGGCACAGGTTTGTCGATTGCTTTACTGGCCAACAATGCCTTGAGGTACGCATGCCTGGATAGGATTGGTGTACCTGGCATGGCCAATCTGGCTTCCAACCGCTCGATGCCTTTGGCGAAAGCCAACTCCCCAAAGCGGATGAATAAGTCTTCTGCGATCTCTGCATCAATGCCCATTTGAATTGCACGAGCAACTTTGCTCATGTCAATAGCCTTAATCTCCTTGATAACAACTTCTTGCTTGACACGAACTTCGAATTGAAGAAACTCAATGGAGCGCCCAACCTTGAATTCGTGAACTGTTACTGTAAGTTCACTCACTTCGTTAACCTCTTCGATTGCAGGCTTAACTGTGTCCCGATTGAAGAAGCGGAACTCTGTTTTAATCTCGTCAGGTACTGGCTTACCAGTCAGCACTGGCAACCACCAGTGCCAGTGCTGCTTGCTGGTCAAATGTGACGGGTTGTCTTTGTAGCGCGCACATATTTCATAAAGAGCCAATCCTGCATGTGAGCGGAACTGCGCGATCGTTGACCGTCTGATTTGCGCATAGCGCAGCGGATAGAGCATCTCCTGTCGAAGTGCTGGCGGATAAGCCCAATGGAGCCAATTCTCACCATTTTTCTTTTTGAGGCTTACTTGCGAGAGAAGACCACATGCTCCCCACTCCTCTGTTTCTCCGGGTGAAGGTGACTGCCACTCGACCACGTGGGTCACCATTGAAAGAAGGTGTTTCTTGAGCTCTTTGACTGATCCAGTAGATCCGTCATAGCCGCGGATCACTGTGTTAAGTGGAGCTCCAAACATTCCGG
>JAGOUM010000057.1 GCA_018061265.1 Rhodoferax sp. | reverse complement strand
AGCGTACGATCAGATCAAACTTCATGGCACGGCTGCCGGGAGCAAAAAAAGCGTCCCGAATCACCGAGGCCCGTTGAAACTGGGCCAGATCCGCTGCTGACCCCGCTGCGGCGCCATCTGGTCCAGGTCGCGGTGCCCATGTCGCCTTGGAGGTATCGACAAAAGGTGCCAGATTTTTCTGGAACGTGTCGTCCATCAGGCCGCCTGGCGCAAAAACCTGAGCAAAGTCGTTGGGCTGTACATCCTGCTGTGCACCCCGCACAAACGGGTAGCGTCCGGCAATTACAGCCCCGCAGGTTTGACCCACGCCACCTTTGACGTTGGCGCTGGCACTACTGCGGGCACCACCAGCCACCTGTTGGGACGCCTGACTCAAAAGAGCCTCGAGCACAGCACGAACGGGAGCAGGCATGCGGATGGCTTCACCGCGCAAACGATTTTCGGCGTCTTGTGTCCGTGGAATCGTCCCGCCGCGCAAGGCACTTTCGGCCGCCACCAGATTGGCATGAAAATCGTCCAGCGTCTTGCCAAGTAAATCAATCTGGGCGGTCCCGGGTGGCCCCCGGGTAATTGCATGTAACAAGGCAAACGGGCCCTGAACAATCATTTCAATCTTGTCATCCAGGCCGGTGTTCCCCTGCGGCCCGCCAATGCCAAGGCTGGCCGCACGGGTCACTTCCTGCTTGAGGCGATCCAGCCGATCCAGAGTCTGATCAACACGGGTGGAAGAACTGCTGTCTGTTCGGATCAAGGTTGTTTCACGCGCGGCAGCGCGTGTCAGCAACAACAGCGGCGACTCAGCACTGCCCAGCACGCGCGTAACCTGAATGGTTTCGGTCAGGCCATTGCGAGGTATCAGGCGCACATCGGCCAGATACTCCTGCCAGATCTTTGCATATTCGGTCAGATACAGTCGCGTGATCTGCTGCGACTGCTGCATCACCTCACCAGGGTTGGGTACGGCCGCGGCCACGCCCGGACTGGTCCGCCCCAATACCCAGGCATCCTCAAGCCCGATATCCGCCAGGGCAGCAGCGGCCTCTTTCTGGAAAATCGGGTAACCCTTCAGAGTGAACAAACCCGGAATCCCCGCATTCAGCGGCTGGCGACTGGCGCGCGTCAATACGTTGGGTGCTTCAATGCCAGCCACACTGGCGATGGTGAACTCCGCAGGTTCCGGCCCCAGCAGACGCGCCTTGATACGGCTGTAGGTGCGATTGGCCGGTGGCTGCTGGTTCAGGATTTCACGCGCTTTGCGCACCAGCTCCTGATCCATAGGAAACGGCGAAATAACCACCCGATCCCGCAGCAACGCATCCAGATGCTGGTCGAGTTGCTTGCGTTGATCCACCGTGGTTGCAAACGCATGGTCCCAGTCACTGTTGATCCACAGTTTCAAGGCATCGGCGTCATAACGCCCAGCCCCGCTGATCATCAAATACGCTTTCAGCGCCTGATACAGGTAGTCTGTGTTATCAGGCGGAGCATTGCGCAGCAGGGCCGTGAGACGCGTCGCGATGCGTGGCAAAAACGCTTCGTCAAGCAGCCGGGTGTAGGCAATCTTGCCCGCCGTGTCGAGTTTATAGCCCTGGTACAGACCGTATCGATAGCCCAGTGGCACGCTGTTGAAATCGAACTTGCTGCTCCAGGCCACTTCATGCGCCTGATTCAGCAAGGGCAGCAAAATCGTCGCGTCCTCAGCCGCTTCAGCCGGCATGGCCTCGACGCTGGTGCGCAGCTGTTGCGCCTTGACGTCCACTTCAGCAATATAGTCCACGTTGTTGCCATAACTGACCCAAGGCGACCAAGCCACGTTGGCGACCACAAAAAGCAAGCCACAAGCGGCCATGCCGGCGTGGCGCAGCCAGCGCATGCGTTTTTCAGCATTGAGGTTACGCCCGGCAATAAAGTGCTCTGGAAAGATCACCTTCTGCAACAAGTCCTGCAGGAAGAAACTCTTGCCTGTCCCGCCAGTTGCTTCAGCGCCTGCCAGTTTGGTGGGCACCTTGAAAGTGCGCTGCATGGCACCCAGCACACGGTCAAACGGGGTTCCTTCCTGGGTACCTGAGGTGAAGTACACACCTCGCAACAGCGGTTGCTCGTTAAATTTGGACTCACTGAATACCGACGCCAGCAGGCGGCCTAACACATCTCGCAAACCAGACAGTTGCTGAGGCAGGGTATAGGCCAATGCGCGGCGCGACAGGTCAGGTTCGGCCAGAAGTCGCTCATGCATGCCCTGATTCAGGCGCTGGTAGAGCAGGTCAAACTCGGTATTAAAGACCTCGCGAACCGCAGTCACCGTGGCTTTGGGGTCATAAGGCAGGGTAAAGCCCCAAACCTGCGCCCGGTCATCGCGGTTCAGGTTGAGAAAGTACTCCTGAAAACCCGACAACAGGTCGGTTTTGGTCACCAGCACATACACCGGAAACTGTACGCCCAACCCCTCACGCAGCTCGCTCAAGCGCGCTTTCAGCGTGGCAGCATGCACTTCGCGCTCGCGGGCGTTCATTTGCAGCAAGTCGGAAACCGACAGTGTCAACAACACCCCATTGAGAGGCTGACGCGGCCGGAAGCGCTTGAGCAGATTCAAAAAGCCCTGCCATTCGGCCTTGTCGATCGACTGATTGCTCTCCTGCGTGGTGTAGCGGCCTGCGGTGTCAATCAGCACGGCCTCGTTGGTAAACCACCAGTCACAATTGCGAGTACCACCAATGCCCCGGATCGCGGCCTTGCCAAACTGCTCGGCCAGCGGAAAAGTCAATCCGGCGTTGACCAGAGCGGTGGTCTTGCCAGACCCCGGCGCACCAATAAAGGCGTACCACGGCAGCTGGTAAACGTACTGTTTGGACAAACCGGCGAGCAAACCCGATTTTTCTGTGGACGAAAACCGTGTTTTCTTCAGGACATCGGCTGCTTCTTTGAAGCGTTTGTTCAGCTCTGCAACTTCTTCGGAACCGGCTGCCTGCCCTTCGACAGGTGCCGCCTGCATTTTGGCCAGCTGACCCAATAATGCCCCATTGATATTGCGCTGGCGCCACCATCGAATCAGGCGCCTGATCAGCCAGAACAACCAGATGCCAGCAATGACGCTCCAGCGCACCCATTCTGGCCCAAGCGGTTGCCACTGCGCACCGGACAGGGACATGGCAAAAATCGGCCCAATAAACCAGATGACCAGCGACAACACCAGCAACAGCAGAATCGCCAGTGTGGTGCGGTTGATAAAAATGCCCATAAAACGGCGAATTGAACTGAACACGTGCCGTCCTCCTACTGTTTGGCCGAAGTGGCGGCGTTAAGTTCACGATCACGTTCTTGCGGCGATACCAGCAAGGTCACCTCGACGCGACGGTTCCGCGACTTGTTTTCTGCACTGTCGTTGGGTGCAACCGGGTCACTGTCGGCGCGGCCTTCGGCGCGGGTTCGGTTACGAACCGTCAGACGTTCATCCACAATGCGGCGCACCACATCGGCGCGCGCCTGAGACAGTTCAAAATTGGACGGAAACCGCACCGTACGGATAGGCACATTGTCGGTATAACCGGTCACCAACACCGCACCCGGAACCGTATTAAGGGCGTCAGAAACACGCGCCAGCACCGGGATATAGCGCGATTTGACCTCGGTGGAGCCCGAGTCGAACAAGCCATCCCCGCGCAAAATCACCACGCTGCGATCAGCCTCGTCACGCACGGTAACCAGACCTTCGCGAATTTCGGGTTCAAGAAATTGCGCAAAACGATTGACAGGCGCCGCAGGTTTGACTGCCACTGCCTGTGCTTTGGGCATTCGAATGCCGGCAATCGTGCTGAACACGTTGCTGGATTTGTCGGCAAGCAAGAACGAATACAGAAAAAAGATCGCCACCAGCACCAGCAAGGTCGCTCCGACCGTGATCCACAGTGGCAAGAACCCCCATTTGGCTCGCTGATCAGACTGCGCACCCTGCCAATGCAAGGACAGTGGGCGATGCAATTCACCGTGTACACCGGCAATAATCTCCACCAAGCGGCGTCGCAGCGTATCCAGTTGTGTGCGACCGTTGTCAACCACCCCGAAGCGACCCTCAAAGCCCAAGGCAATACAGACTGCCATCAACTCGATCAGATCGATATGTTTCTTGGGGTCCTGAACCAGGCGTGCCAACACCTGAAAGAACTTTTCGCCACCCCAGGTTTCGTTGTGAAACGTCACCAACAGGCTGTGACGCGACCAGGCACCACCGCCACCCCAGGGGGTTTTGGCCGCGGTTTCGTCCAGCGCGGTACACAGGGCATAGCGCGCGCCAATCACGGTTTCTTGCGGCAAAGGCACCTCGCGAGCACGCCGCTCAAACAACTGCACCTGCTCAACCAGATAGTTGCGCAGTTGCGCCGGATCTGGATGCTGTGCCATGACCCGGATCTGGGGAATCAGATTAAGCAACGGATTGGCGGCCATCGCGAGTGGGTTGGCACCACTGAGGATTTCAGGAAGGTCGGCCGCCAATACCGGCCCCTGCGCAAATGCCGGTGGCGGCCCGGGTGGCATGCCTGCGGGTTCTGCTGCAGGCATCGGTGGTGCCTGGAACATCGCAAACGGATCCAAATTGGCTGACGGGTTGGGAGTGGCAGTCATGTTCTGATGGCCCAAAGTTCAAGTTTCAAGCCCGGAAAATCACCCGCGATATGCATCGCCAGGCCACCGGAACGTTCCAGCCCTCGCCAGAACTCGCTGGCGGTATCAAGCTCGAAATAGTTGTTACCCGCATGGTATGGGATTTGGCGCGGTGCCACCGGCAACGGCCGCAGTCCGACGCCGGGCAGATGCAAATTGACCAAATCGCGAATCTTCTCCACCGGCCCGATCTTGACCTGCGTCGGGAACTGCTTACGAACCTGCTCGCCTGGCAAATCGGAGGCCACCGCCAGCACAAAGGTGGCTGACTTGATCAGTTCCTGGTTGGCAATCACCGCCACACGAACGCCGTATGCCCGCTCCATCAGTTCGATCTGGAATGCATTTTGTTCCAGCACCATGGACAGGGATCGACGCAGGTCCGCCATCAATGGCAGAAAACAACTGGCCAGTGCATCGTGGTTATAGGGCGGGTATTCTCCGGGGCGCCGGGTGTCCCGGGTGAAAGTGGTGAAATCTCCAGCCAGGGTAAGCAACTCGGCATACAACCGCTCGGGATGCAGGGTGCGCAACTGTGACAGGTGAACAACTTGTGGCTCGTAGCGATTGACCAATTGCAGCACCAGAAAGTCCGCCATTTCAGATACGCCACCACGCCCAGGGGCCGACAGGCGGGCAGCCAATGCCTCACCACGGTGATGTAACAAACCCGCCAGTTCTCGCAAAAAACCCGACAGCAGGGCGCTTTCATGGACTACCACCACCGGAGGAATATGGTTTTCATCTAGCAAGACCGACAAATCGTTTCGCCGTTCTATCACCTGGCAGACGCCAAGGGTGATCCAGTCCTGTGGAATCTCGTCCTCGGCCAGCAAACGCAAGCGCAAATGAGCAGTCTGGATGGGAGCCGGGTCACCCGCGATGGAGTTCTGGTCGGGCACCTCTTCTTCAGAAACTCTGAAGCGCGCCAGCGAACGTGCATCGTCATCAAACGAGACTTCCTCGCTACCCGGTCGATAGACCGGCAGGCACAAAAAAATTCGCTTGGCTTTGACGTTCTCGGAGATGGTGAGCACGCTGGGGGCATCATTCACTCCGGGAAACTCAAAGGGTGTTCCGTCGGGCATGACACCAGTTGCCTTGGCGATGGCCACCTTGCCGATGGCCAGCGAGGCAGCATCAAGCAGCAACGAGTGGAAGCCCCAAAAATGACCTTGCGCACTCAGAACCAACTGGCGCTGCGCAAACTCCTGCTGGCGCTGCGCCTGCTGGAAATGCTGGGGCCGAAGGAACATTCCCTCAGACCAGACAACTCGGCTGCGATCACTCATGCTTCAACCCGGTTCATACTAAAAAGCCTTGGCCACTTCGACATTTTTCTCAACCGCTTTCTTGTAGTTTTCTGCTTTTGATTTCAGATCAGTGACGACCTGTTTGTATTTTGCGACGGCAGCGATCACCTTGGGAACGCCTTGAGCGATTGCAGCAATCAGACCGGGCAGGTTACCACTTGAAGCTGCATGTGCGCCATCAGAGAGAATTTTTGTTGCCTCGATCACGTCTGCCTTGGCCTCATCAAGCAGTTTGCGAACTTCCTGGTAATCTTTGCGGGCCTGGTTGACCGTCTTGATATTCTCATCAAGCAGATCAGTGGCCTTTTTCATTTTGTCTTTTGAAGTGTCAACAAAAGACTTGGTATCTTCAATGGTCTTAGCCAGGGCATCTGTGACCGCCACGATCAACTCCTTTGGGCGGAAGTGCCGCCAATTTTCTGACCCGTCAAGGTCAGGTAAGTTTGTTCCAGCGTCGGTTTGAGCGCTCCGCTGGATACCCCATAACGCTGACCAACCACAGCCGCGCCCCGCGAAAACTGTTTGGCATGCAAACACAATAGCATGCAATGCGCGGCGGCACTGCGCTCTGGCCCATTTTGAATACGATCCAGAACGCGTGCAATGGGTATGTCGCGCTCCTTCGCTCGCACACTCACCAAAGCGCGACAAAGCGCCTCTTCCCGCGCTGGGTCATTGATGTTTTGCAACGCCTGGCCGAGGTTGGGAGCAGCCGGTTGCGCACTTTCACCCAGTGTTGTCAACGCAGCCAAGGCTGCTTGCCACTGCTCTGTCTCTGGCGCCTGTGCGGCAACTTGCGCCAGCGCAGCCACTGCGGGTCCGTCAGGTCGAATCTGGGCTAACGCGCTGTAGCCAGCTATCCCTGTGGGCAACAGAGGAGCATCCCGCATGGACCGAATAATGAACTGCTCGACATCGCGACGATGTTTCTCAGACGGCATCGCGCTGCGTGCCAAGGCGGTCAGGGCCTCAATGTTCCACGCCTGTGGTTGTATGGAGGCCACCGTCTGCGCGATCGCCGGTGTGGCAGCAGCGATCACCAGTGTCAAAGTTAAAAGGGCAATCTTGCGCGCTGCAACGTCGGGCAAAATCAGCATAGACGCCAAGCGATTCAAGGCTGAGGCTGGCACCTGTTTGTGCCGAAACAACCCATGCGCCGCAAACGCTCGCACATGATCAGGTTGGGTTGCATCACTCAATGCGCTTAACATTTCCAGACCCTGAGGTGTCAGCCGCCCTGGTGTCACCCCGCCCAACGCCACCGCCACCGCCTGCAAGACCAGCGGATCCTTTGGTGCACGAACTGCACACTGGATAATTTCAGTGATGCAGCCGTCGATAGGTGCATCGGGCTGAACGCATTGCATAAGCGCCTCGAACCGCTCGTCAGCGGAAGCCCCCCGCAATTGCGCCGCCAACTGCTCACCCGACATGGGCCCGGCAGGTTTCACAGGTGCATCAGGTGATGAGGACTGCTGCATAAACCATCAAACCATGTTTCCGACACCAGGCGTATAGGTCGGCGATACGATCGAGGTCGAGATAACCGCGCCAGCGACGGTGAGTACACCCGCCACGGTCACCGCACCTGTCATGGTGATGGCTCCAGCCGCCATGGTGATCGCGGCTGCATTGATCGATACCGCAGCGCCGGTGATGGTGATCGCGCCACCAGCCGTGATGCTCACGACCGCACCCGTTTTGAGACTGAACGACACACCTGCGGTCATGTCAATGGCACCGCCGGCTTTGAGCGTACAGGCACCACCCACATCGGTGGAGAGCAAACCACCCACCTTGAGTGCGTCTTGTCCGCCAATTTTGACTTCACGCGATGCACCAATGGTCTCCGACTGAGTCGCCACAATGCTGGTCTTGTCTGTCCCCATGATCGTGGCCTCACGGGTCATGCAAGTTTCAGAGTACTTCAGCCCAGCCGTCACCGAATAATCCTTCGCCGTCGAATTGGAAGCACTGCCTCCACAAACCAGTTTGTCGTCGCTGGTGACCAAGGTTTCCCTGCCAGCACCCACTTTGACCGACTGCCCGTCACTGACAGAGATAGTTTGAGATTTGCCGACCGATATCGCCTGCTTACCCCCAATCTCCTGATTGTGGTCTGTACCTACAGACTCGCTCAGAGTGGTACCCACAGACAACTCGCGTGCTTTGCCAACGGAAATGGTCTGCTCAATGCCCACACTGGTGTTCTGATTGGCACCAATGCTGTTGTCTTGATTGGCCGAAATCTGATTGGCTTGGTTGTTATTGACCACATGCCGGTCATCATTGACCACAAAGCGGTTGTCGTCGTGACCGATGCGGCTTCGTCGGTCTTGCCCGACGGTTCGAGTCTCGCTGTCCTCCACAACCGTATCCAGGTTCTTTTGGGCATGCACGTACAGTTGCTCTTGGCCCTTCAGGTCCTCCATTCGGATTTCATTGAAATCAGTGTCGCTGCCACCTTTGGTCGAACGTGATTTGATGCCACTGGCCGTTTTATTGGCTGGCAGCGCATAGGGTGGCATCTGGTCAGCGTTGTACACCCGACCAGTAATGATAGGGTAGTCAGGATCGCCACCAATGAAGTCAACGATCACCTCCTGACCGATTCGGGGAATGTGGATAAATCCCCATTTCTCGCCCGCCCATGGGTGGCTGACCCTGATCCAGCAACTGCTGTTTTCATTCTTCTTGCCGTAACGGTCCCAGAAAAATTGAACTTTGACACGACCGTACTTGTCGGTGTAAATCTCTTCACCGGCAGGACCAACGACCACTGCAGTTTGCGGCCCGTTGGTCACTGGCTTGGCCGTGACCGGCTGGGGTCGAAACGGAATCGACGTTGCCTGCGAAGTGGCCAGAATGTTCCAAGTCGCATCACCATCACCGCTTCCGGCTGACATACGTGCGTTGTCGCGGAAAAAGTAATTGACCGCAACCGCCAGATACTCCCGGTTCTGGTCTGCCCGTGGACAACGCTCGAGCGTGAACAAATACCCAGGGGCCATGGTGCGCACCGTGGTATTGCCTTCGGCCCGATCATGGTCCGACTCCAGTGATTCAAGTCGGGCTGCCGCATAGTTCTCCCCATCTGCAACCTTGATGTAACCACCTGGCCACATGTAGCGCTCCCACGCATCATGTGAATGACCAAAGGGATTTTTTCGTTTGGTCTTAAGATCCCCTCGGGGATTTTCGAAGTCATAGTCATCCGTCAGGTATTCGCCCGAATTGACCTCCTCAAGAACTTGCCAACTGTTGAAGTGCTCTTCATCAACCACCGCTGCGGCATCCAGGCCAAAGTACTTGATGGATGGTTTGCCAGGCAAAGGTGCATGACAACTGGTTTCATCCACCAGCACGAGTTTATGGCTACCTTGTTCATGCTGAAAGAAGAAGTAAATGCCCTCATGCTCCATCAAGCGCATGACAAAATTCAGGTCCGTTTCCTGATACTGAACACAGTAGTCCCACTCGCGGTAGGTTTTCTTGAGTTTGTTCAGCAGAGTGAAGCCATACTTCCCCAGCACATCCGCGATGATGTCAGGCACTTTCTTGAACTGGAAAATTTTGCAATCACTACGGCGACTGGCCAACCAAAGCCAGGGCCGTAGTTTCGCCGTGTAGATCAGATGTTCACCCTCGCGCCCGGCGCTGCCAAAGCGGGTGCAGATGCCACTGAAAAACCTGGGGCTCTTGCTGCGTTCGGTCTCAACTTTGAGTGTCACATCCTTGCCAAGCATCGCCTTGGCACTCAGTCCGGACTGTTTGCTGTGAAACACCACATCAAATTCAAACAGACAGGACAGCGCTTCGGTTCCACGCATTTGTCGAAACCACAATGCCTCACCCAGTGGGGTGGTGACGTCGACAATTCGTTCTTGGCTAGCCGAAGGCATAACGGAATTCCCCGTCTGAAACTTCCATCGACACATTGCCCAGCGACTTGCCGTCGATGGTCCGCTTCAAATATTCCTCGGACAACCGTGGCAATATGGTATTGGTCAAAATGGCGTCAATCATGCGCCCGCCACTTTCGACTTCTGTACACCTCGAGGCAATCAACTTGACGACTTCGTCGGTATAAGTGAATTCGGCCTTGTGGTTCTCTGCAATACGCTTCTTGATCCGATTGAGTTGCAGACGGATGATATTGCCCAACATCTCGTCACTCAAAGGATAGTACGGGATCACCTGCAATCGGCCCAGTAGTGCAGCTGGAAACACCTTGAGTAAGGGTTCACGGAGTGCTTTGGCAATGTCATCCGGTTCGGGCATGAGTTCGGGGTCTCGGGTCATGCTCATCACCAGATCGCTTCCAGCATTGCTGGTCAGGATGATGACGGTATTCTTGAAATCAATCAGACGACCTTCCCCGTCTTCCATGATTCCCTTGTCAAACACCTGGAAGAAGATCTCATGCACATCACTGTGGGCTTTTTCCACTTCATCGAGCAACACCACACTGTAAGGTTTGCGCCGCACAGCCTCGGTCAATACACCACCTTCACCATAACCCACGTAGCCTGGAGGTGCACCTTTTAAGGTAGAAACGGTATGTGCCTCCTGAAACTCACTCATGTTGATGGTGATCATGTTCTGTTCGCCACCATACAAAGTTTCAGCCAAGGTCAATGCGGTCTCGGTCTTGCCGACACCCGATGGCCCGACAAGCATAAAAACGCCAATTGGCTTGTTGGGGTTGTCAAGTCTTGCCCGACTGGTCTGAATACGCTTGGCAATCATGTCAAGGCCATGGCGCTGTCCAATCACCCGCTGGTTCAGGGTGTCTGCGACATGCAGGATGGCTTCGACCTCGTTCTTGACCATTCGACCAACTGGAATACCGGTCCAATCAGCGACCACCGATGCCACTGCCTGAGCATCCACCGCAGGCAAGATCAGCGGTGTGTCGCCTTGCATCACCGCCAGTTTTTGCTGCAATTGGGCCAGCTCAGCCAGCAGTCCAGCACGAGCCTCATCACCCAAGGGAACGGCAGTATCGACCTTGCCATCACCGCTGCCACGCAACTGCCCGCGTAAATCGAGAATCTTGGCTACCAGTTCTTTTTCTTCGCTCCAGCGTGCATCCAGCAGGGCCAGCAATGCGGTTGCTTCGTCACGCTTTGCCATGGCATCAACCAGACGTTCACCCACTGCAATACCAACAGCCACCTCACGTTCGATGATTCCCAGCTCCACATCCAGCATTTCAATGCGGCGCTGAACATTTTCAACCTCAGGTGGTGTGGCGTGCTGACTTACCGCCACACGTGCACAACTGGTATCGAGCAAACTGACTGCCTTATCCGGCAGCTGACGCGCGGGAATATAGCGGTGGGAGAGGTTCACTGCAGCGGTAATTGCTTCGTCGAGCAAAAGTACCTTATGGTGTTTCTCAAGCACTGTGGCAACACCCCGCAACATCGCAACAGCCTTGGCTTCATCAGGTTCTGGCACTTGAACAACCTGGAAGCGGCGGGTCAGCGCAGGGTCCTTCTCGATGTACTTTTTGTACTCCGCCCAGGTGGTCGCGCCAATGGTGCGTAAGGTACCTCGTGCCAGGGCCGGTTTGAGCAGGTTGGCCGCATCGCCAGTGCCGGCCTGACCACCTGCACCCACCAAGGTGTGCACTTCATCCACAAACAGGATCACCGGCTTCGGACTAGCCTGTACTTCATCAATGACTTGGCGCAAGCGTTGTTCAAATTCCCCTTTCATGCTGGCACCCGCCTGCAGCAGGCCGATATCCAGCGAAAGCAGCGAAACCTCCTTTAGTTGAGGTGGAACATCCCCTTTTGCCAGCCGCAACGCAAAACCTTCAACCACTGCGGTTTTACCGACGCCTGCCTCACCTGTCAGCAGTGGATTGTTCTGCCGCCGCCGCATCAGAATGTCCACTATCTGACGGATTTCCTCATCTCGTCCGGTGACAGGATCAAGCTCACCGTTGCGTGCTTTCTCGGTGAGGTCAACCGCGTATTTTTTCAATGCCTCCTGTTTGCCCATTTGCGCAGGTGCCATTGCACCGCTGGCCTCTCCGGGGTCACCACTCAGGCCGGTTCCGTCGCTTGCCACCAACGTCTCCTCGGGGGAACCTTTGACAATTTCACCGAGCTTCTCCGACAGCGCATCAATGCCAAGTTTCTCAAACTCCCGAGAAATGCCATAGAGAATGCTGCGCAGGCCACTGGTCTTGACCAGCCCGACCAGTATGTAGGCGCTTCGAACCTGAGAGTCACCGTACTTAAGGGTTCCGTATACCCAAGCTCGCTCTACGGCGTTTTCGATGTGCTCCGACAAGTCGGAAATAGCGGTAGCACCCCGGGGCAACTTGTCAAGCGCCTTGGTCAGATCGGCTGCCAGCTTGGAAGCATCCACATCAAAATGACGAACCACACGATGCATGTCACTGTCGTTCGTGCTCAATATCTGGTGCAGCCAATGCACCAGTTCAACATAGGGATTGCCACGAAGCTTGCAAAACACCGTTGCACCTTCAATGGCCTTGTACAACAGCGGATTTAGTTTGCCAAAAAGTGCGGTGCGACTAATTTCAGACATTGTCATTCTCCTAAGTTAATTATCAGCAAAAGCTCACCGAGCGTCGGTTAAACGCTCCATATTCAACAGTACATCGTCAGCGTCCCGGGCGCGCTTCCCTGGGGGCATACCAAGCCAACTGGTCCAGCCGAGCTGGCCGTACACCCCAAGCCTCGCGGCAGGAACCTCATCCTTGGCAAGGACCAGGCGAGCGTCCCAAACGAGTTCAAGCCCAATATAGTTGCGAACCCAGTCCCTCACCTGAACAAAACGATTGCCACCAGGCAAAAAACGCTCAAACTCACGAAAACCCATGGCCCCTAAAACCAGTCTGAACTTGTGCTGCACATCAGGCACACGCACACCCGCAACCGCCCCAAGCCCGAGCCTTGATGATGTCAACCCGAGTTCAATTCGGTGAACAGACCCTTTGCCCGCAAGTGTTGCTGACACTAACCGGGTCTGATCTTCAACGGCCAACTTCAGCCAATGCATACAGTACTCTTTTAACGCCACGGGTATCCTGAGCAGAGCGGCCAAGGGTCGCACCAAACCCTCAACATTGCGCGTTTGACGACACAGATGCCCAGCATGATGAAGCTTAAGGTGGTCGGGTACAGAATCTCTATGTTTCAGCGTACTTTGCCCCAAACCGATCAGACTTGCAGCGTAGCGTCCAAAATTGTCGCGTTCCGGATGATCCAGACTTGTCGCGGCCTGGCAATCTGCCCATGCACGGTAAAACAGCAAGATCATGCGATGCTGGAAAACATCACAAAACCGGGCCATGGTTTGGTCTTTGTAATGCAAAAGACGCTCTTGTACATACTCGGTGAGATGTTGTGGAAGCGCACCATTCGGGCCATAAAGCCCGAAGTTGTTGATTGTCAACCGCCCCACACCCCGTGCAGCAACGCCTGGGTCAAATGTATGCAACGAAGCGGGAGCAAACGCGAGTGAGGCATGTTGCGTCAACCGAAGTGGCTCATACTGGGGTCGTGGTGCTCGCCCCAAGGGCACTCTGCCCGGGACGATTGCATCGAACTGGCGCAAAATGTTGTAAAAATCAAATTGAGTGGCATCCGCCGCGAGCGCATCAAGGATATGCTGAATTTTCGCCAGCTGAACCTCTACGTCGATGGATGTGTCGGTGGAGGTGCTCATACAGAGGGTCTCCGGCCGATGCGTGGTTGCCAACTGGCGACCGGGCCGCGTTGCGTGCTCGACATGGAAAATTCGGTAAATGAATTGAGTCCGACGTGCCTTGCAAAGAATTGCTCAATGACGGCCCCTAGCAACCAGGGGCTAAGCCCTGCCAAGGGGATTTCGTCGAGCATCATTTCCAGCTGAACCCCGCGTCCAAACACAATCGGGCCACGACCCGGAACCCTGCGATTGACACTTCTGACCGCAAGTTTTTGGATGGCACCAATCTGGGCCTCAGCACCTTGCGCGCCCAACCGGGCGTATAAGCCCAACAACTCTCGCAATGCGCTGGCACCCTCCTCAGCACTTAAATCCGTTAAGGTCAGGTAGTTCAAGCTCAGATGAGAAATGAGTCGCCAAGTGATTTCTCGCTCAGCCAGTGCGGGGGTGGGGCGTGTGGGTCCCGCCACAAACCTGATTTCGTCGACAGGCGCTGAGGTGAGCAGGGTCAAATCCGTCCCTGCATTTCCCAGTGGCGTTAACAGGGACAAGTCCCGGTTGGTGCACAGTGCCTCAACCGTCACCTGCCTTAGATCCGCTCCATAAGGCGCCTCATTGGCATCTACCAATGTGACAAAACACTCACTTCCGATATAACCGGTACGCGGGCCGTTTCGCCTACCTTTCTCGGACAGCAGTCGCTGTTCTCGACGCATCGAAAAATAGGCACCAGCCCCTCGTCGGTCGATATCGGCTGCGGCATAAAAAGGCTGAAACTGAATCTCTCGATCGGAGTCGTTTTGATGACCGATCACTCTTGAGATGCTGTGTATTTCAAAGTCCAGAGGACGACCGCGGTCAATCACAGCATGGTGCTCAAAACGTGTAGTCGTAATGGGTATGCGGTCGGAGTTACGGGAAAACAAATTAACGACTGGTACACAATGCAACAGAAAGTTATTGGCATCGGTAACTGCCTCAAGTGAGACATTTCCCGACTTCAACAAAAGCACAAGTTCAAAACAATTTCCTGATATTTTTGGCAAACATTGCTGCAATCCTGTCATCGACAAAAAGCGAAATCTTTCAGGAAACGCGAAATACTCATGAAGCAAGCGGTGCCCTTCAAACGCTCGCGATCCTGAAGGCAACATTGCTTGGTCGGATGAAAAACCATCACAACAAATCGCGTCAGCAGCAAACGGTACAAGCTCACGAATCGGTAAACCACCTGCATGAACCAACATTCCCAAACATTGCGTGTGGATCAATTCCTGCAGTTTGGAAGCAACCTCTGGAACTCCCGCCAAGTACAAGGACAGCGTATCAAGTTTCAGGCTGCTTACCTCCAATTGACCGGTGGTTTCAAAGACAAAACGCAGTGCCCCTCTGACCGGTGCGCTCCAGCGAAAGCCAGCGACAGGCAGGTCTGGCGGTGCACCTGTTAATCGAACTTCCTTCAACCGAATCGGCCACAACACTGCATCCTGTGCAGTTCTGAACTCACAAGCGGTTTGTTCGTTCATTGGCAAGCGCGCACGCAGTCTGGAATGTCGTAGCAATTTATAGCCATCAGGTGAGCCGCCCTGGGAGGTGGATGGCTCCAGTCGGATCACGCCCATGGCTGGCGTCGGCGCAAGATAAGATGGGTAAACGAGATCAAGCAAACGTTGAGAAAAACGAGGGAACTCGGCATCCATCTTGAGCTGGATACGCGCTGACATGAATGCGAAGCCCTCAAGCAGCCGTTCAACATACGGATCAGCAACTTCGATGCCTCGCATCCCCAGACGCGCCGCCACCTTGGGAAACTGATCTGCAAACTCGGCACCCTGCTCGCGCACGTAAGCCAGTTCACGGTTGTAATAATCCAGCATCCGGGGATCCATCTCATCCCCCGCCTGTTGCCAACTGATCGGTCAGCTTCATGTAGCCGGTTTCCAGATCCAGTTCCGATCGAATCAGCAATTCCACCGGGTAAGGCATGGACCAAAGCTCGCCTCGCAACTCAAACTGCAACAGATTGTGATGCCCCATCAAGTCCGCTGGAGCGGATGCCTTGACGCTCAGTGTGCCTGGAAGTATTCTGGGCTCAAAGTTGACGATCGCGTCGTAAATCTGACGCTCCAGTTCACGCCAGTCGACACCTGAAAAGTTCTTGCCAGACAACACGGGTATCCCAAAATTGATCACTGAGCGCTGGACTTCCGGGTACAAATCCAGTTGCCCATCCGTGTTGTGCGCTGTGGTGTTCAACAGCCACACCAAGTCACGCAAGACTGTTTTCTTCAGTCGCCCCTTTGACACGACTGAATTCTGCAAAGTCTCAGCACGCTGACCAGGTTCGTCATCGGTCAGACGATCAAGCAGAGCGGGCTGGAGGCGATCTCCTACAGCACGACTGAGGCTTTGATCGTTCATATTGATAGCGGACGAATCTTCGCAGGTTAATCCGTCAGATGCAAACCGAAGCCGTCAAGTCGTCGCAGCGGATTTCGGAGCAAACACCATCTCGCGAGTATCCAGAATCGGGTGCTCAGCGACATCAGAAGTCCACATCCTTTGGCCCAAGCCAGACCAGAGATCAGGTTGGTTCTCAACCCATTCAGTGGCTTTGCAGCGACGCAAAGCATCTCCATTGGCGAGTTCGGTCTTTGCTGTTTCAGGATACCGCGACGGGATGAACGCAGGAACGCGACCCTGGTTGGGCAAGCTTAACTCTGCTGGCGCCCAAACCAAGTCACGAAGGTCCGTCGGGGGATCAATCTTGATTGCCGAACAAGACTCGAACGGCAACCAGTAATACTGCCCATTCACGATGACCTCACAAATCGGCCCCAAACGTGAGTCCCCATCAGCGACCCATTCACATGCCACGCCATCAATGGTGCAGGGCGTCGCTTCAGCTTCTTCCAGCGCACGCATCCTGAGATCCATTGCTGACGATGCATTCTGCTGTGTCCCGTCCAGTCGAAGCGCTTCTATCATCAACCCAAGCCACGACGGGGGTGCTCCAAAAACCTGTGGCGAGCGCTTACCGGCAAAAACATCGTTGCGAAAGGTTTCGCATCGAATGGCTTCACGGTAAGCCTGGGCCATTGGCAGCGCTTTGGCATCAAGTTGTGCACACACTTGCAGTTGAGCAAGCGCACGCTGCCAATCACCCAGCAGACATAACAGCTGAAATAAGTGAACCCGAAGCTTGGCGTTGCTTGCATCGCCACGCACCTGCTTCTGCAGTTCACCTAACTCTTCTTTAAGGCTAATGTTGGCACTCAAAGAGCCACCTTTCTTGAGTAACACGCAAACCAGCGACCTTACATCTTCTTGTTAGCCTTCGCATCCCAACCACTCTCAACCGGGCCACCCTCTTTACCACCCTTGTCATTTTGCGCCTGGTATTTGAACTTGGCTTTAGAGAAATTAATGCTGTAGCTGCAGTTTGGCTCTGGCGAACCGTTGCTATCGGACATTTGATAACTGGTGACAAAACAGTCTTCAAGTGTCACTTCAACAAAATTCACCGGAGAGTCCCCACCCGACTTTGATTCATGTAGCTCAATTTTCGGAATGTGTTTGCCTGAACACATAAAACCAAACAAAACCGGGCTTTCCTTGCCAGCTTTAACAGTGAAGTGAAAGTCCTGGAACGATACCTTACCGGAACCCGCACCAGAGCCATAGGACTGTGTTGACGCCTGACTGCCACCAAAACTGAAACTCTCAATTTCAATCCAGTCTTTGTGTTGACTTTCCAAGCAGGTCCCTTTTGCGCCATCAACATTCAGGTACATAGAATTTGCCATGACATACTCCTTTGGTGTGAGAAAAAGTAAAAGAACAAAGGCGCGCCCCCAAACGCGCCACAAAGAAACGGGGTCAGAACATCGAGAAAAGTGCTTCAGTCGAAAAAATCAACCGGCAGATTTAGCTGAAGGCAACTTGGAGACCAACCGCAGCGATACGGTCAAGCCTTCAAGTTGATAGTGTGGCCGCAGGAAAAACTTCGAGGTGTAGTAACCAGGATTGCCTTCTACCTCCTCCACAACCACCTCTGCTGCCGCCAAGGGACGCCGCGCCTTGGTGTCCTGGCTTGAAGTCTCTGGATTACCGTCGACGTAATTGGTGATCCAGTCATTCAACCAGCGCTCCATGTCTGAACGCTCTTTAAATGATCCGATCTTGTCCCGCACAATACATTTCAAATAGTGTGCAAATCGGCAGCAGGCAAACATGTATGGCAAACGTGCAGCCAAATTGGCATTGGCTGTTGCGTCCGCATCGTAGTACTCAGAGGGTTTGTTTAAAGATTGCGCGCCAATAAACGCAGCAATATCCGAGTTCTTGCGGTGCACCAATGGCATAAAACCATTTTTCGCCAGTTCTGCTTCGCGACGGTCACTGATTGCAATTTCTGTCGGACATTTAAGGTCAACTCCGCCATCATCTGAAGGGAAAGCATGCGCAGGCAGGTCAGTCACCACCCCACCGGACTCGACGCCTCGAATGGATGTGCACCAGCCATACTCCTTGAAGGAACGGTTGATATTGGCTGCCATCGCAAACGCTGAATTGGACCAGGTGTACTTGGAATGACTACCGCCCTCGGTATCTTCCTCAAAGTCAAACTCATCAACCGGATTGGTATTGGCGCCGTAGGGCATCCGGGACAGATAACGGGGCATCGCCAAACCCACATATTTGGAGTCATCGGACTCGCGCAGACTTCTCCACGCCGCATATTCTGTGTTGGAGAAAATCTTGGTCAAGTCGCGCGGGTTGGAGAGTTCCTGCCACGAGGTCATTTGCATCAAATTGGGTGACGCGCCAGCGATGAACGGCGCATGCGCTGATGCCGCAACTTTTGCCATCTCACCCAGCAACTCGACGTCAGGTGCGCTATGGTCAAAATGGTAATCACCCACAAGGCAGCCATAAGGTTCACCACCAAACTGCCCGTATTCTTCTTCATACAGCTTCTTGAAGATTGGGCTTTGGTCCCATCCGGCGCCTTTGTAGCGGCGCATGGTTTTGTGCAATTCCTTCTTGGAGATATTGAGCACCCGAATCTTGAGCATTTCATCCGGATCAGAGTTATCAATCAAATACTTCAGTCCGCGCCAGGAACCTTCTAGCTTCTGAAAATCTTCATGATGAATGATCAGATTCACTTGATCTGACAATTTTTTGTCAAGCTGTGCAATGAGTGCCTCAATGGTGCGATAAGCATCGGTCGAAATCGTGCCACTGAAGGCAAGTGCCTGCTGCGCCAGGGTTTGGATTGCGGACTCTATCGCCCCGCGAGCTTCGTCTGTCTTGGGCTTGAACTCTTTGTTCAACAAGGACGCAAATTCATTCCCCTGAAACTCAACCTGACTCAGGGCCGATACGGATTGGGATTCTGTTGCCATTTCTATATCC
Organism: Rhodoferax sp.; assembly: GCA_018061265.1. Taxonomy (GTDB): domain Bacteria; phylum Pseudomonadota; class Gammaproteobacteria; order Burkholderiales; family Burkholderiaceae_C; genus Rhodoferax. The sequence goes on along the minus strand of JAGOUM010000057.1, from coordinate 3,900 downwards.
TATTCGGGTTCTGGTTATGCCGCAGAGTCGGCTGGCTTCGGCGCTGCCGACAATGAACTCAACAAAGCGGGGTCCTGTAGTACCTTGGCCAACAATTCCTCTGCGCCTGACTTTCCGTCCATGTAGGACAGCAGGTTATGCAATTGCGTCCGAGCTTCCAGCAACTGATTCAGCGCTCCCACCTTCTTGGCCACGGCAGCGGGAGAGAAATCATCCATGCTCTCGAAACTAACGTCAACGGACAAATAGCCGTCCCCAGTAAGCGTGTTAGGTACGTTGAACGCAACCCGCGGCTTCATCGCCTTCATCCGCGCATCAAAATTGTCGTAATCAATCTCAGCAAATTTGCGATCCGCAATGTCCGGCATCTCTACCTCTGATTTGCCTGCGAGATCCGCCATGACGCCCATCACAAATGGAATCTGAACTTTCTTTTCAGACCCATAGACCTCAACATCGTACTCGATCTGAACACGTGGTGCACGGTTCTTTGCAATCCACTTCTGCCCACTTTTCTTTGCTGACATGGTTAACTACTCCTGTTAAAAAGCCGAGATTCAAATCATTCAAAAACCTTACTGGACCCACTTACTCTTCAGGTAATTTGCCTCCTGTAATGAGCTGAAGTTGCTGCACTGAGTCCGGCGACAACTCCTGCATGATGTCCAGGAAATTCCTATCCAACATATTCTGTGCACGCCGAGCAAAAAGAACTGCCGGGTTACTTGGCTCGAAGCGCTCCAGGTACTCACAAACTCGCTCCAAGGCGCGATTGACGTCCGCGCGAGACCGAATTGCACCTGATGCTACCAGTGAAGCGCTCGCTTCGCCCACGCCGGTGTTTTCTGCCTCACTGTCGCTCGAATTCTCATTGTCTGCAGCCTTTGACCCTTGCCCAATCCGCTCGACAACCATGCTAACGGATTTGAACAATGCCATCAAGGCCGACAAATCAGGCAGTTCTCCGGAACCAAAACGCTCGCCCACCAGAAGGTTCAGAGAGGTCACGGCTTCGCGAGCCTGCTTAAATGCCTCTATGCCACCCGCACCCGACTTGGCAGCATCTGTCAAAGCCATCAAAATCTGGGCCTCCGAATAACGTGCCGATGCATCCTTTGCCACGCTCAACTCAACATCCCGAACCGTCACCTGCAAGGGCTGACTGACCAGATTGCTGGCACGAAACGCCCGCATAATCCCCGACCCATCGGAGTAGCCACCTCCACCGTCAGAAAAAGCTGAGATTGCATTGATGCGCAAGTACGGGTCTTCATCCCCGTCGATGACCATTCGAGGATGAACATCATCCCAATACCGCTCACAAAGACTCTGCACCAGCGCCAAACCTGCTGAGAACCCTGCAACACCGTGAAGGTGCGTCGAGGCCAGAGTCAGCCACAACACGACTCTGATGTCTTTGGTGCGGCTCAGCAATTCGGTTGCCATCCGCTCGACGGATCGCCACTCCGGCTCAACTGCGGGGATGACCGTGTCCCCGAACTGTTGTTCCGGCTTGCCCACGACGGCTTGGGTCAAAGCAAGAAAATCCCCTTCGTACTCACAATCGATTCCGCAGGGTGACGCTTCTGAAAGTGGCTCAGCAAGCCGACTTAAATCAATCAAGGCATCTCCAATTAGTTTGATCTGTTGAAAAAATCATTGTGGCACCCAGGGCCAACATCGGCCCAACCGACACTAGCGCAAGCGACTATTAAACTATCTTTTTATTTCACTCGCAAGGCGTCAGCAAAGAAAATGTTTCGACCGGGCAAAGGTGCTATCCCCACATCATAGGGATGACCGTGTTGAGCTCATCTCCAGACTCCTCTAGCTCGTTTGGCAATACACGAATCAACACGGCACTGTAGTTATCGTGGCCTGCGGGCATGCTGGTTTGCACCAATTGCTGCAATCGGCTGGCCCAGATTTCAATTGTCTCGCTCGACCGATTGAGTTCGCAAAGCACTTGATCCTCCAGCAATTCCCAGACCCCGTCGCTGCACAGCATCACCGCATCACCGGTCTGGAGTTCTATCGGGGTCTTGGTGATGTAGGGTGCAATTTTTTCGGCATTGGCACCCAATGAGGCATACAACACATTGCGGCGGGGATGCTGCCTCAGTTTGTCAACAGGATACAGCCCGGCATCCACAAATCGCTGAACCAGGCTGTGATCGTAGGACTGGGCAATCACACGATCGCCGCGAAAAATATAACAACGCGAGTCTCCCAGATTACCCAGCAACGCTTGTCGACGCTCATAATTGATCATGACCGCCACAAATGTGGAGGCCATGTGGGCCAATCGTGATTCGTTCTTCTGCTTTGAAATGACAGCCTCATCCGCTTTCTCGATGCACAGCTGAAGTGTGTCTGGCGAAAAAACCGGCAGCCCCATAAACACGGCTTTGGCGGCGTCAATGGCCGTCCTTGATGCGACGTCACCTCCGCCCTGGCCTCCGGCACCATCAGCCAACAAAAAAAGCTGCACGGCACCAAACGCCTCGCATTGGCCAATCGCATCTTCGTTGTAGTCCCGTCCTCCACTGTGCGTGAAGGTCAGACTTCCGATGCGAAATGCACTGGTTGAACTCATTAATTACTTCCAGAATGTGTAGCGTGCGATTTCACGCGATTGGTTTCCTGTTCATATGCCTCCAGAAACGAACGTCCAAAGATACTTTGAAAGTCATCCTCCGCCTCACGCCTGATTTTGGCGTACTGCTCCAGATAGATCTCCCAAAGTTTGGTCTTGCGGATGGACGGCAAAAGACTTTCCAGCAATGAACCACCGACGAGACGCTTTTCGAGAACGGATGGATCAAAGCGCCCCAACACCTCTGTCAAAGCCGCTCTGGTTCCGGCAATCACGCCGATTTCGTGGGCGCGCAGATCGTCAAATGCATCGCGCATGGCTTGATCTGCGCGCATGAATCCGGGCATTTTCTTCCCCAACATCTGCTGCAAAGCGGACTCAGCATTGGGAAGGAATTTAAGTGGGTTGTTGGACTGTGAAGAAATAATGGTCACACTGGCCTGGAGTTCAAGTTTGGTTGCCGCTCTGGCAGCCAACATATCAATAGCGCCGGAAGTCGCAGTTCGCAGGAGGCCGCCGATGACTGTCATCAGCTCAGGTGTCAACCCGCCGGGTAAGGCTCCCGGAGGCAAACCAACGGCGTTCATGAAAGCGGACGTGAGCGCATCGGCATTGACATTTGGTGCTGGCTCACGCTGGTGGGCACCACCAAAAAATGCTGCTGGCGCCTGTGCACCACGGGGTGGTTGGGACTCGGGGAAAAAAGCTTTGGGCGGCTGGTAGGCACCGCCAATTTCTGGCAAATCGTCTCGAACCGGTGCATACATGGAAGCACCTGCATCGGGTGCGGATGCTCCAAACATCAAAAGAGGGTCGCTCGCCTCCGCGTCTGCGGTCAAACTGTTGATGCCCTGCGACGGATACAAAGGAGTTCCAGGGTTATTGCTCACCAGACCTTCAAATGGCGAGGAACCGGAAGTCGAGAACAAGGCGTCAATCGACAAATCACCACCCCCAATCGCGACATCAGCTTGAGGCGAAGCGCCGCCCATCATCTGCGCCAGGGGATCTGCCGCATTGCGTGAGGTCTGCGAAGGCAAGGCAAATGGATTAAAGTCCTCCGGAATGATGGCCAAAGGCGCAGGCGATGAAGACCATGGGGCCTGGCTCGGTGCCGGCGCTGGCGAAACCGCTGGTGTAAACCGCTCTGGGCTTGGCGCTGGATAGACCACAGGGGAAAGACCTGCTGGTGTCCCATAGCTGTCCAGAGGGGTCCCAACCGATGCATTGGCCGATGGACCCAGGCCAAGCAAGTCGGCAAATGGATCGATCTTACCCAAGGATGGCACCGGTATGGGCCGGAC
>JAGOUM010000173.1 GCA_018061265.1 Rhodoferax sp. | reverse complement strand
CCATTCCATCGTCAAGAGCCCGCTGGACGCCGGGGCCGCAGGCAATCTGGTGGCGGCTGGCTGGCTGCTGGCACTCAGCGGCATTGCGCTGGCCTATTCACTGCCCTACTGGCCGGGGCTGCGTGCGGACTTCGCTCCACGGCAACATGCAGGTGCTGCACAGGTGGCTTTTCGGTTCAACTCCTTCATTGGCCTGGCGCTTGCAGACAGACTGGCCTCGACTCAGGGGCTGGCCGTGATGGCGCTGCTGATTGGTGTGCTGGTGCCACTGATGAACGTCGCGGCGGTCTGGCCCATGGCGCGCCATGGCCAACGGGGTTTTGCCCGCGAATTGATGCGAAATCCGTTGATCATTGCCACGGCCAGTGGTCTGGTTGCCAATCTGGCCGGTCTGTCCATACCAGGCTGGCTGGAGCCGAGTGTCAGCCGGATCGGCGGTGCATCCCTGGCGCTTGGCCTGATGGCCGCTGGCGCTGGCATGCAGCTTGGCGCGCTTAACCACGCCAAGTTGCTGGGTGCCGCATTGCTGTTGATCAAGCATTTTCTGATGCCGATGGTGGCGGTACTGGCGGCGCGTCTCTTTGGCCTCAGCGGGGTTGAAACGACCATTTTGCTGATGTTCTCGGCCCTGCCGACGGCGTCGAGCTGTTATGTATTGGCAGCGCGTATGGGGTATGACGGTGCTTATGTCGCCGCTTTGGTGACCCTGTCCACCGTGCTCGGGCTGGCCAGCCTGCCTTTTGCCCTGGCGGTCCTCAACAAACTTTCATTTATATAGCTTGTTTTATTTACCAGTATTGGGCTAGGGCCACTTTTTCTGTTTATTTTTTTATGTACACCACACACCTGCTTTACCTGCATGGCTTTTTGTCCTCACCGGCGTCTAACAAGGCCCGTATGACAGCCGCCGCCGTCGCCAGGCATCACCCCTCGGTGACCTGGCTGTGTCCGATGCTGGCAGCCTCGCCAAAACAGTCCATGGCCGAGGTGTTACAAGCCATTGAACACTGGCCGCGTGAGGCGATGGGCATCATTGGGTCCTCACTTGGTGGTTTTTATGCCACCTGGCTGTCCGAGCGACTCGGTTGCAAAGCGGCGTTATTGAACCCGGCAGTGCGACCGGCCCGTGACCTGGCGCCACATGTGGGCGAGCAAACCCTATGGCACGAGCCCGACATCCACTTTGTGCTGGAGCCGAACTATATTGACGAGCTGCGCCACATGGAACTGCCTGGGATCACCCGGCCAGAACGCTACTTTGCAGTGATCGCCAAGGGCGACGAAGTGCTCGACTGGCAGGAGATGTATGCACATTTCAGCGGCGCAAGCATCAAACTGCTGGCCGACAGCGACCACGCCTTAAGTGACTATGAGCAACATGTGGACGAGGTACTTGAATTCCTGCAACTGGGCTGACCCATCGCATCTGTGGCCAGGGTTTGGCGCGCGCAGGCCGAAGCACCCGGCCCCGGACTGTGCAGCCCATCAAGAACCAGGGTCAACTGTTCTGCGTTAAGCTCTTTGTAAGGCCCGGCTTGAACGATCCGGTGCGACTGACCCGTCTGGCATGGCTTGTGTTTGACGAATCCATTCGCGGCAGGCAGACGCCCGGCTGCAAGATGAAAATACCAAACTTTTTTCCAAGGAACCCAGATGATTCGGACTTTGTTGTCGGCACTTGTTTTGAGCGCCATGGCTGCGCTGACCCTCGCACAATCCTTGGATACTGATGCCGCTGCGGGTGCCGTCTTTGTGCCAAACGTCAATCTGGTCACCCAGGGTATTCCCCCCATACCGCAAAGCCTGGTTGAAAAAGTTGCCAAATACACCGACTTTCGTGGACATGCCTTTGTCGACTGGCATCCCGCCAAACGCCAGATGGTGGTGGCCCATCGCAAGGCCGGCGACACGCTGGCGCAACTCTTTCTGGTCAAGTCACCCCTGGCGACACCACAGCAACTGACCAGTGCGGCTGAGCCGGTGACCTCGGCGACCTTTGAACCGCGCCAGGGCAACTACCTCGTCTTTGAGCGCGCCAGTGGTGGCAACGAAGCGGATCAGCTTTACCGGCTGGATCTTGCCTCGCTCCAGACAACTTTGCTGACCAACCCGCAAGAGCGCCACGGCCTGTCCACCTGGCTGCATGGGCGCAGCGTTTTGCTGTACACCTCGCAACCGCTGGACCGCACGGCTGCAGGTGGCCGACGCGCAGAGGTGTCCACGACCTTCTGGTCGATGGATCCGCTGCAACCAGAATCGCGGACCAAGGTGGCAGAACTTCCGGGCGGTGGCTGGTGGGCAAGTGCCGTTTCCCGCGATGACCACTATCTGGCGTTAACCCGATATCTTTCCGCCAATGAGTCACAAGTATGGCTGCTGGACATGAAAACCGGTGAACGCCGCCAGGTTTTGCCAGTTGCTGGCGAAACCATCAAGGCAGCCCATTTCTCGGGCGATTTCTCGCCCGACGGCAAGACCCTGTTCTTTACCAGCAACCGCGCCGGAGAGTTCAGTGAGGCCATGCAGCTTGAGATGGCCAGCGGCAGCATCCGCCGCATCAGCGCCCATGTTCCCTGGGATGTGTCTGGCGGTAGTCACACCAAAGACGGGGCCTTGATGGCCTTGCAGTTCAACGTGGAAGGTCGCGACGAGTTGCGCCTGTTTGATGCAAAAAACCTTCAGGAGCTGCCACAGCCGAAGATTCCGCCAGGCAGTGTTGGCTCAACCAACTTTCATCCGGCCCGCGCTGAACTGGCGTTTTCGCTCAACAGCGCCAAGGGGCCAAGCCAGCTGTGGACACTGGATGCCAGCTCCGGGCGCGTGGAACAGTGGACGCAGGCCTATGCGCCCGCCGGTGTCGACATGAGCCGCTTTGCCGAGCAGCAGATCGTGCGCTGGAAAAGCTTCGATGGTCGCGCCATCAGCGGGCTGCTAAGTCAGCCACCCGAGCGGTTCAAGGGAAAACGCCCGGTACTCATTGAAATTCATGGCGGGCCTGAAGCTCAGGCCAAGTTTGGATTCATGGGTCGATACAACTACTTCACCCATGAACTCGGCATGGCCATTATTGAGCCCAACGTGCGCGGTTCCAGCGGTTTTGGCAAAACCTTCCTGACGCTGGATGACACCTTCAAACGCGAAGACTCGGTCAAGGACATCGGTGCACTGCTGGACTGGATTGCCACCCAACCCGAACTGGACGCTTCGCGGGTGATCGTCAGCGGTGGCAGTTATGGTGGTTACATGAGCCTGGCGGTCAGCACCCATTACGCCGATCGTATTGCAGGCGCCATCGATGAAGTGGGCATCTCGAACTTTGTCAGCTTTCTCAACAACACCGAAAGTTACCGCCGGGATTTGCGTCGGGTCGAGTACGGAGACGAGCGTGATCCGGCCATGCGGGAGTTTCTGGAGAAAATTTCACCTTTGACCAACGCACACAAGATCACCAAGCCGCTGTTGGTGATCCAGGGCAAGAACGATCCGCGCGTTCCGTTCACGGAGGCAGAGCAGATCGTCGCGCGCGCCCGCGCCAACGGGACCAAGGTCTGGTATCTGCGAGCGGAGAATGAAGGGCATGGTTTCGCCCGCAAGGAAAACGCGGACTTCCGCTTTTATGCGATGGTCCGGTTTATCGAAACAACGCTCCATTGAAGCACCAGGTCTGATGTGGTACTGGCAATGAAAAACACCGTGGTCAAAGGCAACCGTCAGGACTACACCGCCAGGCCGCTCCACCGAGTCAGTCGCCTGTAGCATTTTTAGGTATTTTCAGGCTCTAGCGCATACTGTTATTGGCTTTATAGCTATATTTTTAGTTTAACCAGAGGCAATCGTAATGTGACCGAACCCGTCGCACCCTGGGCATCAAAGCTGTGTTCCGAGAAGTCAATCTGATCTATTGCGTAGCGCAGCACGCTGCAAGCGCGGGTACCGTAATCCTGCGTGGCGATAAAGGAGGCTGACAGCACACGCTCCAATGCCAGTGGGATACCGGTGTCGGGCAGGTCGCCATCTGCAGCCAGATTTCGGTCTTGCAGCAAGTCCAGCAACTGCTCATCGGTGGCGGGGCCTTGAGCCAGCAGGCTTTTCAAACCTCGGGTGAGCTGGCCCAGTTTGGGCCATGGGGTGTGGAAGTCGGCATTGGACACGGCACCAACACCCGGCGCCAAGCTCAGCACACTCGCATCACGGCTTTGCAAGCCCATCAGGCGGGTACAGTCAAACACCAGCAGGTTGAACGGGTTGTACTGCCCTGCCCTTGGCTTGATCTGGCCCAGGTAATCGGCGGCGCTGGCATCGCCCTGTAAAAAGCCGCTGACCAGCTCGCCACGCGACGGGGCGTCACTGCGCATCATGGACGGTTGCCGATAGTTGGTCAGCGCTGCCATGCGCCCGCTGTGGGTCACGCCCAGCCAGGTGCCTCCGGCTTGCAGGTCACGCCCGGCGACGATGGGCGCGTCCGACCATGCGTGCAGCGCGGCGCTTGGGCGGGCGTAAAACTCGTCACGGTTGGCCACCAGCAGCAGCGGGCAATCACTGCCAGGCTGCCAGTTCCAGGCGATCAGGCACATGGCGGGTTCACATCAGGCATCGCGCCGAAAGCCTGCGGATGCCACCATCAGGTTTTGTGTGTACGGGTCTTTGACACGGTGGGCCGCCAGATCGGCAGAACTCAACAGTTCGACAGTTTTGCCGCGCTGCATCACCATCAGCCGCTGACACAGGTGCGTGACCACCGCCAGGTCGTGGCTGACCATGATGAAGCTCAGGCCCCGGCGCTCACGCAATACCTCCAGCAAATTCAGCACCTCGGCCTGCACCGAGGCGTCCAGCGCCGAGGTGGGCTCGTCGAGCAGCAAAATTTGCGGCTCCAGAATCAGCGCGCGCGCCACCGCAATGCGCTGGCGCTGGCCGCCCGACAGCTGGTGCGGGTAGCGAAACCGGAAGCCACTGCCAAGGCCCACCTCATCAAGCGCACGTTCAATACGTGTCTGCTCGTCGCTGATGCCGTGAATCGCCAGCGGCTCGGCCAGAATTTTGTCCACGGTATGGCGCGGGTGCAGCGAACCATAGGGGTCTTGAAACACCATTTGCACCAAGCGGCGGAAAGGTTTGCTGCCCGGCAACGGCAAGGCTTGCGGCGCATCGCCGAGCAGCTTGACCGTGCCGGTTTTTGGGGCAAGCCCGCAAATGGCGCGCAGCACCGTCGATTTGCCCGAACCCGATTCACCCACAATGCCAAAACTCTCGCCGGGTTGCACCGCAAACGAGGTGTCGGCCACGGCCACAAAGCCGTCAAATTCAACCCGCAGGTTTTGTACTTCCAGACCTACCTTCATCGCGCCCACTCCGGCTGACGGTTCAGCGTGGGCAGCGGATGCCGGTCGTCGCCCAGCTTGGGCAGGCAGTTCAGCAGGCCCTGGGTGTAGGGATGCTTGGCGTGCGCCAGGTCACCCGAGGGTAGTTCTTCGACCACCTTGCCGGCGTACATCACCAGGATTCGGTCGCAAAAGGTGGACACCAGGCGCAAGTCGTGCGAGACAAAAATCAGCCCCATGCCACGCTGCACTACCAACGCATCCAGAATCGACAGCACTTGCAACTGCACCGTGACATCCAGCGCCGACGTGGGCTCGTCGGCAATAAGCAAATCAGGCTGGGCGATCAGCATCATGGCGATCATGGCGCGCTGGCCCATGCCGCCCGAGACCTCATGCGGGTAGAGTTTGAAGACGCGCTCGGGGTCGTCAATCTGCACCGATTGCAGAGCTTCGAGTGCGCGCTGGCGCGCCGCACTGGCCGACATGCGGCTGTGTGCCAGCAGGGTTTCCATGAT
>JAGOUM010000056.1 GCA_018061265.1 Rhodoferax sp. | reverse complement strand
CGGGCCAGTTCAAGCGCAATGGCCGCGCCAATGCCACGCGAGGCGCCGGTGACCAGTGCCACCTGGCCCTCAAACTTGATTTCATTCATCGCACTACGCCTCCAATTGGGATCTCACATCGACCAGGCTGGCCGGGTCAAACAAGGCCATCCCCTGCATCTCGGGTGAAATGCGTTTGGCCATGCCCGACAGCACCTTGCCCGGCCCACATTCCACCAGGGTGCTCAGCCCGCGTGCGCCCAGCGCCTGCACACATTCGACCCAACGCACCGGACCAAACGCCTGCCGGAACAATGCATCACGAATGCGCTGGGCACTGTTTTCAACCAGCACGTCAATATTATTAAGCACCGGAATCTGCGGGCTGGCAAATGCCGTGACCGCCAGTTTGTCCTTGAGCTTGAGCGCCGCTGGATACATCAGGCTGGAATGAAACGGTGCCGACACCGGCAACGGCAGCGCGCGCTTGGCACCCTGTGCTTTGAGTGCCACGCAGGCTTGCTCTACCGCAGTTTTGGACCCGGCAATCACCGTCTGGCTGGGGTCGTTGAAGTTCACCGCCTCGACCACCTCTACACCAGGCTGGCCCATGCCGCGTGTCACCTCGGCACAAATGGCGATCACCTTTGAGGCGTCCATGCCCAGGATCGCCGCCATCGCACCCATGCCCACTGGCACGGCGTCCTGCATCGCCTGGGCGCGAAAACGCACCAGTGGTGCGGCATCACCCAGCGTCAGTACCCCTGAGGCAACCAGCGCCGAATACTCGCCCAGTGAATGGCCCGCCACCACCTGCGGCGCCACACCGACCTCGGTCATCCAGACCCGGTAGGCCGCCACGCCCGCCACCAGCATGACCGGCTGGGTGTTGGTGGTGAGCGCCAGCGCTTCTTTGGAGCCGTGCTGGATCAGTGCGCCAATATCCTCCTTGAGTGCCTCTGACGCCTCAGCCAGCGTGGCACGGACCACAGCATGATCACCCCAGGCATCGAGCATACCTACCGACTGCGAGCCCTGCCCCGGAAAAACAAAAGCAAATGGTTTCATGGTCATCAAAATTTATAAGAAATTGGCCTCTAGCGCATATCCTTTAATGGCTTTAAGCTATATTTTAAGCAGCACTGCACCCCAGGTAAAACCGCCACCCACCCCTTCGAGAAGCAGCGTCTGGCCCGGCTTGATCTGGCCATTGCGGACCGCCGTATCGAGTGCCAGCGGGATTGACGCTGCAGACGTGTTGCCGTGCTGGTCCACCGTGATCACCACCTTGTCCATGGGCAGCTTGAGTTTGCGCGCAGTACTTTGCATGATGCGGATATTGGCCTGGTGCGGGACCAGCCAATCAATGTCCGCCTCGGTCTTGCCCGCCTTGGCGAGCACCGCGCGTGCGGCTTCGTCGAGCACACCAACGGCCAGTTTGAAGACCGCCTGTCCGTCCATGCGCAGCAGCGGCACCCCCGACACCTGCCCGCCCGAGACATGGCCAGGCACACACAGGATGTCGGTGTATTTGCCATCGGCGTGCAGGTCGGTCGCCAGAATACCAGGCTCGGTTGACGCCTCCAGCACCACCGCACCCGCGCCATCACCAAACAGAACACAGGTGGTGCGATCCTTGAAGTCGAGAATGCGCGAAAACACTTCCGCACCAATAACCAGCGCCTTGCGGGCACTGCCCGCCTTGATCATCGCGTCTGCCACGGTCAGGGCATAGATGAACCCGGAACATACAGCCTGTACATCAAACGCCGCGCCGCCCCGGATACCCAGCTTGCCTTGCAGGATACAGGCGGTCGACGGAAACACCATATCAGGTGTGGAGGTACCAACAATGATCAGATCAATCTCACTGGCCTGCAGGCCAGCCGCCTGCAGCGCCTGCCTTGCAGCCACCAACGCCAGATCGCTGCTCTGGGTATTGACGTCGGCAAAGTGCCTTGCCCGGATACCGGTGCGCTCGACAATCCATTCGTCACTGGAATCGATACCTTGAGCCGCCAGTTCGGCCACCAGATCAGCATTGGTCAGCCGCCTGGATGGCAGGCAGCTGCCAGTGCCGGTAATGCGTGAGTACATGTTCATATAGAAGGGTGGGCGCCCGCCGGGGTTCAGGTCGAAGCGTCCGCCGGTACCAGCAAGGGGGCGGCGTGGGCGATACGTGCCTGAACACGTTCGAGCAAATTGTTTCGGGCCGCATCATACGCGCGCGCCAGCGCAAAACCGAAAGCCAGTGCGTCCGCCGAGCCATGGCTTTTAAACACCAGGCCACGCAGGCCCAGCAGCGCACCACCGTTGTACCGGCGGTGGTCCATGCGTTTTTTCAAGGCGGCGATGATCGGGTAAGCTGCCAGTGCTGCCGCCTTGGTCAGCAGATTACGCGAAAACTCCTTACGCAAAAAATCGACAATCATGCCAGCCAGACCCTCACTGGCCTTGAGCGCAACATTGCCGACAAACCCGTCACAGACCACGATGTCTGCGGTGCCTTTAAAAATGTCGTTGCCCTCAACGTTGCCATAAAAATTCAGGTCGCCAGCGGCCGATGCGGCGCGCAGCAACTCACCGGTTTTTTTGATCACTTCATTGCCCTTGATGGCTTCTTCGCCAATATTGAGCAATCCCACCGTAGGATTTTCATTGCCGCTGAGCACCGACACCAGGGCCGAACCCATCACCGCAAACTGCACCAGGTGCTCGGCAGCACAATCCACATTGGCTCCCATATCCAGCACGGTGGTGCCTGATCCCTTGGCGTTGGGGATCTGACCCGCGATGGCCGGGCGGTCAATACCATCAAGGGTTTTGAGCAGGTAACGCGAAATCGCCATCAGTGCCGCCGTGTTGCCAGCCGAAACTGCCGCCTGCGCCGCACCGTCCCTGACCTGCGCAATCGCCACACGCATGGATGAGTCCTTCTTGCGGCGCAGCGCAACTTCCAGTGGATCATCCATCAACACCACCTCGCTGGCGTGCACCAGACGGGCGCGTGGGTGGGTATAGCCCGCAAAACACTCCGGCAAACCCACCACAATCAGCTGGGCATCGGGGTGCTGTTCGAGAAACGCGGTGCAGGCCGGCAATGTGACATGGGGACCATGATCACCGCCCATGCAGTCAACAGAGATGGTGATCATGTGAGGCTCAACGAGGCAGGAGACATCAGTGGCTGGCCCGATGGTTCAGGCTGTCGAAGGGAGGTCGCAGAAAGACAAAAGCCCGGGGCCACACAACAGGCAGCCTCGGGCCAGGAATACCGGAACGGGTATCAGGCTTCGGATTTTGTCTTGAGCACCTTGCGGCCACGGTAAAACCCGGTTGGGCTGATGTGGTGGCGCAGATGGGTCTCGCCAGTGGTTGGCTCAATGGCAATGCCAGGCACGGTCAATGCATTGTGTGAACGGTGCATACCGCGCTTGGATGGAGATTTCTTGTTTTGCTGAACGGCCATGATCGGCTCCTGAAAGGCTGTTTGCCACCTTTCCGATCTATCAGATCACAGGCAGCTTGGGGTTGGTGAACTGCGCAGGCTGGACTTGCGCGAAAGCCGCAGAGTATAGCTGATAGTCAGATTGGAATCAATAAGGAGGCTGCGTCCGCATTGCCAAACCCCTCAATCCTGCTTCGGCTGCCGGAGCTGCGCCAACTGGGCAAATGGATTGGGTTTCTCGGCAGACTGGTCAAAATCCGGATCCACTGCGGCAAGTTTGACCGGCACCGGGCACACGTCGTGGCGCGAAATCAGTGGCAAATCCAGCAATACCTCGTCTTCGATGAGCGCAGCCAGATCAAACTCGCGGCTGATCACCAGCAGGTCTTCGTCCGATTCGTCGTCCTGCGTTTCTGCGATGGCCTCATTGGCGACAAAGCGGAAGCTGCGATCAATCTCGACCGCCACCTCGACCGGCTCCAGGCAACGCTGGCAGATTTGCACCATCGGCGCACGCACCTGCAACTGCAACCAAGGTTCAGCCTGTCCGGTCTCACCCTCACGGTTCGTCACATGCGCCGACCAATACACTGGTTGATCTAGCCCCTGGCCATTGGATTCAGCACTTAGACGCTCCCATTTTTTTATCGGCAGTTGCCCCTCAAGACGGGTATCGGCCTGCGCGGCGTGCCGGATGTCCAGGCGCGGTGGAAGCGTGTGGTCTTTCATGGTCGGCAGTGTAAGAGAATCCGGGGATGCACCATCCTGTACCCCGTCAACTGATTCTGGCTTCGACTTCGCTGTACCGTCGCCAATTGCTTGAGCGCCTGCGAGTCCCCTTTACCGTGCAGGCACCCCAGGTCGACGAGACCCCACTGCCTGCGGAAACACCACCCGACCTGGCCACGCGACTGGCGCTCGCCAAGGCGCAGGCCGTGGCTGAAATTCACCCCGAGGCGGTTGTGATTGGCTCCGACCAGGTTGCTGACCTGAGTGGTCAGGCACTGGGCAAGCCCGGTACCCACACACGCGCAGTTGCCCAGTTGCAGGCCATGCGGGGCAAGATGGTGGTGTTTCAGACGGCACTGTCGGTAGTTTGCCTGGCCACCGGCTTTTCACGAACCGAACTGGCACAGGTCAACGTGACTTTCCGGGAGTTCAGTGACGCGCAGATTGAAGCCTACCTGCTGGCTGAAAAGCCTTACGACTGTGCCGGCAGCGCCAAGAGTGAGGGACTCGGTATTGCGCTTTTGGCGCGTATTGACAACGACGACCCGACCGCATTGGTGGGTCTGCCGCTGATCCGTACCTGCCAACTGATCGAGGCCGCCGGAATCAGGGTGCTCTGAACATGACCCATATGACACGTGAGCGCATGCTCGGCAGACTTTTCCTGGTGCCAGCTCCCCTGGATTTCGGCTGTAATGAGTCATCCGACTTGCAGGACACACTGCCCTTGGGTAGCCTGAAACAGGCAGCAGGCCTGTCCAACTGGATCTGCGAAAACGCCAAATCCACCCGTGCCTACCTCAAGCGGGTGGATGCTGTGCTCCCCCTGTGCTGCCCCATTCAACAGATGACGCTGGTGGAGTTGCCACGCTCGGTACACAAAAAAGGTGACCACAGCGGTGATTTTGACGCCCGGCATTTGCTGCAACCTGCCTTGGCTGGTTCGGACATCGGCTTGATCAGTGAGGCCGGCATTCCGGCGGTGGCAGACCCTGGCAGCTCTGTGGTACGCGCCGCACATGATTTGGGAATCACCGTCTGCCCACTGGTCGGTCCGGTGTCGCTGCTGCTGGCGTTGGCGACCAGTGGCCTCAATGGCCAAAGCTTTGCTTTTGTGGGCTACCTTCCACAGGACCCGGTGGCGCGCGGCGGCCGAATCCGTGAGCTGGAAGCGCTGGCTTTGCGCACCGGGCAAACTCAGATCTTTATTGAAACACCTTACCGCAATCTGGTTTTGCTACAGGCCTTGCTGCACAACCTGCAGCCCAACACCCGGCTCGCTGTCAGCAGCGGACTGACACTGGCGCGATCGGCGTGTGCCAGCCAGATCATCAGCAAATGGAAGCTGGCCCCGGCACCACTGGACAACGATACACCTGCCGTCTTTGCCATTGGCCGTTAGAAAAAATAAACTTGATAGCTACAAAGCTAATTCAGGTAAGCGCTAAGGCCATATTTTATCGAATATTCGCCGAGGCACGAAGGGCCTGAACCCCGCCTGCGCCCATGGCCGCGCCAAAACGTTTGACAAGGCGCTCAGCCACGTTTTCACGGCGCGTGTAGTCGATCAGTTCCTCGGCCTTGATGACCTCACGCGCCACATAATCCAGACTGCCCAACTGATCTGCCAGGCCCAGTTCAATGGCTTGCTGACCGCTCCAGAACAGTCCACTGAAGGTTTCTGGCGTTTCTTTCAAACGGTCCTTGCGCCCGGCTTTGACCACGTCGATGAATTGCTGGTGGATCTGGTTCAGCATGGCCTGGGCGAAGGCCCGCTGGTTCTCGGTTTGTGGGCTGAACGGGTCCAGAAACCCCTTGTTCTCGCCCGCGGTCATCAGGCGGCGCTCGACGCCGAGCTTATCCATCAGCCCGGTGAAGCCAAATCCATCCATCAGTACACCAATGCTGCCAACAATGCTGGCTTTGTCGACAAAAATCTTGTCCGCCGACACGGCAATGTAATACGCGGCCGACGCACAGGACTCTTCAACCACCGCATACACCGGCTTCTGGTGCAACTCCTTCAGGCGGATCACCTCGTCGTTGATGATGCCCGCCTGCACCGGACTGCCACCAGGAGAGTTGATGAGCAGCACCACACCCTGCGCCCCGGCATCCTCAAACGCTGACCGGACAGCAGCCACCACCAGTTCGGCGCTGGCCTCGGTATCGGATGCAATCTCACCCTGAATCTCGACCACCGCCGTGTGCGGCGTACTGACGTTCTGGCTGGAACCACCTTCGTTGAGCCCCAGCCAAACCAGCGTGATGAAAAAACCCAGCCAGGCCAGCCTGACAAAGGTGCGCCAACGACGCGCCAGTCGCTGCTCATGCAAGGTCGCAAAGGCGAGTTTCTCCAGTGTGGCCCGCTCCCAGCCGGGAGTGGTACTGATCGCGACGTCCGCCACCGATTTCGCAGGCTTGTCAGCCGACGAACGGGGCGCCTGGCTTTGGGTAAAGTCGCCAGCGTCCGGCATGGTGCCACCGTTGGGTTCAAGAGGGTCTGTCATGGGCTCGAGCCAGGTTGGAATTTGTCGGAAGTATGCCAGTACACGACACCGCCGGTTTCACTGGTCTCGATTTTGATCAGGCCACCCCGGCACGGCCCCAGGCTGCAATGGCCGGTTTGCGGGGCGTACATGGCGCCATGCGTGGCACACATCAACCAGTGTCCGGTACTGTCAAAAAACTGGTTAGGCAGGTAATCCATCTCCATCGGCACATGGCTGCAGCGATTCAGGTAGGCGTAAACCACACCGGCATAGCGCACGGCGAAGGCCGAGCAGTGCTGAGCGTGGTAAAACACCTCAAAGGGAATGGCACTGCCGCTGTTTTCAAGTGCATCGGATGTGCACAAGCGGTTGTGCCGGAATTGGACCGGATCTGGATCCGGCCGGTTAACGCTTGGCAGCTTGGGCATCACCGGTTCCAATCAGCCATGCCGGTGTAGCCAATCGTCCAGCTGCGTCACGCTGTGTGCCACATACAAGGGTCCGAGCTCAGCAAAAGCCGCAGGGTCATGGGCGCCATAACTGACGGCCACACTGGCACAGCCCGCGTTGAGCGCCATTTGCAGGTCATGGGTGGTATCACCAATCATCAAGGTGCGCTGTGGTGACGCATCAAACTCGGCCATCAGTTCGCGCAGCATCAGGGGATCCGGTTTTCCTGCGGTCTGGTCGGCCGTGCGAGAGGCATCGAACCGCCCTGATAACGCCACCGTGCCCAAGGCCTCATCAAGTCCGCGGCGGCTTTTTCCGGTCGCCACGGCGAGCCAGTGGCCACGTGCCTTGAGCTTGTCAAGCATGGGCAAGATCCCATCGAACAGGCTGATTTCATGCTGAATGGCAAAGTAATGATGCCGATACCGGTCTCCCAGGGCCGGGTAGCGGTCTCTGGGGACATCGGGCGCGGCGTGGGCCAGCGCCTGCATCAAACCCATGCCGATCACATACGATGCCTCTTGATCCGTCGGTACCGTGCCACCCACATCTCGCACAGCGGCCTGGATACATCGGGTGATGATGGCAGTTGAATCAAACAGGGTGCCATCCCAATCAAAGGCAATCAGGTCAAAACGTCGGTTAGTCATGATGGTTCAGTCAGGTTGGTGGTCTGACAGTGCACAGGCTCAGGCTGCACAGCAGCCTCACCCAGCGCGGCAACAGCAAATCGTGCCAGTTCAACTGGCAGTTGCGCCAGAAGTTCCAGGCGCTCGCCCGAACCAGGGTGTTTGAACTGAAGCCGCCAGGCGTGCAAAAACATTCGACGCAGCCCGGGCTGGGCGACACTGCCACACGCCAGATTCTTGTTGCAATCAAAGTCGCCATACTTGTCATCTCCCAGTATCGGATACCCTTCACTGGCAAGATGGACACGAATCTGGTGGGTACGGCCGGTCTTGATGGTGACCTCAAGCAGTGAACAGGTCGGACACGATGCACGCACCCGAACCAGCGTCACCGCCGGCATGCCGTTCGGGTCATCACGCGCCACCACCTTGACTCGGCGCTCGCCAGACTGTGGGTCTGAGCCATCGGCGAGAACATATTTGTGCAGCGGCTTGTCAAGCACTTTCAGACGGGCAGGCCAGCAACCCCGCACCAGCGCCAGATAAGTCTTGCCCGTCTGGCGTTCGCGGAACTGATCCTGCAGGTTTTTCAGCGCGCTGCGTTTTTTGGCCACCAAGAGGATACCGCTGGTCTCACGGTCCAGGCGATGAACCAGCTCAAGGAAACGCGCCGCCGGATGTGCCATGCGCAATTGCTCGATCACGCCAAAACTCACCCCGGACCCACCATGCACGGCCACACCAGCGGGCTTGTCGATCGCCATCAGGTACTCGTCTTCCAGCAGCACCGTGAAGTCCCTGGCGGGTGCCGTGCGCCGCGTCTGGGCCGCCATTTCAGCACTTTTCTCCTCCACGCGGGCAGACACTCTGACCGGGGGAATCCGCAACAAGTCGCCAGCAGCCAGGCGTGTGTCAGCTCCGACGCGCCCCTTGTTGATCCGCACCTCACCGCCACGGATCATCCGGTAAACGTGTGTTTTGGGGACCCCCTTGAGCAGTCGCATCAGGTAGTTGTCAACGCGCTGCCCAGCCGCATCCTCGTCGATACAAACGGTTTTTACGGCGGGAGCACTCGGAGCAGGATTGCCCCCTATAATGACTTTCACTGTCGCGGTGCTGTAAGTGGTTGATTTAACTGAAAAGTAGTCGGCGTTTGGTGAAGTTTAGTTCACCGGCCGACAACCCGCCTTGCACTGCGACATAAAAGTCGATACCGCCAGGCACCTGGTTTGCAGACTGTGGCCCCATTGGCTCACCGTGGCATGACAGGTGACTGGTCAAGACGATGCCTTGAAACCCTGAATCGGAATACCCAAAATTCATAGCAATCTGCTGTGAATGGAATGAAGCGTTTATGTTTGTGTTGATGACCCTGATGTGTACTTGCCTGCAGCGTAAAACCGCGCTGTTTACAGGCTCGCATTGGGCATCAGCGCCCGTCAAATGGGCGCGAATAGCTGTTTATAAGATAGCAAATCCAACCCCAAGCCCGACCGCTCCCCTCCACGCGCCTACACCCAGACTCACCGTGTGAGTCCGGGTTCTCCGGCTGTTTCCTCGTCATTTCAAAGCGTCAGTTCGTGTGTCAAGAGCTCCTTGTGAGCGATGGTTTGATATTTGAATTGAAGGAACGCGAATCATGAAACGCATGTTGATCAACGCCACTCAGGCGGAAGAACGCCGCCTGGCGGTGGTGGACGGGCAAAAACTGCTCGACTACGAAATTGAGATCGAAGGGCGCGAACAGCGCAAAGGCAACATCTACAAGGCCGTGGTGACACGCGTCGAGCCCTCACTGGAGGCCTGTTTTGTCGACTACGGCGAAGACCGGCACGGCTTTCTGCCGTTCAAGGAAATCTCTCGCCAGTATTTCCAGCCCGGCGTGGCGGTCAGCCAGGCACGTATCCAGGACGCCATCAAGGAAGGCCAGGAACTGCTGGTTCAGGTCGAAAAAGAAGAGCGCGGCAACAAGGGCGCGGCGCTGACCACCTTTGTTTCGCTGGCCGGCCGTTATGTGGTGCTGATGCCCAACAACCCGCGTGGCGGTGGGGTGAGCCGCCGCATCGAGGGCGAAGACCGCGCCGAGCTCAAGGAGGCGCTTGATCAGCTCGAATACCCGAATGGTATGAGCATCATCGCGCGCACCGCCGGCATTGGCCGCAGCGCGCCTGAATTGCAATGGGACCTGAACTACCTGCTCAAACTGTGGGCAGCCATTGACGGTGCGGCCAAGGGTGGCAAGGGCGCGTTCCTGATTTATCAAGAATCCAGCCTGGTGATTCGCGCCATTCGTGACTACTTCAACCACGACATCGGCGACATCTTGATCGACACCGACGACGTGTACGACCAGGCGCAGCAGTTCATGGCGCATGTGATGCCCGAGCATGCGGCACGTGTCAAACGTTACCGCGACGACGCGCCCCTGTTCAGCCGTTTTCAGATCGAGCACCAGATCGAGTCGGCCTACGCTCGCACGGTCACACTGCCCAGCGGCGGTGCGATCGTCATCGACCACACCGAAGCACTGGTATCGATCGACGTCAACTCGGCGCGCGCGATCAAAGGTGGCGACATCGAAGAGACCGCCACCCGCACCAACCTCGAAGCCGCAGAAGAAGTAGCACGCCAGGCGCGCCTGCGTGACCTCGGTGGGCTGATCGTCATCGACTTCATTGACATGGAAGAAAGCCGCAACCGCCGTGATGTCGAAAACCGCCTGCGCGACGCGCTGCGCCAGGACCGCGCCCGCGTGCAATTTGGCACCATCAGCAAGTTTGGCCTGATGGAAATGAGCCGTCAGCGGCTGCGCCCGGCCCTGTCTGAAGGCGCCTCTATCCCCTGCCCGCGCTGCGGCGGCTCGGGCCACATCCGGGATACCGAATCCAGTGCCCTGCAGATTCTGCGCATCATTCAGGAAGAGTCGCTCAAAGACAACACCGCCTCGGTGCTGTGCCAGGTGCCGGTGGAAGTGGCATCCTTCTTGCTGAACGAAAAACGGACCGAGATTGCCAAAATCGAGCTCAAGCAGCGCATCAACGTGCTGATGGTGCCCAACAAGTCGCTGGAAACGCCCAACTACAAGCTAGAGCGACTGAAACACGACGACCCACGCCTGGACAACATCACCGCCAGCTACAAAATGGCGGAAGAAGTCGAAGACGCCACCGCCGTCACGCGCCGCTCGCAAGAACCGACCAATCGACAGACGCCTGTCATCAAGGGCGTACTGCCCGACGCACCAGCACCGGTAGCACCCGTCAAGCCAGAACCAGTGGCTGTGCCCGCGCCTGCAGCACCGGCGTTGGCTGCATCCCCAGCGGTGATTGAAAAGGGCTTTTTCGGATGGTTGAAGAATCTTTTTTCAGCAGCACCTGTGGAGGCACCGGTGCCAGTGGCCCGTCAGGAAACACCAACGACTGAGCCTCCCAGCCCACGTGAAGGCCGCCCCTCACGTGACGGCAACCGTCGCAATGAGCCGCGGACCGATCGCAGCGAGGGCCGCCCCCCCCGCACTGAAGGACGAGGCGGACGCACTGACCGAGGCGAACGAAGCAACCGCGGTGACCGCAGCAACCGTGCCGATCGGCCAGCGCCTCAGC
Organism: Rhodoferax sp.; assembly: GCA_018061265.1. Taxonomy (GTDB): domain Bacteria; phylum Pseudomonadota; class Gammaproteobacteria; order Burkholderiales; family Burkholderiaceae_C; genus Rhodoferax. The sequence continues at coordinate 11,686 of JAGOUM010000056.1, read as the reverse complement.
GTGAGCGGCAGGACCCGCAGACCAATGGTGTCAACACCGAGGTGATCACGACCGAGTCGCTAGCCAACCTGTCCGCCAACGAAGCCCAGCGAAACGAGAGCAAGCCTGACCGCAGCGGCCGCAACAGCAACCGTGGTGAGCGCCGCCCGCCTCGCAATACCCGTCCATCCGACGAGTTGCGCCCTGAGGCAACCGAAGCGACCGAAGCGACCGACGATACCGCGATGCCATCGGGTGATCCAACCGCCGCTGAGTCCGAAGGTGGCGTCCGCGCCGAGGCACCACCGCGTGAAAAACGCTCGCGTGACCGGTATGGGCGCGATCGCAAACCCCGCAGTGAGCGTGCCAGCACAACGGAAAACGAGCAGTCGGCCTTGCCACTGGAAGCAAATCCTGAGACCGCCAGCCCCCAGGACGACGCGCAAGCACCACGCAAGTCCTATTTCAATGTCGCGCCGGTTGTGACAGAACCGGAGGCGCAGGCCGACCTGCCCGGATTTGCCCTGCCCGTGCCACCTGGGGCCGAGGTCTCCAATGCGGATGATTTGCCGGTGACAGTGATCGCGCCAGCCAATTTGGCGCCCCCAATACGGTCCTTATCCCGGCCGGTTGAGGCCCCCAGCGTGGCCACGCCGGTGATCGAACCCATTGGGACGACCACTGAAACCGGATCAGCACCGGCCGAGCCGCTCGACGCGACGACCAAGGTACAGGCCTACGACTTGCCGGTAGATGAGCTGGCTGAAATGGCAAAAAAATCCGGCTTGTTGTGGGTCAATTCCGACGCCACCAAGATCGCCCAGGTGCAAGCGGCCATTGCGGCCGAAGTTCAACCCGTTCACATCCCGCGTGAGCGGCCAGCTGTGGCGACCGTTGACGAGCGCCCGCTGATCCTGGTCGAAACCAAACGTGATCTGCGCAACATCGAGTTGCCATTTGAGCGCAGCGACAACACGGTTTAATCCGTTTCACTGACTACGACAGGTGCCGGAGCCCCAAAAAAACCCCGGCGCACCAGGCCGAGGTGACTGCTGGCCTTGTTGCCGCCACCGCGGCGGGCAAAGTTCACTGCCAGTTGCGTTTTTTCCAGGGCACTTGCCGGCGAATCGTCAGCCATAACACTGGTGAATCCGCAGCTGACGGTCACCCGCCCAACCCGGGCAAAATTGAACTTCTCGACATTGGCGCGGAACCGGTCAAACGCCGACAGCACCAGCGCTTCGTCGGGGCAATGCATCAACACACCAAAATCCTGACCACCAAAATGGTACAGGCGATCGTAGGTACGAAAGGTGTTGCTCATGATGCGCGCCACCAGTTGCAACACGTCCTCAACAACAGCACGCCCGTGTTTGTCGTCAATCAGTGCATAGTTGTCAACACAGGCTGATCCCAGCCAATAGTTGACGGGAACACGGTGACGTCGCTCCTGCCCAGGGACAACTGAAGATGGGGCTGCTCCTGTAGAACCATCCAGATCTTCCAGCACCGCACTGTAAAAGGCATTGTCGAGTGACTTGCGGTTCAAAAGACCAGTCAAGGCATCGCGGTCACTGTACTCAAGCAAGGTGTACATATTGCGGTAAATCCGGCGCAAATAATCCACCAGCGCCAAATCATCGGGTTGCAAGGCGGCATCCGAATGTAATTCCAGCACACCCTGGTCATCGCTGCGTGAGTCCGAAAACAGCGGCAGCATGGTGACCCGCGGCCCGTCGGGCCCAGCCCAGGCGATCTCGACCCGCTCCCGGGTGGTCAAGCACTGCAGACGGTCACTGGCGTCTTCAAGCTTGACCAGCGACTGAAAGTCGACACGAAGCGGATCAATGACACGTCCGCCACCTTTGGCATCGAGCCGGGCCACCTCGAGCCATCGCTGCACGCCGTCCTCTCGCATGACGCGAGCAATCACAATACGGCTGACCGGCAACAGGTCTATCAGTGCCTTGGAAAGCGTGAGTTCCAGCAAATCGCGATCGCGATGGTCAGTCAGCTTGACAATGTGTTCAATGAATGTGGTCATGCACAAATCATAGACTTGAAAGCACGCCACGTCACGCAAAGAACACACGGCATCTGCGGGTTACTGCGCCTTTGTTGATCAGAATCAGGACTTGCGCACCAGAGTCGCCTGGGACGCATTTCGCCAGGCCTGCGCAGCCTGTGCCTCATCACCCTGGCGCTGTGCCAATTCAGCCAGCACTTGCCAGCCACGCGACAGCAGACCGGCATCCCCCAGACGAGGCAAAGCCTGACGGATCAGTTGCTGCGCCTTGCCCCAAAGCTCCAGATGCAAACACGCCACCCCGGCCAGATACTGGAGGTTGGCGTCGCCTGGGCGTTGTCGCTGCGCGTGTTCTATCCGCGACAGCCATTGGATATCCAGGGTATTGCGTGAGGCAGACATGCCGTTTTCCATCACCCGTACCAGCACCACCGCCTGTTCCGGACTCAGGCCCTCGCCGTTCACCATCCGCTCCCAAACCGGCAACAACCAGCCAAATGCGGTATGGACGTCGCCGCCAAGACGCAGCAAACGCCCGGCCGCCACCGTGGCCACTTCGGGCATCGCCTGTTCACCGGTCTCCAGCTGTTGCCAAATGTGCTGCAGTTGCTCCGGTTCGCCGGCTGTTTGCAACCACTCGATTGCCAGTGCGCGCACCAGACTCTGTGCAGCGGCAGGGGAAAAAGCGCGGTGTTTGATCAGCAGGCGCGCTGTTTCCAATGCGGTTTCGATACGCCCTGCCAGTCGGGCCACCTTCAAGCGCAGACGTAACGCAACCGTGCGCCTGGCCACGCCGGACGGCAGTTGCTCCAGCCAGTCCAGCGCCGAGCTTGCGTTGCGGTCTTCCAGCGCCCAGCGCACCGCACGCAACAGCACGCCTTCCCGCGTACCACTGGCATCGCTCAAGGACGCCTGAGTCAGTGCTGACTGAAAGTGTTTGTCGCGTGCCGGTTTATCCTGCAACGCCTGTGCGCTTTCGGCAGCCAATAAATGCGCCAACACCCGCAGCCGTGCGGCATCGACGCCTGCCTGACCATGGCGAGTCATCGCTGAATCCCGCGCCAATACCAACTCTGCAGCTTTTCGGGCACGGATAAACCGACCGGCAATCAGGTGCGACAAAGCGTCCAGCAAGGCTGACTGGATCACCCGTTCCTGATGCCGCAGGCGCCAGTTGTGTGCCTGGCGCGGCATGGCCAACAGCGCTGACAAGGCCTTGAGCGCCAGATGAATGAGCACAAAAAACAGTAGCAGCAGCAACAGCACCAGATTAAGTGACAGATCCACCCGATGGGGTGGCCAGTAAACCGTGATGGTGGCTCCATTGCCACTGGCAAACAGAGCAAGGGCAACGGCCACTCCGAACAAGCCCAGCAGCCAAATGGCGGCCCGCATGGTCAGCGTCCAGCCGCCGCCGTGGCCAGCACGGCGAGCGTTTCGTCAATGCGAGGGATCTGCAAATAACGCATCTGACCCTGTACCTGCTGCAGCAGGGCACTGGCCGCCCTGGTCTTACGTGCCTCGCGATCAAAGTACTTCTTGATCACAGCCTCTGCCACCCGCAGGTCGGCACTGGCCGAATCAAGCTGCCTGGACAACAGCCCCAGACGGGCGTTGAGCAACTTGAGCTTGAGATTTTCACGCACAAAAAACGACTGCTCCGGGGACAGCAGCGCTGCCTCGGGTGACTCGATGCGGCTCACCCGTACCAGGCTTTGCGCCTCTTTGAGCACCAGCGGCAGTAGTCTCTCCCACCAGCCTGCGGGCACCGGCAACGCTTTTTCAGCCGCCTTGGGTTTGACTTCCAGTGAAGGTGCCACCGCATTGGCCAGGGTTAATTCATCGGCCAGGATCACCAGTTCATCCAGCTTGACCAACATGTTGGGGGTATCGCTGACCGCAGCGGATTTGACCCGGTCGATGTCGCGCGCGATGGCGCGCTGCAACAAAGCCAGATTGGGTTGTGCGGCACGCATCAGCCGCTGATCGGCACTTTTGAGTGCGGCCAACAAGGGCTCGACACTTCCCGTCAACTGCGCCTGCTGCTGCGACAGACGCAAGGCCGCCTCGATGTCCACCACCAGATTTTCATCACGAGAGCGTGACAGGCTGCGCATCAGCTCATCTAGCTGGCTGCGGTGCAGGGCCACTTCACTCAATCGGGCGTCCAACACGGCCGCACGTGCCGAAGTTTCCTGCGCCAGCGCCACCGCCTGCCTGGCCAGGGCCCGTGCCTCAAGGGACTGCGCCTGAGCGTCAGCACTTTGCCGGGCCAGTTGCTCCTGCATGTTGCCGACCTTTTGCCACAACATGGCCACCAGCAGCAGCCCGGCCAGCGCCAATGCACCCACCAGCAGGGTCAGAGACCGCTGTGGTGCAGGGCCCTGCGCCGCGGTCGGCGGTACCACCACCTTGGCAGGGGTCGCCGCATCAGCCTGGCTGGTCTCGGGAGGGGGCTCGCTCATGTGATGGATTCTAGCGACGCCAGCACGCTGGGCAGTGCCGGGCTCGCCAGCGCCACCCGGACAAAACCCAGCTGTCGCGCGGCCTGGGCAATTCGCACATGGGTCGCGACAGCCGGTGTTCCTGACCAGTCCTGGCCCGGGAGCAGGCCACTCAAATTGGCCAGCGCCTCAGCACTGCTGAACACCCATACCGAACCATCCTGCACAGCGCTTGCGGCCACTTCCAGTTGCTCCCGGTCCCACTGTGGAGCACCGCGCTGATAAGCCACCACATAATCGACGACTGCACCGGCCGCCGCCAAGTGTTGTGCCAGCCAGTCACGGCCAACGCCCTGGGGTGCAGGTTCATCACTGCCCGGTGTGTCACCGCGCACAATCAGCACCTGCGTGCCGGGCTGCACCTGGGTTTGCACCAGTTGCCAGAGGGTTTCGGAGTCGAATTGCCCCAAAGCGATGGGTGGGGTATCGACCAGAGCCTCTGGCACACCGTGCGCCAACAAGGCATGGCGCGTTCCGGGCCCGGTGCCCCATGCTCTTGTTTCAAGTGCATCAAACCCTTCTGAAATAAGCGCTAGGTCCGGTTTTTCATTGAAAAAATACTTTACCGCATGGGCACTGACATACATCAGCGCGTGGTAGCTGCTGATGTTCTGCCAGGCACGCTGCAGCGCGCTGACATCGCGTAGCCCCCGGGTTTCAATCAGTGGCAGCGCCACAGCCGCATGACCCTGATCACCCAGCGCTTGCACCCATTGCTGCGCCTGGGGCTGCACCCGGGTAATGATCAGCCGCATGGCCGGCAGATTTCAGGTCAGCTGCGGCAACTCGCCGCCTTGCGCCAACACCTGCGCCTGCAGTTGGGCCGCCACCCTGGCCCCCAGCGCGGCAGCATCGGCCAGATCTGTCACCACCGCCTGCCCCTGCACGCGCACCAGATCATGTTTTCCGTCCACGTCACCCCAAGCCGCCTCCAGTAACAAACTGCCCTGTTCGAGCGTGGCATACGCGGCCAGGGGCATCGAGCAACTTCCCCCCATGGCCCGGCTGACGGCCCGTTCGGCGGCGATTCTCAGCCATGTCGGCTGGTGCACCAGCGGTGCCAGCGCCAGCGCCACGTCCTGACGGTCACTGCGCACCTCAATCCCCAGCGCCCCCTGTCCGGCCGCCGGCAACATCACCGAGGGCTCGAATAAATCACGGATACGCTGGGTCAAGCCGAGACGTTTAAGACCGGCCGCTGCCAGCACAATGGCGTCGTACTGGCCGTCGTCCAATTTGCGCAGACGGGTATCCAGGTTGCCACGCAGCGGTTCGATCTTCAGGTCCGGACGCAAGGCTCGCAGCAGCGCCATACGGCGCAGGCTGGAGGTGCCCACCACGGCGCCGAGCGGTAATGCCTGCAGGCTGGCATGCCGGTTGGACACAAAGGCATCCCGCGGATCTTCGCGCTCCATGACACCCACCAGACTGAAGCCGTCGGGAAGATCCATCGGCACGTCTTTCAGCGAGTGCACCGCCAGATCGGCACGCCCCTGCTCCAGAGCCACTTCAAGCTCTTTGACAAACAGGCCCTTGCCGCCAATCTGGCTCAGTGCCCGGTCCAGGATCTGGTCGCCCAGCGTGGTCATTCCCAATATTTCGACCTGATGTCCCAACTGGCGCAAGCGGGCCTGAATATGCTCTGCCTGCCACATGGCCAGGCGGCTTTCGCGTGTCGCGATGGTAAATTTGCTCATAAACAAAGGCGTCTTGGCCGTAACCTTTTTGTAATACCGACAGAGCCGGGAATGCTAGCATGACTCTTGCTTGTGTTCAGGTTCACAAGCACTCCATTCCACTAACACCATGACCAAAACGCTCCGAGCCCAAGCCAAACCCCGACCCGACAACAGTGAGCAACCGGTGATTGATGACATCCGGCTGCTGGGCCGCATTCTGGGCGATGTAATTCGCGAGCAGGAGGGCGACGCCGCCTACGCACTGATTGAGCAAGTGCGACAACTGTCGGTGGCTTTCCGCCGCAATGCCGACCACGAGGCCGACAAAGCGCTCAAAAGACTGCTCAAATCCTTGAGCAATGACCAGACCGTCAGCGTGGTGCGTGCCTTCACCTATTTCAGCCATCTGGCCAACTTGGCCGAGGATCGCCACCACATCCGAAGGCGCGCCGTGCACGACCGTGCCGGCCATCTGCGCGAGGGCAGCATCGAACTCAGCCTGCAACGACTGGCCGATGCAGGTCTCGGCCCCAGCGCTGTTAGCGCCATGCTGGCCCACTGCTTCGTCTCACCGGTGTTGACGGCGCATCCCACCGAGGTTCAGCGCAAAAGTATTCTCGATGCCGAACGTGATATCGCTCACCTGCTGACCGCACGGGACGACATCCAGGCCCAGGCCGCCGCCTACCGGGTCGCGTCAGACGCACTGACACCGCGTGAACTGGCAGGCAACGAGCTGCAATTGCGGGCGCGGGTGCTGCAACTCTGGCAGACCCGCTTGCTGCGCTTTGCCAAGCTGACGGTCGCCGACGAAGTCGAGAACGCGATGAGTTATTACGAGTCCACCTTCCTGCGCGAGATCCCGCGCCTCTACGCCAATCTGGAAGCGGCACTTGGCGAACACCCGATCCCGAGCTTTCTGCGCATGGGCCAGTGGATTGGCGGTGATCGTGATGGTAACCCTTTTGTTAACGCACAAACCCTTGGCCATGCGCTGCGGCGCCAGGCCGATGTGGTGCTGCGGCATTACCTGACCGAGGTGCATTACCTGGGCAGTGAGCTGTCACTCTCGAACATGCTGGTCGACTTTCCCCCCGACATGCTGACGCTGGCGCAAGCGTCACCTGACTGCAACGCGCATCGCAAAGACGAGTTGTACCGCCGAGCATTGATCGGCATGTATTCACGACTGGCAGCAACACTCAAGACCCTGACCGGAGGCGATGCGGCTCGCCATGCCGTACCGCCACAAAACCCGTATCCAGACGCCCAAGCCCTGTTGACCGACCTAAGGGTCATCGAAGCCGCCTTGCTGGCGCATCGAGCCCACGCCCTGGCCGCACAACGCCTGCAGCCGCTGGTCCGCGCGGTTGAGGTGTTTGGCTTTCATCTGGCCACCGTGGACTTACGGCAAAGTTCCGACCAACATGAGCTGGTACTCAACGAGTTGCTGGCCACGGCCCGCATCACGCCGAATTACGCCTTGCTTGACGAAGCCGCCAAGATCAGCCTGCTGCTGCAGTTGCTCAATGATGCCCGGGCGCTGCGGGTGATGGGTGCCCAGTACAGCGAACACACCTTGAGTGAAATCGGTGTGTTTGAGGCTGCGAAAACCATGCGTTCGCAGTTTGGCGCGCAGGCCATCCGTCACTACATCATCAGCCACACTGAAACCGTCAGCGACTTACTGGAGGTGTTGCTGCTGCAAAAAGAGGTGGCGCTGATGCACGGCACGCTGGACGCGCCCGACAGCAGCGCCGATCTGATCGTGGTGCCTTTGTTCGAAACCATCGAAGACCTGCGCCAGGCGGCACCCATCATGAAGGCGTTTTATGACCTGCCCGGCATCAAGGCCATGGTTCAACGCGGCAATTCCGATCAGTATGGAGAGCAGGACATCATGCTGGGCTACTCGGACAGCAACAAGGATGGCGGCATTTTTACCAGCAACTGGGAGCTATACCGTGCCGAGATTGCGCTGGCGCAACTGTTTGACGCGATCAACCAGCAACATCCAACGCCGGTAAACCCCGACTTCATCCAACTGCGCATGTTCCATGGGCGCGGCGGCACCGTGGGACGAGGCGGCGGGCCAAGTTACCAGGCCATTCTGGCGCAACCACCCGGCACGGTACGCGGGCAGATCCGCCTGACCGAGCAGGGCGAAGTTATCGGCTCCAAATACGCCAATCCGGAAATTGGCAGGCGCAATCTGGAAACTCTGGTGGCCGCGACACTTGAGGCAACCCTGTTGCAGCGCACCAAACCCGCCAAAGCCACATTTCTTCAGGCCGCCGCTGAACTGTCGGCGGCCAGCATGGCAGCCTACCGCAAACTGGTGTACGAGACCCCCGGGTTCACCGAGTATTTCTTTCAGGCCACGCCAATCCGGGAAATCGCCGAGCTCAATATTGGGTCACGTCCCGCCTCGCGCAAAGCCACTCAGCGCATCGAAGACCTGCGGGCGATCCCCTGGGGTTTCAGCTGGGGTCAGTGCCGCCTGACCTTGCCCGGTTGGCTTGGGTTTGGCTCGGCGGTCGAGCAGTTCCTCAACCCGCAAGGGGGTGAGACTCCGGCCAACACCAACGAGAAGCGCCTGGCCTTGTTACAGCAGATGGAAAAACAATGGCCCTTCTTCAAGACCCTGCTGTCCAACATCGACATGGTTCTGGCCAAGAGTGACCTGGCCCTGGCCGCACGCTACGCTGAACTGGTGAGCGACAGCCGCCTGCGCAAGAAAATTTTCAGCGCCATTGAGCAGGAATGGCACCGCACCGCCCTGGCACTGGTGCTGATTACCGGGCAGGAACAACGCCTGGCCAACAATGCCTCGCTACAGCGATCGATGGCGCACCGCTTTCCCTACATCGACCCATTACATCACCTGCAGGTGGAGCTGGTGCGTCGCCACCGCGCGGGCAATGGGGACGAGCGTGTCAAGCGCGGCATTCACATTTCCATCAACGGTATTGCGGCGGGGCTGCGCAACACCGGCTGAAACTGGTGCAATCAAGCTTGGCGGCTTTCGCCTGAAAGTAGCGCCCTGACCGCCGCAAGTTGGCGGCGTGACACCAACAGGGCCTCGTCAATGCCATCAAGCCGCACCTCCCAACCCTCGCCTTCCTGCGCATCAAAGTGTTTTTCAAGGGAGCGCACCGCCCGCTTTGCCACCAGCGCGTTGCGGTGAATCCTCACAAAGCGGCTGCTGTAACGCGCCTCAAGTTCACTCAATGATGCCTCCAGCAGGTAACTGTGCCCGGCCGTTCGTACGGTGATGTATTTGAGCTCGGCTTTCAAATAGAGCACACTGGCCACTGGCACACGCTCGGTCCGGGTACGTTCGTGTATGACCAATATTTGCGCAGAAGAATTGTCATTCAGCGCTTTCCTGGTATTGACCACTCGCTCTACTTTTTGAAGCATTATCTGTAAACGCTCAAGCCGCACCGGCTTGGTCAGGTAATCCGCAGCGTCGAGTTCAAAGGCCTGCAGCGCGTGTTCTGCGTGGGCGGTGACAAACACCAGGGTCGGCGCATGCGGCAAGGCCCGCAGGCTGGTGGCCAGGGACAACCCATCGACGCCCGGCATATGAATGTCTGCCAGCACCACATCCACTTGCTGGTGCTGCACACATTGCATGGCCTGCGTGGCGTCGGCCGCCTCACCGACCAGCAAAGCCCCTGGCGCTGTGCAATCGGCAAGCAGCCGGATCAGACGGGACCTGGCCAGCGACTCATCGTCCACCACCAGCACCCGCAAAGTCATGGCCGCCTCCGTAGAGTCACAAGGGCACCTCGATCCTGACCTGAAAGACGCCATTTTTCAGACCAAGCTGAAACCGGCTTTGCACATCATGCAGCAGACTCAAGCGCTCGCGCACGTTGGCCAGCGCCAGGCCGAGTCCAGCGCTCGGCGGGACAGCGGCACCATGCACCGTGTTACTGACCTTGATCACCACCGTGCTACCGCGCCGCTGCGTACTGACACGGATGCGCGCACCTTGCGGACTCGGTTCAACACCATGCTTGACGGCGTTTTCCACCAGCGGTTGCAACAACAATGGCGGCAACCTGGCCACTGACGCGCTGTCATCGAGCGACCATTCCAGCATCAGGCGTGCACCAAAACGCACTTGCTCAATGGCCAGGTAGCGTTGCGCCAGCGCAATTTCGTCTGCCAGGCTCACGCTGCTGGCCTGTTCGGCCAATGCATAACGAAACAGGTCACTGAGGTCTTCGAGCAGCCGTTCCGCTTTGCGAGGTTCGGCATGCACCAGTGCAATCGCGCTGTTGAGTGTATTGAACAGAAAGTGTGGACGGATCCGTGCCTGTAGCTCTGCCAGTCTGGCGGTCGTGGTGGTTGGCGTGCGCCCCTTGGCACGCATCACCAGGGCTGCCACCAGCAGTGCCGAGAGAAGCACGCCAGCCAATGCGCTGGCCCACCAGGGTGGTGTTTCAAGCAGGCCCAGCAAGACCAGCACCCCACAACCGTAAAGGCCGGCGAGCGCACCAAGCCCGATACCAGCCATTTTTTGCACGGTGGGCTTCAACCGGGCGAGTGCCTTTTTCAGGGCACAAGTCGCAATCAGCCAGAACAGTGTCGCCGGAAATGCCGCGCCGGTGATTAGCGACGCTTGCATCAACCACTGCAACGGGGTGGCGCTGCCAAACATGGCCAATACCCCGACCACGGTCTGGACAAAAAGTACCGCCCGCAATACAACACCCACATGACAGGCATCAAACAGCAACGCATCAGGCGTCAGGTTTGGCGCTGGCGGGGCAGACTCCTGGAACACCGATAAAATCTGGCTATCTTCCATCGATCAACGGGCGTAAGCGTGTAACAAGGCCGCAACGCCACATTATTGTTGATTCCTGGGCGCATCGCCCACTTTGATCCTTTCAGACCCAACACAAACCCCAATTTGCCATGAGCCAAAACCAATTCGACAAGAAGTCACAAGCCTGGTCGGCCCTGTTTTCCGAACCCATGAGTGACCTGGTCAAACGTTACACCTCCAGTGTGTTTTTTGACAAACGCCTGTGGCAGGCCGATATTGCCGGTAGTCTGGCGCACGCCGAAATGCTGGCGGCACAAGGCATCATCAGCGCACAGGACAAGGCCGACATCGAACGCGGCATGGTGCAGATCATCCAGGAGATCGAATCGGGCCAGTTCGAGTGGCAACTCGACCTCGAAGACGTGCACCTCAACATCGAAGCCCGCCTGACCCAGCTGATCGGCGACGCTGGTAAGCGCCTGCACACCGGACGCTCCAGAAACGACCAGGTGGCCACCGACGTGCGGCTGTGGTTGCGCGGGGAAATCGACCTTATCAGCGACCTGCTGATTGATCTGCAGAAGTCGCTCCTCGATGTGGCGGAACAACACGTTGAAGTGATTCTGCCCGGATTTACCCACCTGCAGGTGGCACAGCCAGTGAGTTTTGGCCATCACTTGCTGGCGTATGTCGAAATGTTCAGCCGCGACGCTGA
>JAGOUM010000055.1 GCA_018061265.1 Rhodoferax sp. | reverse complement strand
GCCAGTTCTGCACCGCATTGGCGATCTAGTGGACTTTCGTGCGAAGGACCAACACCACATCGTCCCGCTTCAGTCGAAACTGGTCTGCGGGCTGCTTGTGCCAGCGAATCTGCGCGAGATACCTGGGGCAGAGAACAGCTCGACGGGCAACTACTACTGGCCTGACATGCCCTGAGACGGCGGCGCGAGCGTAGCGGGCGGCACAGGCCGCGATCACCACACTGTCGCCGCTACGGTCAGCACCCCGCGTGGCCTGTAGTGGCGCGCATGCCTCCGGGCAAGGAACAGCAAACACACAGTTATTCGGGCCTGCCCGCCAACCGATTGCTATGCTTCCCGTTTTCTTGGCTCAACGGAATTCATATAAGCACCCCGTAACACGATGCCGGTATTACTCGGACTGAGGTGCAGGGGTGCTCGATGCGGCCGAGGCAGATGGATCGCCGTTGTGCGTCTTTAGAAACGCCTCGATGGTTTCGACTACGGTGCGGGCCTTGAACACTATGCCAAGGTCGATCATCTCCTCGTTCTGCACCATCGGCTTTGAGGCTGTCGGAATGGGCACGGCCACGATCTCGTTCCATTGCTTACGGAGAAAGACGGCGGCGATCACGCCAACGAACATGAGGCGCGATCCAGCGACAAGGCCACCATTCTTCTCCGCCCACGACCCCTGATTCAGAATGAAAACCGGGCTACCACTAGACCCGCCGAACACCGAAGCGTCAACGAGAAAGCGCGGCGTGCCCTCAAAGTCCACCTCAATGGGGCTGGCGGTAGTCCCGCGACGTGCAACAGGAAGAAGATTCTTGCTGTCCCAGATGCCGTTCGGATAGCCTATAAACGTCACCGACTCGATAGCATCAAGCCCTTTCAACTTCTCCTCATTTGGGATCATGTTGCTATCGACCCATCGATAAAAGAGGTCCATATTGCTTTGCTGCTTGATGTGAGCTTCAAGCGGCGCAAAGGGACACACCGCAATGTCGATGTCAGGCAAGGGATGTCCGAACCAAGCATCAGGCCAGCCCTCTATAGCCAGGCGGTAGCCCTGTCCCAAGCGCGGAGCCTGACCATCCCGTTGCAGGAAGGTCAGAGCGCCCGACTTCATGCCATTCACGACATGCTTGTTCGTTACAACAAACGGGAAGCCTTGCTCGCCAACTTTGTGCAGGAATAGGAACCCAGTGCCCGAACCCTGCCCACCGTTCGCCGCGATGGTGTCGATGCGGATTGTGGTGAAGAAGAGCTGTTCTGCAATGGTGCTGACTTGCATGTGTGCTCCCTGCCTAAATGCTGACTGCTTATGGTGTGCTTACGGGCTGCAAATTCTCCACCTACAAAAGAGCCTCGACTAGCGGGGCTCTCTGTCGCCATCCTCGAGCTACTGCGAACTCGTTGAATTTGCGCTAAGTGCTTGTTTTCATTGGCGGAAGCTTAGGGATTCGAACCCTAGAAACCTTTCGGTTTGCCGGTTTTCAAGACCGGTGCAATCGACCACTCTGCCAAGCTTCCAATGAACAATCTACAACGCATTTCAAGACCGGTGCAATCGACCACTCTGCCACGCTTCCGAAGCGGGGGATTCTAACCTGCGCGAGCCACTTTGCCATCCGTTTCGGATCCAGACTGTTTTTCTGCCCGGCTGGCGCACAGGTCGTATCATCGCCCTATCAGACTGCTTTTATCTCGCCACGCCTTCGTCGAAAGATCTCACCATGAACACCATCGCGGCAGACGGTCAACGCATTTTTTCACGCGTTCCTTTCAGCGCACCGGTCACGCTCCATTTGGCCCAGCAGACCCTTGATGTCACGCTGCTGGATATTGCGCTCAAAGGTGCACTGGTGCGAACGGCAACGCCAATGCTTCTGCAGCTTCAGCAGCCATGCCGCCTTTTGCTGCCTCTGACAGACGATGGTGAGGGCATCGAGATGGCCGGCCGAATCGTTCACCTGGAAGACAGCAACGTGGGCATGAAGTGCGAAGACATCGATTTGCCAAGCCTGACCCAGTTGCGACGCCTGCTTGAGCTCAATACGGGCGACGCCGACTTGATGGATCGGGAGCTTTCGCTGCTGTTTGCCAAACGTCCTGCCTGAGCCAGCACAGCGCTGCAGTGTTCAGGCGACGTTACATTCCCTGCGCAACAGTGACATTGCCTCTGTGAGCTTGCTGTCACGGTCACTGGTCAGGGTAGATTGGGCCTCTTCGACAAATTCCAGCCACAGGCGGCTGTAGTCTTGCTGGTGCTGCTCAGGCGCGTGGGTTTTGATGAAGGCCAAGGCGAGTTGCACCTGCAAGCCGTCCTTGCGGATTTTTCGCACCAGGCTCGCCGCCGCCTTTTCAGTTAGCAGTGTTTTTGCCGTAGTAGATGCGGCCACACAAAGGAACAGGGTTAACAGTGTGCTGTCGTCTCCATGGCCCTGAATGAGCTTTTGCCAGGTGGCAGAGCGGGCTCGGTCGTGTTCATTGATTTCGCTCAATGCGTCTTCGATCCAGAAATAGCGCCCCATGAACGCAGGTGTCTGATCAAACAGCTGGCGCACCGGCAAGCGCGGATCCAGCAGCCGGGGCAGGTCGCTTAACACGGATTGGCGCACACTCTCCACAACGGCCGTGAACTGCCCAGGCAGACCGGTGGGAAGGCTGATTTTTGCAGCAACGGCCGCCGCTTCGTTTTTGCGCAGGGTCAGCACCATCTTTTCAAACAGTACCCAATCCGGCAATTGTTGGCGGCGCACTGCCTGCATCAGTAGGCTGGTCCGAATGACCGCCTCGGCATCGGGTTCAGCGTCCTGCAACTCGTCCGCACCCAATCCAAAATGGACGGCCAGCCATAGAGCGGCGTCCACCACCAGCGCTGCCCGCTGTCGCGAGGCAAACTCTTTGCGGTACTCGGCATAACTTGCCAGCGACCAACGCGCCAGCTGCGGTATGTGCCGGTCGGCAAAGCCACCTCGCTCATTCATGCCGAAATGGGTGTTCTGTGGCATCACGATCAATGCCTTGAGCATGTCTGAGCCCGCTTTGGAGCGGGACAGAAAAGTATGCTCCCGCAGCAAGCCAGCGGCAATGGACAGGTCACCAAGACTGGTGTCCTCCAGATGCAGACTCACCAGATTGACCAGTCGTTCGCGTGCCAGCTCAAGCTCCGGGCGAAGAAACTCGCTGCCAAAATAGCGGGCGATCTGCACCATGCCTTTGGGCGCCTCTTCGGCAATGGCAGACAGCTTTGCCTGATCCAGCAAGCCGTGCTTCACCCCATACAAAAGTGCCTTTTCAAAAAAAGGCCGCCCGTCAAACAGTGAGACGGCACTGGCCAGAGAAGCGTTTGGCATGTCTTGTGTTCAGATGGCCGACTCTTCGTCCGACTCCAGTGCTGCTGGCGTGGCTTTGCCCAGGTCGGTATCACGGGTTTCCACCTTGCCGTCGTCCTCCTGGGGGTCTTCGCCGTCCTGCTGGCCCAGGTCAAACGCACGGGCCTTGGCACGCAGCACAACCAGCACTTCAATAAAAAGGTCCGGACATTCATAACGCAATAACCAGGCCAGTTGCATCCAGTCCTGATCAGCCACTTCGTCCTGGTCAATGCGCGGTCGGGCGTAGGCATTGGCACGTAAATCGTCCTCGTCGATCAGATCGCCAGTGTCTTCTGAGGCGTCAAAGCTGCCGCAGCGGGCGAACGACTCGATGCGGCTCCACTTTTCTTCGAAATAGTCCGCCAGCGCTTCGGCACCGCCTTCAAGGTCGCCAATGGCGGTAATAAACTCAAGCGGGTCACCGTCGTCGCGAAAGATGACCGAATTCATCATGCCACGCAGGTGGGTACGGGTCAGGTCGCGGTACTGCTTTTCAATGACCACCGCGCGGGCAAACTGCTCGGGCGTGAGCATCAGGTTGATGATGGATGACCTGGAGTTGTCATACTCACGGATAACCGCCAGCACATCTTTGGCCGGCAATTGGGCAATGACCTCCATCAACGCACCATCACCCTGGCTGTCGGCAAGCTCTACCAGGGCTGACTCTGCACCTACGATGTCGCCTGCAGCAATCAGGGACTGGGTTTTTTCGATCAGGACGAGATGATTCATTGTTCAATCCTTGCGGTCAAAGCCCTGTCCTTCAAGCCATTCTGCACTCGCCTCTTCATGGTCGTGGTCAGCATGGTGGTGGTCGTCATCCGCGTCAAAATCATGGCCGTGATCAAGGTGGCGGGTGTGGGTGCGCACCCCATCACCCTCATGTGCCGATGTGTCGTGACTGTGCGCGGCGTCACTCTGGTGGGGTGATGGGCGACTGTAAAGATACTCTAGGGCGGCCGCAACCGTCATGAACCAGGCACCTTGCGGCTGCTGCAAGAAAAAGTGGGCAAGGTCTTTTGCCCACGGCGTCAGCTGCACCGCGTCTGACAGGCTGTCCCAGTCAGGAAACTCGTCGGACTCCAGCGTCAATATCTGTTCCATGACGGCAGGCAACTCAAAATGGAACCCGCCATGAAACACCACGGCCACCATTTCCGGGCTGGACTCAATCATCTGGCCCAAAAAGCTGATCTGGCTGCGCTTCTCGAGCAAGCGCTTTTTCAGCACATCGCGCCCTTCTGAGTCAAAGGTCAGGTCGTCCATCTCGGACTGGTAAGCGTTGCGCAGGGCTCGGAAAAAGGCAGACATGCTCATGGTGTTCTCTTGTTTCATTGGGGCCTCAAACCAGCCGGCGGAAGTAGTCAAGCCAGATGGTGCGGGCGGTCTCGATGGGGCTGTCCAGCAGATTGCGCTGGCGGTTGTTGTCATAGGCGGTACGTTTGTCGCTGTCAGCCAGCACGTCGTAAGCTTCCTGTACACGCCGGAAGCGCGAGGCTGCGTCCGCCGCCGGGTTGCGGTCCGGGTGATGCAGGGCCGCTTGCTGACGAAACGCCTTCTTGATGTCGGCCAGCGTGGCTGAGCTGCGCAAACCCAAGGCGGCGTAATGGTCGATCATGACATGGCATCCAGTGCAGCGGCCAGTTGTGCCACGCTGCGACCAGGGTTGTGCAGCTTTTCAAGGCCAAACAATCCGACGCGAAAACTCATGAAGTCGGCCGGTTCGTCACATTGCAAGGGCACACCGGCGGCGGTCTGCAAACCCAATGCCAGGAATTTCTTGCTGTTCTGAATTTCCGGGTCGGTGGTGTAACTCACCACCACGCCCGGTGCCTTGAACCCATCGGCGGCGACGCTGCGAATACCCCGGCTCTCAAACAGTTCACGCACCGCTGCACCAAGTGCCACTTGCTCGGCACGCACTTTTTCGAACCCGTAGTCCCGGGTTTCCTGCATGACCTCGCGCAGACGCACCAGGGCATCGGTCGGCATGGTGGCGTGGTAGGCATGACCGCCAGCCTCATAACTCTCCATGATTTGCAGCCACTTTTTGAGATCGCAGGCATAACTGGAGCTGGTGGTGCCGTCAATCGCTTTGCGGGCGGCCGCGCTCAAACAAACCATGGCGCAGCAGGGCGATCCACTCCAGCCTTTTTGTGGTGCTGTGACCAGCACATCGACACCGGTTGCCTCCATATTGACCCAAATCGCACCGGAGGCCACGCAGTCAAGCACCATCATGCCCCCAGCTTCATGGACCGCATCCGCCACGGCCCGTAAATAGTCGTCGGGCAGTAACATGCCAGAAGAGGTTTCGACATGCGGTGCAAACACCAGGGCGGGTTTTTCCGCACGGATGGTCGCCACGACTTCTTCGATCGGGCACGGCGCCCAGGCCGCCTGGCTGCCTTCACCAACGCGGCGCGCCTTCATCACGATCGATTCGCTGGGGATATGGCCCATGTCGAAAATCTGCGACCAGCGGTAGCTGAACCAGCCGTTGCGAATGACCAGCACCTTTTTACCGGTAGCGAACTGGCGCGCAACCGCCTCCATGCCAAAGGTGCCGCTGCCCGGAACCAGCACGGCGCTGGATGCGTGATAGACCTCTTTTAATATGGCGGAGATGTCGCGCATCACGCCCTGAAAACGTTTGGACATGTGGTTCAGGGCGCGGTCGGTATAAACCACCGAAAACTCAAGCAGGCCGTCAGGGTCGATATTGGAAAGCAAGGCGGGCATGGGAAGCTCCTGTAAAGCGGCAACAAGTGCCAAAACCGGACAACCCGTCAGCTTATCACGCGTGGAGGTTTCCAGCGATCTTGTGCCGCGTAAACACCGGTATCACGAAATCACAGCGCACAACCAGTCCTGAAAAATCCGGGCGGCAGGGGAAATCCCGTCGCCCACAGGCGTGACCCAGTAGTACGCACGGCGTTCGATCAGCCCTTTCTGGCAGGCGATGACCAGATCCCCGCGGGCCAGCTCATCCATGATCAACAGGCGGGGCAGCAACGCCACACCCATGCCGCATGCGGCAGCGGCGGCGGTCATGGAGAACAGCTCAAAACGTGAACCCGTCAGCGCCATTGGCGCAGCGATACCCTGCGCATCAAACCACTGCCGCCATGCCATGGGCCGTGTACTCTGCTGCAACAAGGGCAGGACGGCGATATCCTCAGGGCTGAGGCTGCTTTGCCCACCCAGCCATTTGGGGCTGCACACCGGCAGCACTTCCTCTTCAAACAGTCGGAGCGCCTGTGTACCCGCCCAGTTGGCCACCTGCTCGGGTGTGCCGGCAAACAGTGCGCCGTCAAACATCGTGTCGGCGAACATGAAAGGACGGGTTCGGGTTTCGATGTGGACCCTGAGTTCCGGATGCAACATCGACAGTTCCGGCAAACGCACAATGAGCCAGCGCGTGGCGAAGGTTGGCACTGCAGCCAGATGCAAGTCCTGGCCACGGCTCTGGTGACTCATCACATCGATGGTGTCCTGCTCAAGGGCAGCCAGGCGACTGGCCACCTGTGCTGCATAGTCACGCCCGCTGCTGGTCAATGCGACACCATGGCGCGTCCGGCGAAACAGGTCCACGCCCACAAAGGACTCAAGTGCGGTGATTTGTCTTGAAACCGCACCCTGGGTAAGCGCCAACTCTTGTGCAGCCCGGGTGTAACTTTCATGCCGGGCGGCAGCATCAAAACACGCCAGGGCCTGAAGTGAAGGTATTTTTCGACGCATGATGTGCGTAATATACACCTGAGAGTCAAGGATAGCCAGTGAATAACTATATTTTTTGAAGCAATCTATGACCAATATAAAGCGCTTTCAAGTTATTCCGCCCAGCTTACTCGTCGGAGAGGTTTGATAAGACATTCTAAAACGTCATATCTAAGTGACGACAAATCGTTTGTAACTGGTTTCAAGTCAAGCTAGCATGACGACACTGATTTCAATCCAACCATTTTTTCGAAAGGCACCCATGTCCCACGCTGCATTCAACTGGCAAGACCCTTTTCTGCTGGAGCAACAACTCAGTGACGACGAGCGCATGATCAAAGAGGCTGCCGCCGCCTACTGCCAGGACAAACTGCAGCCGCGCGTGGTTGAGGCGTTTCGCAAGGAGCAGACCGACCCGGGCATTTTTCGAGAAATGGGTGCGCTCGGTCTGCTTGGTCCCACGGTCCCCGAGACCTATGGTGGCCCGGGCCTGAACTATGTGGCCTATGGTCTGATTGCACGTGAGGTGGAACGGGTGGACAGTGGTTATCGCAGCATGATGAGTGTGCAAAGCTCGCTGGTTATGGTGCCGATTTTTGAGTTCGGCAACGAAGCGACCAAACAGAAGTACCTGCCCAAACTGGCCACAGGCGAGTGGATTGGTTGCTTTGGCCTGACCGAACCCAACCACGGCAGCGACCCGGCCAGCATGTTGAGCCGTGCAGTGAAAGTACCCGGCGGCTACAAATTGTCGGGCAACAAGATGTGGATTTCCAACAGCCCCATTGCCGACGTATTTGTGGTCTGGGCCAAAGAAGTGTCCGAGTCTGGTGCGGTGGGTGCCATTCGTGGTTTTGTGCTGGAGAAAGGCGCGGCCGGTCTGAGTGCCCCTGCCATCCATGGCAAGGTGGGTTTGCGCGCCAGCATCACCGGTGAAATTGTCATGGACGGCGTGTTTTGCCCCGAGGAGAACGCTTTTCCAGAAATACATGGTTTAAAAGGGCCGTTCACCTGCCTCAACAGCGCACGTTACGGCATTGCCTGGGGTGCCCTGGGCGCGGCAGAAGATTGCTGGCTGCGCGCCCGGCAATATGTGCTGGACCGCCAGCAATTTGGCCGCCCGCTGGCGGCCAACCAGCTCATCCAAAAAAAGCTGGCCGACATGCAGACCGAGATTGCACTGGGCCTGCAAGGCTGTTTGCGCCTTGGACACATGAAAGACGCTGGCACGGCGGCGGTTGAAATTACCTCGATCCTGAAGCGCAACAGCTGCGGCAAGGCGCTGGACGTGGCGCGCATGGCGCGCGACATGATGGGCGGCAATGGCATCAGTGACGAATTTGGAGTGGCCCGCCACCTGGTCAACCTCGAAGTCGTCAACACCTATGAAGGTACCCACGACATCCATGCGTTGATTCTGGGACGCGCACAGACTGGCATCCAGGCGTTTTGTTGATGGAGGCTGGTCATGAGCACCCAAGCCGCCCTCACCCACCTCAAAGTTCTCGACCTCTCACGCGTGCTGGCCGGCCCCTGGTGCACCCAGATGCTGGCGGATCTGGGTGCGGATGTGATCAAGGTCGAGCGCCCGGGTGTCGGCGACGACACGCGGCACTGGGGTCCACCGTTCCTGAAAGACGCCGAGGGTAATGACACCGATCAGGCGACCTACTTTACCGCTTGCAACCGCAATAAACGCGCCATCACCCTTGATATGGCGCATCCGGATGGTCAGGCGCTGATCAAGCAGATGGCGGCACGCAGCGACATCCTGGTGGAGAACTTCAAGGTTGGCGGATTGCGGCAATACGGACTTGACTACGACAGCCTGAAAGCGGCCAACCCGCGTCTGATCTACTGCTCTGTCACCGGCTTTGGGCAGGACGGGCCGTATGCCGAGCGCGCTGGTTATGACCTGATGATCCAGGCCATGAGCGGCCTGATGAGCATTACCGGCCAGGCCGATGGTGAACCTGGCGGCGGCCCGATGCGTATCGGTGTCGCACTGATCGACATCCTGACCGGCATCTACGCCGCCAGTGCCATTCTGGCGGCAGTTGAAGCGCGCCATCAGACCGGCTTTGGCCAGCACATCGACATGGCACTGCTTGATGTCGGGATGGCGGTACTGGCCAATCAAGCAGCGGGTTTTCTGAACACCGGCCAGGTTCCGCAGCGCCAGGGTAATACCCACCCCAGTCTGGCGCCCTACCAGACCTTCACCACGCTGGACGGCAGCATGCTGCTGGCCATTGGCAATGATGGCCAGTTTGGGCGCTTTTGTGCCGCGACAGGCCATCCTGAATGGGCCAGCGACACCCGTTTTGCCAGCAACACCCTGCGCGTCCAGAACCGGGCTCAACTGATCCCGCTACTGACCAGTGCCACCTGCACCCGCAGCACCGCAGAATGGATTCAGCTACTGGAGGACAAGGCCGTCCCCTGCGGGCCGATCAATGATTTGGCTCAGGCATTCAAAGATCCGCAGGTTGTTGCCAGAAATTTGGTATTAAAACAGGCTATAGCCCATACTGGAGAAGGGTTTCAAGCTATGCTTAGTGAAGACAGTTTGCCCACGATCCGCACCGTGGCAAGCCCGCTTCGGCTGACGGCAACGCCCCCTGTCGTAGTTCGGGCGCCGCCCGCTTTGGGCCAACATACCGAAGAGGTATTGGCCGAACTGGGGCTGACGCCTGCAGAAATTGATGCACTGGGCGCACGCGGTGTGGTCTGACGCTGCCACGGCATGGCCGCGCTTCTGTCGTAATATGCTCAGCCTGCCTGCGCCACACACTTCGCCCGCAATAACGCCATGCTTGATTTGCTGATCCACAACGCCAGTCTTCCCGATGGGCGCACACAAATGTCGCTCGCCGTTGAACACGGCAAAATTGTTGCAACCGGGCAGGCGCTGGTGTTGCCCGCCCATGAAATTGTTGACGCCCAGGGTCAGCTTTTGTGCCCGCCGTTTGTCGACGCCCACTTTCACATGGACGCCACCCTGAGTTACGGGCTGCCGCGTGTCAACCAGTCGGGCACACTGCTCGAGGGCATTGCGCTGTGGGGTGAACTCAAGCCACTGCTGACGACGCAGGCGTTGGTCACAAGGGCGCTGGCTTATTGTGATTGGGCGGTGGCCAAAGGCTTGCTGGCCATTCGTACCCATGTCGACGTGTGTGACTCCCGCTTGCTGGCCGTGGATGCGCTGCTGGAGGTCAAACGCCAGGTCGCGCCCTACATTGATCTGCAATTGGTGGCCTTTCCGCAAGATGGGGTCTTGCGTGCACCGGATGCACTGGACAACCTGAAACGGGCTCTGGACAAGGGCGTCGATGTGGTGGGCGGCATACCGCATTTTGAGCGCACCATGCAGGAAGGTGCAGCCAGCGTCAAGCTGCTATGTGAAATCGCTGCCGAGCGTGGCCTGCGTGTCGACATGCACTGCGACGAGTCGGATGACCCGCACTCGCGCCACGTGGAAACCCTGGCCTTCGAGACGCAGCGCCTGGGGCTGCACGGCCGCGTCACTGGCTCGCACCTGACCTCCATGCACAGCATGGACAACTATTACGTGAGCAAACTCATTGCGCTGATGGCAGAGAGCGAACTACACGCTGTCGCCAACCCGCTGATCAACATCACCCTGCAGGGTCGCCACGACACCTATCCGAAACGCCGTGGCATGACGCGTGTACCCGAACTGCTGGCCGCAGGCATCAACGTCGCTTTTGGCCACGACTGTGTGATGGACCCCTGGTACAGCCTGGGAAGTGGCGACATGCTTGAAGTGGCCCATATGGGCTTACACGTGGCGCAGATGACCAGCCAAAGTGCCATGCGCCAGTGTTTTGATGCCGTCACGGCCAATGCCGCGCGGGTGATGGGGCTTGAGAACTACGGGCTGGAACCCGGTTGCAATGCCGATTTTGTGCTGTTGCAGGCACACGACCCGGTCGAGGCGTTGCGCCTGCGTGCCACCCGGCTGAAGGTGTGGCGACGTGGCGTGCTGCTGGCCGAATCGGCTCCTGCCACATCGCAGTTGCATTTGGTGGGGCGCCCGGCACACACCTCAAACAGCCCTTGGTGAACCCCGCCTTGGCGCCGATGGTGTGCATCCGGCACAACGTATTGCAGTACCATCCACAAAATGGGTGAGCCACAGCAACTCAAACTGGAAGCGATTGAAGCGCTGATCAGTGCGCGCGACGTCAATGATCTTTCGATCCGGGAGATCATGGAGGACATTCTTGATGACGCACAGATGGCGGCGTTTTTGCCGGACTCCCTGTGCCAGATTGATCCCCGAACCGGCGACGTGGTGGTGTACAACTCGTCGCGGGCAACACGGCTGAATGCCAACCCGCCGTCGGCGCCGACCCGTGGCGTCGACGACCAATGCCCGATTTGCGCTGCCAAGAGCACGGGCGTGATTGATCTGCAGCCCCTGAGCGAAGGTTTTACCTTCATCAACAAAAACCTCTACCCGATCCTGCACCCGGTTGAACATCCGCAGGAAGATGCCGGGGATCAGCCGCTTTACCCCGACCCCTACCATCATGGCCGCAGTTCCTATGGCATGCATTTGTTGCAATGGACCTCATCGATTCATGACCGCGACTGGCACAACATGCCGTTGGACGACTGCCTGATCTGCTTTGACCGCCTGGCGGCTCTGGAATACAAACTGCTGACGGATTCTGAAGGCTTCATGCCGGCCTCTGATCGGGTGCTGCAGAAACTGCCGCACCGCACGGGTGAAGCTGACATGCACTGCGGGCCAAAGACATTTGGCTATGTCTCCATCATCAAGAACTTTGGTCAGGCGGCAGGAGCCTCGCTGTCTCACGGACACCAGCAAATTGGCTTCAGCAACATCATGCCGCAGCGCTATTTCAATAATTTCAGCTTCATGCAGCGCAACGGGCAGACGTTTTCCGAGTACATGCTGCGCGAGAACCCGCACCGACTGATGGTGCGTGACTTTGGCCGGGCGGTGCTGATCGTTCCGTATTTCATGAAGCGGCCCTACAACATGCTGGTGTTGAACAAAGACCACCACAAGCAGTACATCCACCAGCTGAGCCCGGATGAACGCCGCGACATGGTCAAGGCCATGGTGGCAGCCATTCAGGCCATCATTGCCATCATGCCGCAAATGGGCAAGTTGCCCGCCTATAACATCAACGTCAACAATGGGCCAGGCGCCGGCGTCTATCTGGAGTTGCTGGCCAGCACTCAGCTGACCGGTGGTTTTGAGCACATCGGCTTGTGGGTGTGTCAGGCCAATCCCAATGAAGTGGCGGCACAGCTACGCCAGGTCATCAACACGCCAGAGACTGACCCGCCGCCACCACAAGCCGGTTGAACGGCAGCCCAAAGAGCACTGCCAAAGCGCCAGAGCGCGATGACGTCACGGCTCTCAAATGTAGGCCGGGTAATGCGGGTCGTAGACATGCGCCTTGACCAGCTCCAGCATGTTCTCGGGCCGAGAACGCGAGGCCAGCCCACGTTCAAAAGCCACCTCGGCCACTGCCACGGCAATGTGGGCTGACACCTCGCGGATATTGGTCAGCGGTGGCAGCAGGGCGCCCTGATCCAGATCGGCGGGGGTCACGTAGTCGGCCAGGGTTTGGGCTGCCGCCAGGAACATTTCGTCCGTAATACGTGTGGCACCGCAGGCAATGGCACCCAGGCCCACGCCCGGGAAGATGTAGGCGTTGTTGCCTTGGCGCGGCACCAGTGTCTTGCCCTGAAACGGTACCGGCGCAAACGGACTGCCGCAGGCAAACAGTGCCCGGCCATCGGTGCCCACATAGGCTTCTTCGGCGGTGCATTCCGCTTTGGAGGTGGGGTTGGACAGTGCAAACACGATCGGGCGGGCGTTGATGTCGGCCATGGCGCGCAGCACCTCGGGGGTGAAGGTACCGCCCACCGCTGCCACGCCGATGATGGCGGTGGGCTTGAGCGTGTTGACCGCGCTCAGGAAATCCGCCACGCCCGCATGGTCGTGCGCGTAGGGCTGTTTCTGTGCCGCCAGTCCTTCGCGTGACTTGACCACCAGGCCCTTGGAGTCGACCAGCCAGCAGTGCTGGCGTGCTTCCTCCGTGGCGATGCCTTGGGCTTCCATGGCGGCCACGATCAGGTCGGCAATGCCGGTGGCGGCTTCGCCCGCGCCGAGGAACAAGAATTTCTCGTCCGACAGCGTCGTGCCCTTGACGCGCAGGGCCGAGAGCACACCCGCCAGCGCCACCGCAGCGGTGCCCTGAATGTCATCGTTGAAGGTGCAGATCTTGTTGCGGTATTTTTCCAGCAACCTGAAGGCGTTGTGGTTGGCAAAGTCTTCAAACTGGATGATCACGTCCGGGAACACTTCGCGCGCAGCGGTGATGAACTCGTCGACCAACTCGTCGTAAGCCGAGCCAGTGACGCGGCGGCGGCGCAAACCAACGTAATACGGATCGGCCAGCAGTCCCTCGTTGTTGGTGCCCATGTCGAGCGTGATCGGCAGACAGATGGCCGGGTCAATGCCGGCGCAGGCGGTGTAAAGCGAGAGCTTGCCCACCGGAATGCCCATGCCGTTGGCACCCTGATCGCCCAGGCCCAGAATACGTTCACCGTCTGTCACCACAATGATGCCGGCTTTGCGCGGCCAGTTGCGAAGGATGTCGGCAATACGACCACGGTCGTTGATGCTGATGAACATGCCACGTGGCCTCTGAAAGATATGGCCAAAGCGCTGGCACGCCAGGCCCACCGTGGGGGTGTAGATCAGCGGCATGATCTCATCGACATGGTCACACACCACCCGGAAGAACAGTGCCTCGTTGCGGTCGTGCAGCGCGCTCAGGGCAACAAACTTCTCCAGCGCGTCGGGCAGTTTGCGCATGTGCTCCAGAAAGCGCGACATCTGCTCGTCCTGCGTGTGAATGTGCGGTGGCAGCAGGCCGCGCAGGCCCAGTGCGTCACGTTCGACCTCGGTAAATGCGGTTCCCTTGTTGCGCAAGGGGTCGGCCAGGAGTTTGACGCCATGCTCGATGGCGTTTGGACTGATTTTCATACGTGTCTTTCTCGACGGTTGGAGTTCGAGCAGGCCCCCGCTCGAAAAGACGTCATCCTACTCCTGTCGTAAGGCGCTCATATGCGCTCTTGCCCAACGAGCCGTCAAGCCTGCACATGGACATCGCCGCTCAGGCCGCATTCAATCGCTCTACTAAACAGAACTGCCTGTACTTATAGATCAATGGATAGGGTCCGACTTTAATGTTGATTCAGGCGGTGGCACGCTTGCCGCGCGCTGCCAACTCCTGAGCAAAGCTGCGTTTGGCTTCAGGGTAAATCAGGGTTTCTTCGAGTGCAATGTGATCCTGGCACAGGGCCAGAAATACCTCTACATGGTGCTGCAACTCGGCCGGATCGACCCAGTCTTCACCCTGCGCAATGGCGCGCAACATGGGCGCAAGTTCCAGCCAGTTCTGCTCGATCCAGCCGTGGTCCTGCTGCAGTGTGCGCACTGCATGCACCAACTCGGTGTTGTCGCTCGCCAGCAGCGGCGGGAAAATGCTTTTCTCCTCCTCGGCATGGTGCTGGCGCGAGGTGCTGGAAAAAAAAGCCTCGATGGACTCGATCTGCTTGCGAAACGCCAGGTCGTCGGCTCCGGCTTCAAGTTGCGGCAACAGCGCGGTCAATACATCAAGATTTTTCTGGATCTGTTGATGGCAAGTGTCGAGGGCTTGAAATCGGTCGGATGGAACAACGGGCGTCATGCAGCTCTCCTGAAAAATGGGTGGGTTGGCAAACTTCGGTCAATGCTACTTGACGCAAGTTGTCGCCGACCTGACATCTCATCCTCGATCAATGCGTTTTTGATGTAAATCAATAAATTCATTTATTTTGCGTTTTGCGCGGCAGAAACTCTGGGTGGCTAGGCGTACCATCGCGCAACCTGCGGCAGTGCGAGGCACCGTGCTGCGGGACAAGGAGACTACGTTGCACCCCACCAACACCCAAAACCCGGCCTATTTCCACAAGGTCGTTGATTGCCAATGGGCCTGCCCGGCCCACACTCCCGTACCCGAATACATCCGGCTGATCGGACAAGGTCGCTACAGCGACGCTTACATGATCAACTGGGTGAGCAACGTCTTTCCGGGCGTGCTCGGGCGTGTTTGCGACCGCCCGTGCGAGCCCGCCTGTCGGCGCGGCCGGGTCGAAGAAAACAACGGCGCCAAGCCCGAGGCAGTGGCGATTTGCCGACTGAAACGGGTGGCCGCTGACCACAAGGACTCGGTCGCCGAGCGGATGCCTGCGATTGCGCCCAGCAATGGCAAACGCATTGCCTGTGTCGGCGCGGGTCCGGCGTCGCTAACGGTCGCACGCGACCTGGCCCCGCTGGGCTATGAGATCACGGTATTTGACGGCGAGACCAAGGCCGGCGGCTTTATCCGCAGCCAGATTCCGCGCTTTCGCCTGCCCGAAGAGGTGATCGACGAAGAGGTCGGATACATCCTCAACATGGGTGTCACTTTTAAATCAGGGCAACGCATCGATTCGATGCAAGCGCTCATGCAGCAAGGTTTCGATGCTATCTTTGTTGGTAGCGGTGCGCCACGCGGCCGTGAGCTTGACGTGCCCGGACGGCAGGAAGCTGCGGCCAACATCCACATCGGTATCGACTGGCTGGCCAACGTGTCGTTTGGCCATATCACCACCGTGGGCGAGCGCGTCATCGTGCTCGGTGGCGGCAACACTGCCATGGACTGCTGCCGCTCGGCGCGACGCATGGGCGGCAAGGATGTCAAGGTGGTGGTGCGCAGCGGCTTTGAGGAAATGAAAGCCTCGCCGTGGGAAAAGGAAGACGCGCAGCACGAAGGCATCCCGATCCTGAACATGCATGTGCCCAAAACGGTGGAGCATGACAACGGCAAACTCACCGGCATGACTTTTGAGATTGTGCGCGCCGAGTACGACGCCAAAGGTCGGCGCAGCCTGATCCCCACGGGCGAGCCTGATGTGTTTCTGGAATGCGACACGGTGCTGGTGGCGATCGGTCAGGAAAACGCGTTTCCGTGGATCGAAGCCGACTGCGGCATTCAGTGGGACAAATGGGGCCTGCCCGTGCTGGGTGAAGGCACCTTCCAGTCCAGCGTCAAAAACATCTTTTTTGGCGGCGATGCGGCTTACGGCCCGAAGAACATCATCACGGCGGTGGCGCACGGCCATGAGGCCGCGGTGTCGATTGACCGCTTGTTGCACGGCGAAGACATCGCCCGGCGACCGGCCCCCACCACCAACCTGATGTCACAAAAAATGGGCATCCACGAGTGGAGCTACCGCAACGATGTGTCAAACGACCACCGTTTTGTGGTGCCCTGGGCCAAGGCCGAGACGGCATTGGCGAGCATCAAGATCGAGGTGGAGCTGGGCTTTGACGCCGCCACCGCCTTCAAGGAAGCCAGTCGGTGCCTCAACTGTGATGTGCAAACGGTGTTTAACCGTGGCACCTGCATCGAATGTGATGCCTGTGTCGACATCTGTCCGATGGATTGCATCACCTTTACCGCGAATGGCGACGAGCCCGAGCTGCGCGGCCGCCTGAAAGCACCATCCACCAACAAGACACAAGATCTTTATGTGTCAGCCGAGCTGAAAACCGGGCGCGTGATGGTGAAAGACGAAGACGTCTGCCTGCACTGCGGCCTGTGCGCCGAGCGCTGCCCCACTGGCGCCTGGGACATGCAGAAATACCTGTTCAAAACCACACAAGCCGGGCCACGTAGTCGCGACCCCAAGCCGGTTGCACCGGCCCCCCTTATTGCCCAGCCGGAGGCCGCATGAAACGCATCGAAGCCATCAACGATTTCGTCATCAAATTTGCCAACGTCAACGGCTCGGGCTCGGCCAGCGCCAACGAGCTGTTTGCCAAGGCGGTGATGCGCATGGGCGTGCCGGTGAGCCCGCGCAACATCTTCCCCAGCAATATCCAGGGCATGCCGACCTGGTACGAGGCCCGCGTGTGTGAAAAGGGTTACCACGGCCGGCGCGGCGGCGTCGACATGATGGTGGCCATGAACCCGCAAACCTGGGACGCCGACATTGCCGAGATCGAGTCGGGCGGTTACCTGTTTTACGACAGCACCCGTCCCATGCCAGCGAACAAGTTCCGCGACGACGTCCACACCATGGGTGTGCCGTTGACCGAGATTTCCAACACCGCCTACTCCGACCCGCGCCAGCGCCAGCTGTTCAAAAACATCATTTATGTAGGCGCACTGTCGGTGCTACTGGATGTGGATGCCGAGGTGTTTGAGAAACTCTTTGCCGAGCAGTACAAGGGCAAGGAGCGGCTGCTTGAATCCAACGTACAGGCATTGCACCTCGGGCGCAATTACGTCAAGGAACATATGCAGGCGCCACTGGGTATCCGGGTACAGCGCGCCGACAACGTGGGTGACCAAATTTTTACCGACGGCAACAGCGCCTCTGGCTTGGGCCTGGTGTATGGCGGTGCCACGGTGGCTGCCTGGTACCCGATCACCCCGTCGACCTCGATTCCCGAGGCGTTCCAGAAATACTGCTCCAAATTCCGGGTTGACCCCGCCACGGGCCAGCACAAGTTTGCCATCGTTCAGGCCGAAGACGAGCTGGCCAGCATCGGCATGGTGATTGGTGCCGGCTGGAATGGCGCGCGTGCCTTTACCGCCACCTCTGGCCCGGGCGTTTCGCTGATGACCGAATTTATTGGCCTGGCCTACTTTGCCGAGATCCCGGTGACCATTGTCAATGTGCAGCGCGGCGGCCCCAGCACCGGCATGCCCACCCGCACCCAGCAGTCAGACTTGCTGTCTTGCGCTTACGCCTCGCACGGCGACACCAAGCATGTGTTGCTGTTCCCGCAAGACCCGTACGAGTGTTTCACGCACAGTGCTGCGGCGCTGGACCTGGCTGAGCGCCTGCAAACCCCGATTTTTGTCATGCTCGATCTCGACATCGGCATGAACCAGCGCCTGTGCAAGCCGTTTGACTGGGACGACAGTAAAGAATACGACCGCGGCAAGATCATGACCGCTGAAGAGCTGGAAGCGGGCAAACCCTTTGGCCGCTACCGCGATGTGGATGGCGACGGCATCCCTTGGCGCACGCTGCCGGGCACCCACCCCAGCAAAGGCGCTTTCTTTACCCGGGGCACCTCGCGCAACCCGCAGGCCATGTACTCCGAGGCGGGCCCGGACTACATCTACAACATGGAGCGCCTGATCCGCAAGTTCAAAACCGCCGAAACGCTGGTGCCGCAGCCCATCCTGCGCAAAGCCCTGGCACCGACCCGGCTGGGTGTGATGTATTACGGCTCGACTACGCCGGCGATGCGCGAGGCGCTGGATGTGCTTGAGCGCAATGGTGACCATGTCGATGCATTGCGGCTGTGCGCGTTTCCGTTCCCGGATGCGGTGCGTTACTTTTTGGCCGAGCACGACACGATTTTTGTCGTCGAGCAGAACCGCGACGCGCAAATGCGCACCATGCTGATCAACGAGCTCGACGTGAATCCGGCCAAGCTGGTCAAAGTGCTGCACTACGATGGCACGCCGATCACCGCGCGCTTCATTATTCGCAGCATTCACGAGAGCGTCGCCAAGAGCGCGCAGGCCCATGAGGCCAAGGAGACCGTATGACTTTCATCGCCAAACCGCGCCTGCATCACCCGACCCTGCACACCAACAAGGTCGGCTACACCCGGCGCGACTACGAGGGCCGTATCTCGACCCTGTGTGCCGGTTGCGGCCACGACTCGATCTCGGCGGCCATTGTGCAAGCCTGCTGGGATCTCGACATCGAACCGCACCGGGTGGCCAAGCTCTCGGGCATTGGCTGTAGCTCCAAAACACCAGATTATTTTCTCGGTGCCAGCCACGGCTTCAACACCGTGCACGGGCGCATGCCCAGCGTGCTGACGGGGGCCAACTTGGCCAATCGCACGCTGATGTACCTGGGCATCTCAGGCGACGGTGACTCGGCCTCCATCGGCCTGGGGCAGTTTGCCAATGCCATGCGTCGGGGTGTGCGCATGGCCTACATTGTGGAAAACAACGGCGTCTATGGCCTGACCAAGGGTCAGTTCTCGGCCACCGCAGACCGTGGTTCCAAGAGCAAAAAGGGGGTGGTCAACAGCGACTCGCCGGTTGATTTGGTGGGCATTGCGCTGCAATTGGGTGCCACCTATGTGGCGCGCAGCTTCTCAGGTGACAAGGCGCAACTGGTGCCGCTGATCAAGGGCGCGATGGCGCATGGCGGCGCGGCGTTCATCGATGTGATCAGCCCTTGCGTCACCTTCAACAACCACGGCGGCAGCACCAAGAGTTACGACTATGTGCGTGCCCACAATGAGGCCGTGAGCCGCATCGACTTCATGGTACCGGGTAAAGAGATCACCACCGACTACCCTGCGGGTTCACTGGTAGAAGTCGAGCAGCACGACGGCACCTCGCTGCGCCTGCGCAAATTACATGCCGACTACGACCCGACCGACCGCTTCGCCGCCATGGCCTACATGCAAAGCCGTGCCGCGCTAGGCGAAATTGTCACCGGGCTGCTTTATATCGATCCGCTGGCCACAGACTTGCACATGGCGCTCAATACCATTGCCAGCCCGCTCAACATCCTGGATGCCAAACAACTCAACCCGGGCAAGGCAGCACTCGATAAAATCAACGCATCTTTACGTTAAAAGTGGCTTTAGCCCTTATTTCATAAGTACTCTTAGCTATTATTTTTCAACAGGAGCAGGCCATGACCGAACGCACCGTTTTCCAATCCATGGCGCAACGCCGCGTGATCAGTGTGCTGCCCACAGCGAGCGCCTACACCGCGGCATGCGTGATGACCCGCACCAACAGCTCCAGTGTGCTGGTGATTGATGCGGCCAACACCATGCTGGGCATCGTCACCGAGCGTGACATGATCACCCGCGTGCTGGCCAAGGGCCAGGACCCCAACAACACCTTTGTGCCCGATATCATGACCCGTGGACCCCACTGTGTGGCCCCCGAGACCAAGGTGACCGATGCGGTGCTGGTCATGATCGAGCGTGGTTTTAGGCACCTGCCCGTTGTTGCGGCCGATACCAACAAGATACTTGGCGTCTTTTCGGTGCGTGACGCCATGCCGCGTGAAGTCAACGCGGCGGTGAGTCTGGCCGAATTTAACGAGCAGGTGAACGACGCACTGGGTTGATTGAGGTGGCGGTTATCAAAGCCCGTCAGCCGGGCTTTGATAACGCTGAAAGTTCAGTCACCAAACGAAATTCCCAGATCCCGACCGGTTTGCAAGGTATCGCAGTCCAGCGGTACGTTGCGCATACGTCCGGCGACTTCTTCCAGAGCCACATAGTCCACGCCGTTGATGCCGAGTGCCACCATCACGCCACTTTGACCGGCATCCAGACCTCGCACAGCGCCCGCACCAAAGCGCAGTGCAGCAAGGCGATCAAAAGAGGTCGGGCTGCCGCCACGCAGCAGATGCCCCAGCACCACCACGCGGGTGTCTTTGCCAGTGACCGCCCCCAGACGCGCCGCCACACTCTCGCCGATACCACCAAGGCGCTCGGCGTGTCCCACTTCGGCCGGTGCCACCAGACCCAGCTCGCCGTCTTTGGCTTTGGCACCTTCGGCCACCACCACGATGGAATACAGGTGGCCGTCCGCCTCGCGCTCACGCACCTTGGCCACCACCTTGTCGAGGTCGTAGCCAATTTCAGGAATCAAAATGGCATGGGCGTTGCCGGCAATGCCTGCATGCAACGCAATCCAGCCGGCGTAACGGCCCATCACCTCAACCACCATCACCCGCTGGTGGCTCTCAGCCGTGCTGTGGAGCCGGTCCAGGCATTCGGTGGCAAAGCCGACGGCGGTGTCAAAACCGAAGGTGGTGAGGGTTTTGTCCAGATCGTTGTCGATGGTTTTAGGCACACCCACCACGCGCAAACCCTTGCGGTGCAGCGCTTCGGCGATGGTCAGGGAACCGTCGCCGCCAATGGACACCAGCGCGTCGATCTCATGGGTGGCGAAGTAAGTCAGCAATTCGTCCGATCGGTCAATCTCGCGCACCGTGCCGTCGGGCATGTTGACAGGAAAGTGCAGCGGGTTGCCTTTGTTGGTGGTACCAAGAATGGTGCCACCCAGATGCCCAATGCCGCGCACCTTGTCGCGTGTCAACCGGTAAACACCACCGTCCGGATAACGCTCGGGAAACATGATGCCGTTGAAGCCGTCACGGATGCCGTAACACTGCCAGCCGAGGTTGTCAGATGCGATCACCACCGACTGAATCACCGCGTTCAGGCCAGGTGCGTCGCCCCCACCGGTGCAGACTGCAATACGTTTGATAGTTTTTGCCATGCTCTTGTCCTCAGGTTAAAGATTGCGGGTTTACCCGGTGTCGCCATTGTGCCGCAAGCAGTCAGTCGGCAAGATGCGAGCACAATCTTGAGACACTCATATTGCTAGTTGTATGATAGCTTTAAACGCTTTATAGATATGCGCTATCGACCATTTTAGTCCACAAATCATCCGGATTCCTTGGCTTGCAGGCGCCCCACTTGATGCGCCAACTCCACGGCCGAACTGACCCCCATTTTTTCAAAGATGTTGGCACGATGAAACTCCACCGTGCGTGGTGTGATGCCCAGATGGTCGGCAATGTTCTTGTTGTATTGACCACGCACCAGTTGATCAAGCACCTCGCGCTCACGCGGGCTCAGAGACGCCAGTGCCTGTCGCATGCGCTGTGCCTCGGCAGTGTCGCTGCGTGCGCTGTGCGCCGCCGACAACGCCTGCTCCACCCGATCGACCAGTTCATTGTCCTGAAAAGGTTTTTCCAGGAAGTCCCAGGCACCATTCTTCACGGCGGCCACCGCCATGCTGACATCACCGTGACCGGTAAGAAACAGCACCGGCCAGGGACACGCCAGCAGCTTGAGCTGCTCGAAAGTGACTGGACCCGACACAGGTGCCATGCGTACATCAAGCAACACCACGGCATGACCCCAATCCGCCTCCTGGCGTGCGCGCATGGCCTGCAAGAAGGCGTCGCCACCGTCCCACGCCGTGGGGGAAAAACCGCGCGATTCAAACAGCCAGGCCAGGCCATCACGGATGTCCGGGTCGTCATCAACAATGTGGACCTGCGGGCGGATCATGTCGTCTCCTTGGGGTTGGCCAGTAAAGCGGGCGCCAGCGGAAGCATGGCACAAAAACGCGCACCACCGAGCACCGGGTCCCGTCCGACCTCCATGCGACCATGGTGGGCTTCGACAATCGATCGACATATGGCAAGACCCATGCCCATGCCCCCCTCTTTGCGGCTGACAAATGCGTTGAAGATGCTGCCGTAGGCGTCCTCACTCACCCCCGGGCCGGTGTCGGCAATCGCCAGCATGGCCATGCCCTGGATTGTGTCTTGCCGCAAATCGACCCATACCTGCGGTGACTGGGCTCCTTTGGTGGCCCAGTCCTGCGCGTTGGCCAGCAGGTTATTGACCAGATGTTCCAGCAGCAGTTCGTCAGCGTCGACCCAGATGGCCTGTGCCGGGTGCTGCCATTGGGGTGTAACACCCTCCGGATCAGACCAACTGCCCAAAATGCGCGCCAGCAGTGCCACCAGATCAAGCCGCTGGCGCGACAACTCGCGCCGCCGCGCAAAGTCGTTGACGCGCCGGATGATGCCGCCGGCACGATCTGCCAGGCGGGTCATGCGTTCCACCACCGGCAACAGCTCGGGCAGGCTGATGTTCTCGTCACGCAGCCGGTTCAACAGGCCGTTGGCAAAACTGCTGAGGGCACCCAGGGGCTGATTGAGCTCATGGGCCAGGGTCGATGCCACCTCTCCCACGGCAATCAGTCGACCCGAGGCTTCGAGCTTCTCCTGTTGCTGTGCCGCCATGCGCTGGGCGCGTTTGCGTTCGCTGATGTCCATCACCGAACTCATCCAGCCCACCTGCTCGCC
>JAGOUM010000172.1 GCA_018061265.1 Rhodoferax sp. | reverse complement strand
TCCTGTTCCAGCTCACTAATGATGAGCTACCCGCCCTGGCCGCCGGGCAAGCCAGTCTGCTGACTGAAACCGGCGGCGTGCAAGTCTGGCAGGTGGAGAGCTTTGTCTTCTTGGCCATTGATTTGAAACCTGGCGCATGGTCTCGCACCCGCCTGGCCGCACTCACGCGCGAGGTCAATCGCCTGTTCCCCATGCCCGCCGTCCTGCTGTTTCGCCACCCGCGCGAAGATGGCACGCCGCTGTTGTCGGTCTCGGTCATCCACCGCCGCGCCAACAAGCGCGATGCATCGCTGGATGTGATCGAGGGCAAAGTCTCCATCATCAAAGACATTGACCTTGGCGCGCCACACGCCGCTCACCTGCGCATTCTGGAAAGTATGGCGTTGACCGAGGTGGATGCAAAGTACGTCCCCTCCAGTTTCGAGAAGCTCTATGACGCCTGGCTCAAAGCGCTGGATGTCAAAGCACTGAACGACCGCTTTTACAAAGACCTGGCCGAGTGGTACTACTGGGCCATCCTCGCGCGCACTGGTGTGGTGTTCCCCAAAGGCCAGCCGCTGGAAAAGTCAGATGACCCAACGACCAACAACCGCCCCACGGTCGCACTGATACGCCTGCTCACCCGGCTTATCTTTGTCTGGTTCCTGAAAGAAAAGCATCTGGTGCCCGCCGCACTGTTTGACGAGAAGGCTTTGGCAGCGCTGCTGAACACCCCGCCGCATCAACACGGCGCACAAGGCAACTACTACAAAGCCATCCTGCAAAACTTGTTTTTCGCAACCCTCAATACCGAGACTGCGGACGAGGACGAAGACGGCAACAAGCAGCGCGTGTGGCGCGCCACTGCTGGCCCCAAGCGGATGGACAAATACCTGATCCACACCGCCTACCGATACAAAAATGATTTCAAAGACCCGGACGCGGCGCTGGCCCTGTTCCGTAAAGTGCCGTTTTTGAATGGTGGCCTGTTCGAGTGCCTGGACAAGCTGGTCACGCCCGAGGACATCAAGCGTGACCCTGCATTGGCCGCACTTGTCGTCGCCGAAGGCAAACAAACCGTGCTGCGCGTGGACGGCTTCTCGGAGCGGCCCGAAAACCCCATGCACATTCCCAACGAATTGTTCTTTGGTGAAGGCACGGACGAGGTGGATTTGAACGACGTGTTCGGCACCAAAAACCGCAAGTACAAGCCGCGCGGCTTGCTGAAGATTTTTGACAGCTACAAGTTCACTATCGAAGAAAACACGCCGGTTGAAGAAGAAGTGGCGCTAGACCCCGAGCTGCTGGGCAAAGTGTTTGAAAACCTGCTGGCTAGCTACAACCCCGACACCAAAACGACCGCCCGCAAGAAAAGCGGCTCCTTCTACACCCCGCGCGAGGTGGTGGACTATATGGTGGACGAAGCCCTTGTTTGTTACCTAGAAAGGCCTCTAGCCCCCGCAGAACCTGCGCAAGCAGCTACGCAATTTATAGCAAATGGGCTGCTGGACTTGGACGCAGGCCCCGGCGACTTGGCGCTGGATGCGGTAGCAGCCAACCCCATGTCTGGTGGTCTGGCCGTGGGCGGACCTGAAAATCCATTGCTAAACGTGACACGAGAGCGCCTACGCCTCCTGCTGAGCTACCGCCACACCAGCCACAACTTCAACGCCGCTGAAACACTCACGTTGATTGCCGCCATTGAGCGCTTGCGCGTGCTAGACCCGGCCTGCGGCTCGGGTGCCTTCCCCATGGGCATGCTGCAAAAATTGGTGGCCGTGCTGCGCAAGCTCGACCCCGACAACGCGCTATGGAAAGCCCAAAACCGCGCCCCGCTGGCAGAGCAGCTTGCCAGTGCCAGGAAGCTCAAAGACCCCACGCTGCGCGACGAGCAAACCACTGCCGCAGTGGCCACGCTGGAAAAGTTTGATGCCGACTTTGCTGACCCTGACTATGCAGACTACGCCCGAAAGCTCTACCTGATAGAAAAGTGCCTGTACGGCGTAGACATTCAGCCCATCGCCGTGCAGATTGCCAAGCTGCGCTTTTTCATCAGCTTGGTGGTGGAGCAAAAGCTGGGCACCGACCATCAGCGGCTGACACCACTGCCTAACTTAGAAACCAAAATCGTTGCGGCCAACACCCTGCTGCCCATCCCGCGCAGCGGCATGCAGCAAGACCTGTTGGCCAACCCCGATGTGGCTGACAAAGAAGCCGAGCTGCGCGATGCCAACGCCAGCCACTTCGCAGCCAAACGCTTTGCCGACAAGCGTAAACGCAAAGAGAAAATTTTGCGCCTTCGCGATGAGCTGGCCACGCTACTCAAAGCTGAGCTGACACTGAAACCGGGCGACGCCGAACGCATGACCGCCTGGGACCCGTTTGACCAGAACCGCCATGCCGACTTCTTTGACCCCGAATGGATGTTTGGTTTCCAGAGCGGTTTTGACATCGTTATTGGCAATCCGCCCTATGTGCGGCAAGAGTCCATCAAAGAAGACAAGCCGCGCTTCAAACCGCACTACGCCACCTACAACGGCACCGCGGATTTGTATGTGTACTTTTATGAGCGCTCGTTCCAGCTACTCAACCCGCACGGCTGCCTGAGCTTTATCACCAGCAACAAATGGTTCCGCGCCAAATACGGCACGGCCCTGCGCGAATACATGGTCACGCACACCGAGTTGCGCCAGATCATTGACTTTGGCGACGAAGCCGTGTTTGACGCGCTGGCTTACCCCACCATCGTCATTGCCACTAAGCGCGATAAAGCGATACCGTTGAGCGATGTTAAGAACGATGTGTCGGTGTTGAACTGGGACAGCACGAATGAAAACTACCGCGTGAGCGACTTTCCCGACGTGTTTGCTGCAGAGCGTTTTGGCGTGCCCCAGCGGGACCTTAAGCGTGATGGCTGGCAGTTGGAGCCGCCAACCAAACGCCAATTGTTAGCCCGCATTCGCAAAGCCGGACAGCCGCTGGGGGAGTATTGCAAGGGGCGGTTCTATCGCGGTGTGTTGACTGGGTTGAACGAGGCGTTCGTCATCACACGCGAACAGCGCGATGCGTTGGTAGAGCAAGACCCAAAGTCGGCGGACATCATCAAGCCGTTTTTGCGAGGGCGGGATGTCAAGCGCTGGAATGTGGAGTCGCAGGACCTGTGGCTAATCTTCACGCGGCGTGGTATCGACATTGACGGCTACCCGGCCGTCAATGCCCATTTGCAAGCGTTTCGTAAGCAGCTTGAAGCAAAACCGGATGCTTGGGATGACAAGACGCAAGGGGCGTGGCCCGGCCGCAAAGCGGGGTCATACGAGTGGTTTCACATTCAGGACAACATTGCATATTGGGAGGAATTCCTGCTACCCAAGATCATCGTTCCGGCGATCACAGATAACGTCAACTACGCGCCTGACCTCACAGGCTATTTCAGCAACGATAAAACCAGTATCGTCGTCTCGGAAGATTGGCGTTACCTGCTGACAATTCTTAATTCGGCTGTGTCTTGGTGGCTCACTCAGCAACTGTTTGCCAGCAAGCAAGGCGGTTTTTTTGAATTCAAACCTATGTACGTGTCGGCCATTCCGATACCCCAAGTCACCAACGATCAGCGCGCAGTGCTTGAGCCACTGGTTGAGGCATCCATTCAAGGTATCAGCCGCCCGGAATACGAACGCCTCCTCAACGGCCTGGTCTACGAACTCTTCTTCCCCGAAGACCTGCACGCCAAAAACATCCGCCTGTTCGACGCCTGCACCGCAGCAGGCATCCGTGATGGCATGGACGCGCAGGCCAAGGCCACCGAAATCTTCCACCCCCGCCACCCCATATATGGCCAGTTGTTTGAGCTGCAAACGCTGGAGGTAGTGCGTTTGATTGAAGGTGGTGCATGAAATAGGCCGCAAGCACGCGTGGAATGTGCTTGAGCAGCTATTTAATGCATAGTCAACAGAACAGGGAAGCACCATGAAAAAGAAAGCCACAACGGCCACAGAACCCGCCAACCACATCGCCGTCTTTCAAGAAACCACCATCCGCCGCGCCCCCGCGCTGGTTGCCAACAGGGGTACAACTTGTACCCCTGTCAAGATGTCCACAGGCAGCGCTGCGTGAAAATCAAAACCTTCAGCCTCACCGACTTTCGCGCCTTCCCCGGCCCGGCTCCCACCACGTTTGAGCTGGATGGCAAAAGCTTGCTGGTTTATGGGGAGAACGGGAGTGGAAAGAGTTCGTTGTTTCATGCGCTCCGGGGCATGTTTAGCTACGACACGCCGCCCAATCTACTGAACCTGCGCAACTCGTTTTCAAGTGCAGGCATCGGGAGTGTTCGAGTACAAGTCGTTTTTGATGACGACTCTGTCGCTGCGTGGGAAGTCGGTTCCGGCCAGGTGCGCGGCATCATCAATTCCGCCATGGTGACTGGCCCGGTGGCGACGGTGACACATCCCGGTCACCACACGCCAGTCAATACCCAAATCAAAGAGGCTGCGAAGTTCAGCGCCATGCTGGACTACCGAAGTCTATTGGCCACCAACTACAAGCATGGAGACGGCAGCATCAATTTGTTTGAGTTGGCGGTGAATGGCTTTTTGTCGAGCTACGTGGATTTGGCAACCAACCAAACTTTGGGGCAGTTGTGGGCCGCAGTGCTGGCGTCCAAACCGATGCGAAACACCTCGAAGACGCTGGCTCTTTGTGTTTCTCGCTGTAGTGCATTTAACAACGCGCTCAACACCGCGCTTGGTCGACTGGTTACCGAAGCTCAAACCATCCTCACGGCGCTCAGCCCCAATGGACTGACGCTTGTGGCTCTGCCGTTTCAAAACGTCAATTTCAACAACGCGAAGGCATGGGCCGACAAGGGCTTTACGAATCAAGTAATCGGGCTGGAAGTTGCCTTTCATGGTTTGTTGGTAGATACACCGCAAAATTATTTGAACGAGGCTCGCTTGTCGGCTCTAGGCCTGGCGCTTTACCTCGGTGCCCGGCTGGCTTGTACACCGCAGACCACGTCACATTTGAAACTACTGGTCCTGGACGATGTCCTGGTGGGCTTAGACCACTCAAACCGCCTGCCAGTTTTGAATGTGCTCAAGGACCATTTTCCGGATTGGCAAATTGTTTTGCTCACGCATGACCGCGGCTGGTTTGACTTGGCCAGACAACATTTGCCCAGTGGGTGGACGTGCTACGAGGTGTATGAAGGCGACCAGGGGGCAACAGCCCCTATGCCCATAGTGCGTAAAACGCTAAAGCGCCCCGCGCCTGCGTTATTACAGAAGGCCCGCGAACTGTTAGCCCAGGGTTACGTGGAGGCCGCCGCCAACTATGTACGTCAAGCGTTTGAGACTGGGCTTCGTGCTGCGTGCGAGCTGAAAAGCGTCAAACTTTCATACAAGCAGGATTTGACTGATCACAAGGCGCAAGACCTTTTGAACGGCCTAAAGACATGGCCAGGCTCACCCACTGTCCCAAAGGCGAATTGGGATGCCGCCCTGCATCAGCTTGAGCTCATGAAAGATGTGGTGATGAATCCATACTCCCACCCCAGTGCGCCGAATATCCCACGTCAAGAAATTGTGGATGCGGTCGATGCAGTAGAAAAGTTTTTGGCTTTGGCAAGGAAGAAGTAAATGGCAAGTAGCTTCACCGCCTACATAGATGAGTCCGGCGACGAGGGTTTTGTCTTCCTGCCGGGCGAAAAAGGAAGCAGCCGCTGGCTGGTGCTGTCCGCCGTGGTGTTTCGCAAAGCAAAAGACCTGGAGGCTGTGCGTGTGATGCGCGAAGTGCGCACACTGTTGGGCAAAGACCCCAAGAAGGCGTTGCACTTTCGGGAAATGAAGCATGAACACCGGGTGCCGTATGTGCGGGCGCTGGCCACCGCCCCGATGCGCACGGTCAGTGTGCTGATTCACAAACCGTCTATCACTGAACCGGAAAA
>JAGOUM010000171.1 GCA_018061265.1 Rhodoferax sp. | reverse complement strand
CCGTCCTGGAAACATCCCATCACGGTGCCCAGCACCTCAAGGTCGTTGGGGTTGAGGGAATACAGGATCGTTTTGGGCAGCAGGCCATCACTTTGTAATGCGTTCATGAATGCCGCCAGTTTGCCCGCGACCTGCTCATCGTTGACGGCGTCGTAGCCCGTGTCGGGACCGAGCTTGGCAAACATGGCGCTGTTCAGGTTCCGAATGGCGGACAGGTGCAACTGCATGGCCCAGCCGCGGCGGGCGTTCATGCGGCCCACTTCCAGCAACACTGCGGTTTTATAGATCTGACTCTCTTCCAGTGTGGCCGGCTGCCCCTGGCGCATCTTGTCGAAAATGGCATGGACGGTTGATGCCGGGGCAAAACTGGCGAAGGGGGCGACCAGTCCGTGGTCAGAGGCGCGTGCACCCAGGTCATGAAACACTTGGTGGCGGCGGTCCAGCGCACGGATCAACGCCGGGTAACTGCTGATGCTCTCATCCGCCGCAGCGCCCAGACGCTCCAGATAAGCGTGCCAGACCGGCAGCTCATCGGTGGCCAACGCCCGGTCAGGGCGAAAGCTCGGTACCATCACCGGCTCGTCGCTCTGGCGTTTGGCGGCGTAAGCGATGTGGTGTTCCAGTGTGTCAGCGGGGTCGTCGGTGGTGCCGACCGCACGCACCTTCATGCGCATCAGCAGAGAACGTGCGCCGAATTCGGGCTGGGTGATCAGGGCGTTGCAGGCGTCCCAAATCGCCGGCGCGGTTTTGGCATTGAGGGGTTCATTGATGTCGAAGTAACGCTGCAACTCCAGGTGTGTCCAGTGGTAGAGCGGATTTCCAACCAGTCGCGGCACGGTATTGGCCCAGGCCAGGAAGCTGCGGTAATCAGGCTCATGACCGGTGATGTCGGCCTCGGCGATACCATTGGATCGCATGGCACGCCACTTGTAATGGTCGCCACCCAGCCAGGCGTGGGCCATGTTCTTGAACCCGGTGTTGTTGGCGATATCGGCGGGGGGGAGATGGCAATGGTAGTCAATGATCGGCATGGCCGAGGCATAGTCGTGAAACAGCCGTCGGGAACAGCTGTCAGGCAACAAGAAATCGGCATTCATGAAAGGTTTCATCGGCTATCTCGGCTTTTGTTGGTTTGGCTAACTCGCTGTCAGCGACAGTCTCTGTCGGTGGCGTGCGCGGACTTTACACCATTTAAAAAGATAATTCAATTAAATTGAAACAATGTTTTGTTAAATTGTTTGCAACTGAAACCCAGCCACCCACCTTGATGCAAGATGTCGATGGGTGGCTGGGTTTGTTGGTTAGCCTTTACTGCGCAAACCGAAGTCCGCTCAGTAGGTCAGGCCGAAGCCAAACTTGTACAGCGCACCGTCGGTGGTCTCGTCAAAGCCCGGCAGGTCGGGCTTCTGCTCTTGCACGGCTTTCAGCGTCTTGGGCAAAGCAAACGGCATCTTGCCTTGGGGCTTGAACTTGCCTGAGAGCACGTCCATCATGGCCACATCGGTGACACCGAAGGTTGCCAGGATGGCACCGGCATTCTTCAGGCCGCTGGCATCGTCCATGACATACGGGGCGCGGAAGTAAATGCTGAGGATGACCTTTTTCGGGTCGCC
The DNA here is from genome assembly GCA_018061265.1 of Rhodoferax sp. Taxonomy (GTDB): domain Bacteria; phylum Pseudomonadota; class Gammaproteobacteria; order Burkholderiales; family Burkholderiaceae_C; genus Rhodoferax. The sequence continues at coordinate 4,335 of JAGOUM010000171.1, read as the reverse complement.
AATCTCGGTCATGATGGCCTGGATGTCGGCCAGTGTCGGGTACATGCTGCGTGACTTGGCTGCGGCCATGCCGGTGAAGCTGATGTCGCCGATCTCCCAGGGCAGGGCACCGCCAAAGACTGTGAGTGGACCGAAGAAATCGCCATCAGAGCACTTGGTATTGGTGGCCGGGAACATACGGCACGGATCTTCAGAGCCCCAGGTCTTGCTGGTCAACGGGTTGATATACAGGGGGTTGTCACCGCTGGTCAGGCTGGTGCTGTGGTAGGGCATGGTCACGTCTTTCACCAGAACCCGAACCACGGCATAGTCGGCACCTGCGGCGCTGGCGCGCGCGCCCGTGGTGTAGTTGCCGTCGGTCACGCTGTAGCCGTATTTCTCGACATCGGCCTTGCCAAAACCAATGGTGTAAACCTTCGCGCCATCTTTCAGCGGCAGCACCTTGGCGCCACTGGCCAAGACATCGTTTTTCAGCAGAACCACCGACTTTTTCTGCATCTCAAGCCCTTTGGCCCGATTGGCATCCTGGCCGATGGTGGCCACCGCCTTGCTGTCATCCACATAGGGGTTCTCGAACAGTCCCAACTGGAACTGCTCCTTGAGCAGGCTGCGTGCAGCCTGGTTGACGCGTTCCTCGGTGATCAGCTTGGCATCGAGCAAGTCCTTGATGGTTTTGTTGGTGGCAAAACCTGACAGGGTGTCGGTGCCGCCATTGATGGCTGCAGCCACGCGTTCGGGCACGGTCTTGTCTTCCAGGCCCCAGGCCATGGTGTTGATGATGCCGGTGTCAGAGTTGACATAACCCTTGAAGGCGAGCTTGGTCTTCAGAAGGTCGGTGACGATGGACTTTGAAAACGCGAAGCCGGTCAACGGGTAGGTCACGCCGTCGTAGGTCAATGCCTGGGGCGTGCTGCTGGCGTCGCGTCCGCTCATCGGCACACCGTAGTAAGGCATGATCGAGGACACGCCGGCGTCAATGGCGGCGACAAAGGGTTTGAGATGGTAGGCAAAGTTGCCGCTGTATTGCTGGTATTTGCCAAACGAATAGTGGGGGTCCATGCCAAGTTCTTGCGGGCCACCACCGGGGAAATGTTTCATCGTCAAGGCGATGGCGGTTTTGGTGTTGACCGAGGTGCCGTCCTTGAGGGTGCTGCCTTGCAGACCCTGCACCAGTGACTTCATGATGTTGGCGTTGAGGTCAGCGTCTTCGGTAAACACTTCATGCGCGCGGTACCAACGCGGCTCGGTCAACAGGTCGGCCATGTAGGTATAGGCCGCGCGAAAACCCACCGCGTTGTATTCCTGCGCCATCACCTCGGTAAAGGTCTTGATCACCGCCATGTCGCCGGTGGTCGCCTTGCCCTCTTTCAGAAACTGTTCGCCCAGTGCGGCAGCAGCCAGGCCGGCTTCCTTGGGAAACTGGCTGAAGGCACCGGCACCGGCCCCAATGCCTTGGCGTGGGTCGGTCTCCACGTGGTTGCGCGCGTTGTCCTTGAACACCAGCGGAATGCCCAAACGGGTGCCTTCGGCCATCTGCTGCAGCGCATTGGTGTAAGCCGCCAGTTGCTGTGGGGTCACCTTGTAACCGCCACGCCCCGGCGTCACGCTGCCGTCGCAGGCATCGCCGGTGGCCGCTGCGGTGGAGCGCAGGATGAAGCGCGTCATCTTCTGGGTGTTGATGTAATCCGTAGCGGTGGCGGTCACGGCACCGGCACAGCCGGCATTGTTGTCGTTGATCATCATCATGCCGACTTTTTCTTCTGCCGTCATCTGCGACACCAGGTCGTTGATCCGCTCATCCACCGACAGGCGCCAGTCTTCGTATTTGTCGAGTTTGCCGTTGGCGTTGAGGTCTTTGAACTGCTTGCCGTCCACGCTGATAGCGCTCTTGGCGCGGGCCGCAATCACGGGTTGTGCCAGCTCGGTCGTGCTGTCATTGCTGCCACCACAAGCACTTAAAAATGCGGCCATCACGGCACTGGCTACTGCGGTTTTGCGCGCGCTCAGAATCTGTTGCATACTTTTCTCCAGGCTTTGTTATCGAATCCCCGTCAGACATGACCCAAAGTGTGGATGGGCTGATGTGTCTGGCGGGTTTTGACTCTGGGGAAAAGTTCTGTCACCAAGGTGCCAGGTCGACTCTCACCACCACGTCGGAAAAAATTCTAGGTGGCGCTACCCAACACAGTCCAATGCTGTTCGCGAATGCTTCAATACCTTGTCGGTATCGGCTGATCGCCGTGTCTGAAATCGCGGATACACGCCAGCAAAGCGGCCAGCAGCGGAGATGTCTCATCTTTGCGGTAGACGCAATGCAGGTCGATGGTAGACGCAATCTCTGGCGCCAGCGGCACAAAAACCACGTCGGGCAGTTTCAGGTTGAGCACTGAGGCTGGCACCAGCGAACAGCCAAAACCGCCGGCCACCATGACCACGGCCGAAATCATGTCCGCCGCCTTGTGAACGATGACGGGGCTGAAATTTTGCAGCCGGAACAACTCCTGACTGGCAAAGAACACGCTTTGATCCTGCTCACCGATGAGTGGCTCAACCCGAAGGTCCGCCATGGTGATGCTGGTTCTTTGCGCCAGCGGATTGCGCCGGTTCACAGCGAACCACAGCGGCTCCTGGCTCACCAACTCCGATTGCAGTTCTGGCAGTGAGCGGAAATAGCGGTCAAACGCGATGGTGATGCGCCCTTGTTGCAAGGCTTCGAGCTGGCGATCTTTCGGTGCGTTGTGCAGCACCACGTTGGCATGGGGGCAGGCTTGGGAAAAAATGGCCAGCAATCGTGGAATCACATCGAGCATGGCCGAACCAAAGATGCCAATGTCGATTCGCCCCTCTTTGCCCGCGGCCACGCGCCTTATTTGTTCGGTGGCGAGTTCCACGTGGGCACTGATGTTTTGGGCGTGGGTCAGCAGCGCTGTCCCGGCCTGGGTGAGCTCCACGCCTGAACTGGTGCGCCGAAACAGTTGCACGCCCAGCTCTTCCTCGAGGGACTGAATGTGTCGGGTGAGTGGAGGTTGCGTGATGTGCAGGCGCTCAGCGGCACGGCCGATGTTGCGCTCTTCTGCGGTGACGATAAAAAACTTGAGCCTGCGAATGTCCACACTCAACCTCGCGTTGAAACAACCCACCAGAATCCAGAGCGCATGGTACCTTGATCACGTCGGGGAGAACACGCCAAGGTATCGCCTCATGCCTTAAAGGTATTGGATGCGGCGATGGCCTCAAAACGATAATTTTCTGCATCGGTCAGAGCAACGAAAATGCTATTCATCAAAAATGAAAATATGTTTCAAAAAAGATTGAACGCTGTTTGCTTTTGTCGTATATTCGCCCGACTTGCTGTTGACCTGTCGCGGGTTGACACCACTCGCCGAGAAAATTCAGATGTTCCAGTCACCTTTCATTCGCCTGCACGCCAACGATGATGTGCTGATTGCCACCCGTCAACTGCTACCCGGCGAGTCGATGGTTGCAGAGCATGTTGTCGTGCGCGACCCGGTTCCTGCCGGGCACAAGCTGGCCGCACATAGCGTTCAGATGGGCCAACCAGTGCGTCGCTACAACCAGATCATCGGCTTTGCAACCGCAGACATCTTGGCCGGTCAACACATCCATTCGCATAACCTGGGTATGGGCGAATTCGAGCGTGACTACGCGATCGGTCAAGGAATCAATGCCTTACCCAAGCCGACGCAGCCCGCTACCTTTATGGGCTATCAGCGCAACAATGGCAAAGTGGGCACACGCAACTACATCGCGGTCATTGCCTCGGTCAACTGCTCTGCCACCGTGGTGCGCGCCATTGCGCGGCATTTCACCCCTGAGCGGCTGGCGGGCTTCACCCGGGTTGACGGCGTGCTGGCGTTGCCACACCCCTTGGGCTGTGGCATGGGCGCGGTGGGTGAGGGTATGGACATTTTGCGCCGTACCCTGGTGGGTTACGCCATGCACCCAAACTTCGCCGGTGTGCTCTTTGTTGGTCTGGGGTGTGAGCAAAATCAGGTGGCTGCGCTGGTTGAACGGGTCGGTGTACACGAGCCAGGCATGCTGCAAAGCCTGGTGATGCAGGCCGAAGGCGGCACCACCGCCGCCATCAATAAAGGCATTGCCTTGGTGAGCGCCATGCTGGAGCGGGCCAACGGCTACCAGCGCCAGGAGGTTCCGGTCAGTCATTTGATTGTTGGCCTGAACTGTGGCGGCTCTGACGGCTATTCTGGCATCACCGCCAACCCGGCGCTGGGTGGCGCGTCGGACTTGCTGGTAGCGCATGGCGGCACCAGCATCCTGTCGGAGACGCCTGAAATTTACGGTGCCGAGCACCTG
>JAGOUM010000170.1 GCA_018061265.1 Rhodoferax sp. | reverse complement strand
GTGCTCGCCTTCGCCAGGTCCGGACGCCACCCCTGGCAGGCACTCTTGGGCGTTGCCGGGTATCGCTGGGTCATCGACCTTGCCTAGCTCACCCGGTGCAAAAATGATCGATGCTGCAAGGGGGTTCTCCACCAGCAAGCCCTTGCGCATAGACCATATGAAGAAAAACAAACCCATGATCGAGAGCAAGAAGGCCCCCAATAAGCTCAATATTGCACTGTCCATCGGTGTGCTACCTTTCCTCTTGGGTGCGCAGACTGCGCACGGGTATATCGATCCCACTCAACATGCCACCCGAAAATTTTTGATCATGAAAAGTTTGTGGTGACCTAAGTTTCATTTTTTGAAGGGCGTAAATTCCGTGTCGGTAGGGCTGGCTAACTCGGTCTTGCAAAGTGCTGGTCATGGTGCAAGCTTTTTCAAATTGAAACTCTCGCCACAACCGCACGTACTGCCGACATTGGGGTTGTCGAATTGAAAAGCCTGCTTCATTCCCTCTGTCACAAAGTCGAGCTGCGCTCCGTCAATACTTGCCAGGCTTTTGGCATCGACCACCAGCTTGCTGCCCGCGTGGTCAAACACATGGTCGTCCGGATTGATGCTGTCGGTAATGGCGTATGTGTAGGTCAAGCCGGAGCAACCGACCGGTTTGACACCCACCCTCAAACCCAGACCACATGCATGCTTGGCAAGCTGGGAGGCAATTTGGCGAGCAGCCGCATTTGTCAAAGTAATGGCCATAGCACCTGCTTTCTTTTAAGATATATTTAACATGTATCTTAATAGATCAAGCCGATTTGTCAAACGCCATACCCACGGTTAGGTGATTACTTCTCTCAAAACTTATAGGCCGAGTCAGCCACTATCCTCCTGGATATAAGCGCATGGTGCTATGAAAAACGCAGCAATACAGTGGTGATCGACAACCCTTTTGTTATCGCGGGTAATTGGTTTCCGGGGCTGCATCAGGTTGATGCCGACTAAGAAATTCCTGCAAATCGGTGCGGGTAAGAGCTTTTTGACCCAAGATGGTTGAGTCAGGCTCATTCGCCAGGATTTAGTAGCTGAGTATTAGCGGCATCGATGAGCAGCGCGCTTGAGGCGCGGCTTAGTTGGTCCGTGGCGTCCATTGGGTGCGCATGCTGTGAGCTGGACTTCCAGGAAGATGCCGTTCGCCAACGGCAGCTGGTCCTCCGTTGCTGCATTTCCGCGACGAGCAACAGGTTAGGACGCTTTTTCGCTCGCAAATCTCTTTCTCCTTACGCCGCACTGCCGGTCTACGATCCGCTCCATACCGGACCTTCATTTCAGCTGCTTCGGAACAGTGGATTTTAATCAAAAAGGTCCCCTTGGCCAGGCTGCGTGGCGTTGCTCCAGAACACCGAGTCGGCATACCTTGCCGCCAAGGCCTCCAGGTCAATGCCCTGCTCATCGTCGCTGAATTCGAACGACCCAAACATGTTCACGTGCTGCCACGCCACTGGCGACATCCCTTGAATGAACGCTATGGCGTCCAGATCCCCGGCCGCCACCTTCTGTTCGTACACCTTGGACAACAGCGCCGTGTTGTAGTAAATGACCGCGTTGGCAATCAACCGGGCGCAATCGTTCCAGACCTGCTGCTCGGTTTCAGTCTGAACCTTGAACTTTCCACCATTGATGAATGACACCGCGCGGCGGAATCGGTGATAGGCCTCACCCCGGTTGAGTGCCTTTTGCACACTCTGGCGCAGCTCTACATCGTCAATGAAGTCCAGGATGTAGATGGTGCGCAGGATGTTGTCCAACTCCCACAGGGCCTTTTTGGTGTTGTTTTGCCTGGCGTAGCTGCTGAGTTTGCGCACCACGGTGGCCTGGGTCGTGTCTTTTTGCGCCAGCGAGGCCATGATGCGCTGGATGTTGGGCCATTCGCTGATGATTAGGTCCACATTGACCTTATTGCTTGGTCGAATCAGCATATCGGCCGGATACTGACTCGGCAGTTCGAACCCAACCAGCGACGCGGTCTTCTTTTGCAATGTTTTGTAGCGGGGTGCAAAGCTGTAGCCGTAGGCAAACAGGCTCCAAAAATTGACCTGGTTGGTGCCGTGTGTATCGGTCGAGTGCCGCGTGGGCTTGATGTCAGACGTATTGTTGTACAGCAAATCGAACACGAAATGGCTCTCATGTTCATGGGTGCCAATGATTTTGGCATTGATGGGCACGTGGTTGGCAACCACGGTGCAGGCACTCACGCCCTTGTCCCAACCGAAATACTTGGGTGAATATCGGGAGTTAAAGGTGTTGATCTGGGTTTCGAAGCGCTGGCCATCACTGCTGGAGTGCAACTCATCACGAATGTTGAAGAGCTTGAAGGCCGGCAGCGCGGCCGTGGCGTTGCTGATGGCGTCATTGGCGGCATGTAGGGTTTCCGGACGCAGATAGCTGCGGGCGGTGGTAATCAGGGATGCGTGGCTCAGGCCAGAAACTTCGGCCATCTTGCCCAATCCCATGTTGGTGCCAAACGCCACCACGCAGGCCAAAATTTCGCGAAGGTCCGGCGCGTGCTTGACGGAGCGATTCACCACATGCTCGAAGGCTCCCAGAAATTTCGTATTCCCATTCACAAACCGCAGCAGTTGGGCAACGGGAATCCCTGGCAATTGGTTGTAAAACGGAGCATTGCCGGTCTCTGGGATCGTTGGGTAGATCAAAGACCAGCGCTTTTTCTCGCCTTGACCCGCCACTTTGATATGTGCGTTGACGCAGTTGGCCACGCGTTCATTGACCTTCACCAGGCGGTCTTCAAGCTTCGTGCGTAATGTGGCCAAGGTTTCTTCGATAGGGGCGGTCAAAATCGGCTGTCCGATTTCGGCAAGCACAGCGTCTTTGTGTGCCCAGCGTGCATCGCTGATCAGGTCATCTTCAAACTGGCGGAATTCGTTGCTGTGATTGACATACAAGTCCCCGGACTCCAGTGCATTGCGCAACAACCGGTAGACCAGAAACTCGTACCGATCGACATCCAGGGCTTTGCGTTTTCCCCCGTCCGTGATGGACTCGGTAAATAGGTGCTTTTTGAGAATCTGTGGGATCACACTCTCGGGAAACTGTGCGTAATCTGCTTGGCGCAGTGATTTGCTGCGGCGCAACAAGTCTTGCATCACGGTGATTGCGGTGACCAAGGGGGCATTCTCCAGGCGGCCGGCGAAATCGAGGTCACAAAACAGATGTCGCAAGTTGCGTTTGATGGTTGGCGACAACATGGTGAAGTAGGTCCACTCGTAATCCAGCTTGTCAAAGGTGACGTTCCGCAGAAAGTTGGACACCGAAGTAAAAGCGGTGGGTTCCAGCAAGCCGAACGCGCGCTCCTTGACCGTGGAAAAGAGGCAATCATTCGCAATTGACTTATCGATAAAAAGACCCAGCACTTCGCCTGCAGCCTTCAAATTGCTATTGGCCTCCTCGGATGCCTGCTGCATGGCCGTTTTCGCCGCCAGTTTGGCGTGCTTATCAAACTGGCCGACCAAGTGGATGAACGCCTCAATCAGGTTGTCGTTGATTTGGCGGAACCGGTGGAAGGCAAAGCACAATAAATACAGGCGCACTGTGGAGATATCCATGCGGCGCAGCTTGTATATGGTGTAGAACTGAACCAGACCGGCGTAGTACTTGATGCTCTCACTGGACAGTGACGCATCGATCAGAAATGATTGGGCGAAGGCATACAAGGGGGACAGTTGCTTGCGCCGAGCGACTTCCCGGCGCAGTTCCTTGTTGCTGAAATCACTCGCCTCGTGTTTCAGGACGTTGATCAGGTGGATTTTGTCGTCCGCGTGCAGCAGGCTATTGAGGGATTGCTGCAAATCGGCGGGCAAGGCGGCATCCAGCATTCGGGTAACTCGCTTGCGCTCGTCTGTCACTGCCTGACTCACCAGGTCTTGCAACGAGGTGTAGCCCGGAGCCACAATGCGCTGGCTTGAAAGATGCTCCAGCACCTCACGCAAAATGAATTTTGGCTGAGTTGAAAGCATCGCCGCCCGTTGCGCAAAAGCAATCAGCGCTTGCTTGTCGTCGCTGCCAGACATGCGATAGTCCAGCAGTTCAAGAATGGTTCTTTGTTGGGCCAGTCGGGTCGGCTTTGACAAAGCGCCCACCTCGGCCATAAGCCTGCCCGGGAAATAACGCGTCAGTATGTGCGCAATGTCAGGCTGAACATGGTCAAGACCAAAAACGAAGAACTGTGCCTTGGCCTTGAAGTAACCCAGTTGCAATACGAGGTGGACACCCGCCGTTATGGTGCGTGCCGCATCAATGGTCTCCCGTTCTTTGGGACTCAAATCAAAATGGATGTGGCGTTCACCATCGTTGAAGTGTGGCAAGCCGTACAGGCTGTCAACTTCTTCAGTGGACAGAATGGAAAGGCGCTTGGAGGCTTGTGTTTTGGTACTTGGCAAGGCTGTGTTACTCCAACGGCGAGCGCAGCCAGCTGCTGAGCCCGTAAAAATGAAATGGGAATGGAGAGATGCTGCAGAGATGCAGACAGTGGCCGCCTTACCTGTCATTTCACGTGCAAACGTGCGAATGACCAGCCTAAAACCCCGATGGGGTTATGTGTTTTCAAGCATTCTATTGCGATAATCCTTCTTATCACAGTAGCGATGTTAAGTTTACTAACTGGAACCCATGAAAAATCCACCGATCTCACTTTCGCCAGAATTGGGGGATGGTTCTGGCCTGGATGCATTCCCCGGTGAAGCCGAACTCGCCGCATTGCGTGGCTGGTACGCCGGATTGTCATCGCGCAAATCCGTGGCTCATTACCTGGATACGCACAAGGTTTCGGGGCAGTCGTCACGGGGAATGATTGGAGGCATCCGCCGTCAACTGATCCGCATTGCACGCAGGCGGCACCGGGCCGATCTAGTGGCCCTACTTGACCATCCGATCGGTGAGCGGGTTCAACATGCGAAAGCGGTTGCCCATGCCATCGACGCACTGCGCACTGCGCCTGAACCGGCTCCCAAGATCACTGATGACGTGAGTCTGTGGCTTTCTGCGCGTTCTGCAAATGCCTTGTACGCCCAAGATCTCAAGACGCTGGCACAACTGACTGTGCGAGTACCCCGGCGCAAACGCTGGTGGACTGCGATTCCAGGCCTCGGTTCTCTAGGGGCACGTCAAATTGAAGCATTCTTTGCGGCACATCCGCAACTGACTGATCGGGCACGTGAACTGATGGTCAACGAAGCTGTGCAAGCGGTTGTTCCTTGGGAGCGCCTAAAAGTACCTGAAGAACTCAACGGATCAAGGGGGACCTTCCGTGGCCCGCCATCCAGTTGCACGCTGAGTGCTGACAATGACTACGAAGCCGTGCAGGCATGGCTGGCACTGCACGAGTCCAGTGCGACAAAACGTGCCTATCGCAAGGAGGCCGAACGCCTGATTCTGTGGGCAGTTGTTGAACGTGGACGTGCACTGTCGTCGCTCACAACCGAGGACGCAACGGCTTACCGGGGGTTCCTGCGAAACCCCGCACCACGCAGTCGATGGGTGGGGTCACCACAAACAAGATTCTCTCCAGAGTGGCGGCCATTCTCGGCGGGTTTATCTCCCCGTTCGACGGCCTATGCCCTGAGCGTCATTGGTGCAATGTTTCGATGGCTGATTGAGCAGCGCTATGTGTTGGCCAACCCGTTTAGCGGCATCAAGGTGCGCGGTAGCACCCGCAGCACCACCATGGATGAGGGGCGCGTATTTTCTGAGGGTGAGTGGGCCATTATCCGAGCCGTTGCCAACGGGCTGGAGTGGTCCTACGGCTGGAAGCTTGCGGCAGCGCAGCGACTGCGCTTCGTTTTGGACTTTGCTTATGCCACGGGCTTGAGATCCAGCGAGTTCGTGGGGGCCACCCTGGGGCAGATTGAAACGGATGCCCAGGGAGACCACTGGCTCAAGCTGGTCGGCAAGGGGAGCAAGGCAGGCAA
>JAGOUM010000169.1 GCA_018061265.1 Rhodoferax sp. | reverse complement strand
CCCGTCCCGGCCCGACCGGGCAGCCATTGCTTTTAGCCCAGTTGATGAAATCGCCCACAATCAAAAAGTAGCCCGGAAAACCCATCTTCAGGATGGTTTGCAGCTCAAACTCAAGCCTCTCCAGATAGCGCGGCATTTCCGCTTCGCGTCGCACCACGTCCGGGTACAGGTGCGCCATGCGCTCTTTCAGCCCTTCGTGCGATGCATGGCGAAAATAGTCGTCGGGCGCCATCACCACACCATTGACCGGCGGGATCGGAAACTCCGGCAGTTGCGGCTTACCGAGCACAAGCGTCAGGTTACAGCGCTTGGCGATCTCCAGCGTATGGGTGATCGCGCTGGGCACATCGGCAAACAGTGCCGCCATCTGCGCCGCCGACTTGAAGTACTGCTCGCGGGTAAAGCGGCGTACGCGGCGCGGATTGGCCAGGATTTCGCCCTCGGCAATACAGACCCGTGCCTCATGGGCTTCAAAGTCTTCAGGTGCCGCAAACTGGATCGGGTGGGTCGCCACCACCGGCAGCCCAAGTCGCTGGGCCAGTTGCACCGTCTGAGCCACCAGGTTGTCGTCCTCCGGTCGACCGGCGCGTTGCAGCTCGAGGTAAAAGCGGTGCACAAAGGTACCAGCCAGACGCATGCCGGCATCCACTGCACGCGCCTCATCTCCCTGGATCAAAGCCTGCCCGACCGGCCCGGCCTGCGCGCCAGAGAGGCAAATCAGACCATCGTTCAATTCTGCCAGCCAATCCAGGCTGACCACCGCATGGACTTTGCTGGCGCTGCGGGTCCAGGCACGTGCCAGCAGCTCCGACAAATTGAGGTAGCCGGCGTGGTTTTGTACCAACAGCAGCATCCGGGAAAGCTGCGAGGCATCCTTGCCCAGCCCTTCAAACCACACTTCAGCGCCGATAATCGGCTTAACTCCGCGCTTACGGCCTTCTTTGTAAAACTTGATGGCTCCAAACAGGTTGCCCAGATCGGTGATGGCGAGCGCGGGTTGTTGATCACGGGCGGCGAGTTGCACGCTGTCATCGATACGGGTGGTGCCGTCAATGACAGAAAATTCGGTGTGTAGGCGCAAGTGAACAAACATAACCTGCATTGTAGAAAAGCAGTTGGAGTGCATTCTTGAAAATTCTGGTGGTTGACGACCACGCTTTGGTTCGCGAGGGTCTGTGTCAGGTGCTGCAAGGACTTGACCCGGAAGAAACCACCCATGTGCTGGAGGCCGCGACCTGTGGGCAGGCCTTTGACATCGCAGAGCAACACCCGGACATTGATCTGGTCCTGCTGGACTACCATTTGCCTGATATGGACGGCTTGGCCGCGTTGTCCATTCTTGGCAAGAGACACCCTGAACTGCCGGTGGTGATCCTCTCAGGGTCAGCCAACCCCAGCATCGCGCGGCGTGTGCTTGCCCACGGGGCAGGAGGCTTCATCACCAAGTCTGGCAAAAGCGACGAATTGCTGCGTGCCTTGCGCCATGTGCTGGCGGGCGGCATCTACGAGCCGGTCGAATTTAACGCAGGTGTGGCAAACCAAGGCGCGCAGGTCGTCAGCTCTACGCCGGTGTTCACACCGCGCCAGGAAGAAGTCTTGTACCTGCTGCTGGCGGGCCACAGCAACCGGGAGATCGGCGAACAACTGTGCCTGTCTGACGAAACTGTCAAGAACCACGTTTCCAGCCTGCTGCGCGGTTTTGGCGTCAAGACCCGCATGCAAGCCGCCCTTGAGGCAGCGCGCTGGGGTTACATCAAGGTACCCGGCGGTGTTCGCTGATCAGTCTCTGTCGCCTCCAGCATTCGGCTAATCAAGGCGCGCAGCTTTGCTGGGCGCACCGGTTTGTGCAACAGCGTCATGCCGGCTTGCTGCGCTGCCTGCATCAGATCCGGCCCGGTGTCACCACTGACCAGGCATGCGGGCACCGCCACGTCCAACCGACTGCGCAGACGCTGAACCACGCTGATCCCGTCTTTTCCACCCTCGAGGCGGTAGTCACTGATGATGACTGCCGGCTTTTGCCCCGTATTGAGCAGGATGACTGCCTGCTGCTCGTCACGCGCCGCCATCACCCGCATATGCCAACCCTCCAGCAGCGCGATCAATGCCGAGCGCACCATGGCGTCATCTTCTATCACCAGAATCAGGGCACCGATCAATCTGTCTGGCATCAGCGGCATTGGCGCAGATGGCACCAAAGCAAGAACAGGTGCCGCAACAATGGGCAAAAGAAGGCTGAAACAACTTCCTTTGCCTGGTACCGAGCACAATTGCACCGGCGGCAAGCCCAGCAGGCGTGCGGTACGTTGCACGATGTTGAGCCCTAGCCCCAGCCCTTTGGTTCGATCGCGCGCCAAGTTGCCAACCTGGTAGAACTCGTCGAACACCTGTTCATGGTGCGCCGGTGCAATACCAATGCCGGTATCCCAGACCTGCAACAGCAGCTTTTGACCCTGACAACTTGTGCGCGCTGAAACCAACAGCCCGCCCCGGGCCGTGTAGCGCACCGCATTCGAGGCCAGGTTGAGCAGTATGCGGTAGACCAGCGTGGCATCGCTCAGTATCCACCGCTCGGTGGCGTGAATCCTCAGGGACAGCCCTTTTTCAGCCGCATGGTGACCCAAATCTTGCGCCAGCTGTCGCAGCAAGGGCGCGATGGCAAACACTTGCTGGTTCACTGGCACTGCACCCGCATCCAGGCGTGACATGTCAAGCAGACCGTCAAGCAGATCCTGCATTGCCAGCACCGATGCCTCAAGCTGACTGACCAGCTTGGTGCCCGCAGAGTCATGCTGCAACTGCGCCAGGCGTGTGACAAAAAGGCCCAAAGCATGAACCGGTTGGCGCAGATCATGGCTGGCAGCGGCCAGAAATCGCGATTTGGCCAGGTTGGCGTGTTCGGCCTCCTCTTTCTTTTCCCGCAGGGCCTGAGTTGCCAGCTGAACCTGTTGCTGAAGATCATCACGCGCCGCCGCCAGTTGATCGGCCATCCGGTGTAACTTTCTTTGCAGGCCCAGCAAGGGATCATCGGGCGACGCCTGCGCCAGGACCGACCTGGCCGCGCTGAAGTTGCCGTCACCAATCTGGCCGATCAGACCCGACACCCGCTGGATCGGACGGATCACCCCTCGACTGAGCAGCAGCGCCAAGGCCAGCCCAAAAACCAGGCCAACAGCGCCAATCGCCCCACCTATAAGCAACATCAACAGACGTTGTTCTTCCATGGCGTGTCGTGAAAACGCCAGTTGCACCTGCCCGAGTTGGGCCGGCAGTTGCGAAAAATGCTGTGACCGGCTTTCATACAGATCGTCCAGCGGGACTTTGCCGCTCCAGATTGGCTGGGCCAGCCAGTCGAGCCGGTTGGCCGAGTCGAACACCTGGGCCTCGACGGCAGCAGGCGTCAAAGTGTTGCTGCCAACTTCACTGCCGACACTGGCCAGTTTGACGCCATTTTTGTCAAATACACCGACCCACCGCACATCAGGCTCTTGCATTACGCCGGTCAACAACACCTGCAGTTGGGATAAATTGGCCGAAAACACGCCATACTCGCTGGCCAACGCCACTTGCCGTGCCAGGGCGCGCGTGCGTTGTGTGTAGGATTCCTGCAAATCATTAAAACGTGCCAGCATAAAGACCAGTGCCAGCACAGTGCTGACCAGGGCCACTGGCAGTAATGCCACCAGCAGCATCCGTGCTCGAATGTCCAGTGGCCTCATGGCATTTGCCGCCCTGATTTGAGCGCCTGGCGCAGGGTCAGCGGCTGCAGTTCAAGCCCCAGCGCGCGGGCAACCTGCGCGTTGACCGTCACCTCGAAGTCATCGGGCTCAACAGCTGCCTCCGGCAGGGTCTGACCATTCAGCACCAGTTGCAGCAACCCCGCCGTTTGCAGGCCGACCTGCGCTGGCGTGGCATGTAATGACATCAGGGCACCGGCACGCACATAGGCTGGCGAAAAACCGACCAATGGAACTTTGGCACGGAACGTTGAAAGCAGAATATTCTGGATGCTGTTGTTGTTAAATACCGCAGGGTCAGGCAAGGCCAGCAGCACATCGGACTCACTCAGCACCTGCCCAAGTGCCTGAAACGTCCCGACCACCGGATCCACCTGAGCGGACGTCAGCCGGAACCCGTACGCCACTGCCAACGCCTTGAGTGCGGGCAACCGGGCCACAGACTCTGGACCAAGTAACACGCCCAGCCGCCGGGCTTTTGGTAGCGTCAAACGGATCAGCGCATACTGGCGCTCCAGCGGTTGATCAAGGAAAAGTGCAGTGAATGTGCTTGTGGGCCGACGGCCGGTCGCCCGCAATACACGCTGAAAACTGCCGCGAGGCATCAGTGCACAAATCACAGTGGATGCGCCACCGTGGGTCGCAACGGCCTGGGCGGCTTCGACGCCCAGGGCAACCACAAGCCTCTGTCTGGACATGTCATCCGCAGCCGACAAGGAGGACTGCACTTGGCTTGCCTGAATCTGTCGGATCTCAGCGGCAGGAAAACCCGACTTTGCCATCGCCTGTAGCAGCGAATTGACCGCCTCAAGATAGCCCGCAGAGTTGTCGCTGCTGACCAGCCAGACACTCTGGGTGCCGACATGCCCAGGCTGTGCCAGCACGTCCAAGCCCTGTGCCCAAAAAATTTGGGCACAAGTCAGGACGCACAAGCGGCGGTGCATGCCCCCGGACTCAGCGTTCGAGGGTCAGACTCAGCCAGGCCTGTCGTTTGAACAAAAAACTGGGGTCGTAATCGGGGTAAGGACCACCCAGGTTTTGCACCACAAGTGCCAGCTCCCCGCGCTGGGCACCCCAGCGCAGACGTTTTGCCACGCGAAGGTCCGCCCGATCCATCTTGGGCTGTCTATGCCATCCAGCACCGATAAAGCGGCTGATGCCCTGGCGGTAATACATCAGACTCACATCGACCTCACCAGGCAATCGCTGGAACAGAGCCAGCGACGTCGCCAGCCTTGGCGCTGCCAGATCGGTTGTCGAAAACTCCACGGTCGGGGCGATTCGGGTGTACGCCTGATTCAGCAACAACTGCGCACCTGACCAGGGCTGCCATTTCAGCTGGTACTCCAGACCCTGAATGTTGAAGCCCTCCTGGTTGGCGTAATACCATGGCCGCTTGTCGGCAGCCTGGACAACGAAGTCGTCCATGCGTTCATTAAACACCCGCACATCCAGCGATGCCGACCATTGCGGAAATTCACCAAGGTAGCTGATTTCACGGGCTGTCAAGCGCTCGGAATCGACCTGTCCGGTTGCCAGCGTGTTGACCGCAAGGAGTTTGCCGCGCCAGTAGTAGCGCACGTCGCCAAACTGCTCAAAATTGCTGGGTGGCCGATAGGCCCGTGAAACACCCGCCCTCAATGTATGTCCAGGCGACACCTGCCAGTTCAGCATCAAGCGCGGCGCCAAGGTGTTGCCCATCACACTACTGTGCTCCAGCATAGCTCCGGCATTGAGCAACACAGCCTCGGAAAGACCCCACTCCAGGTTGCCAAACAGACGGCTGAAGTCGGTTTTTAAGGCATCGTCGCGGTTAAACAATGCCCTGGAAGTGATTCGTTCGCTGCGGAACTCCCCCCCCCAAACCCAGCGCAAGTCCTCACTGTGACGCAGGCTATGCTGCACCATCAGGCTCTCAGCGCGGCTTCTGCCGCCAAAGCCGATATTGATGCTGTCCTTGATGCCCAGCGGAATCAGTGAGTAGGCGAAATCGTCGCTGTAGCGTTCCTGCGTGTGAGAAGCGCGAAACAACAGATCTTCGTTTTGGCCCAGATTACGCCGCCAGTCGACCTGCACAAACTCCGAGCGAAACAGACCATCGCGCGGCGGATCGTTGACGTCGCCTCCCGGATCATTCTTGTCACCAGGATTGCCCTTGCCCGAATCGATCACATAGCCACCCACATGCATTTGCAGGGCATCACCGCCGGACAAGTTGATGTCCGAGCGGTAGTTCAACCGGCTGATGCTGTTCTGGTTGT
>JAGOUM010000054.1 GCA_018061265.1 Rhodoferax sp. | reverse complement strand
GCATCACAGCCACTGGAGGCCACCCACTGCCAGCCCCCATTGTTGGCCGATTGGTCAAAGTCATTGAGATGCCGGGCAAAGTAGGCTTCACCCCGGCGCCAGTCCAGACCCAGGTCCTTGACCAAAAAACTGCCCGTCACCATGCGCAGACGGTTGTGCATGTAACCCGTCTGGTTGAGTTGTGCCATGGCCGCGTCCACCAGCGGGTATCCCGTTGCACCGGCGCACCAGGCAGCAAAGTGGGCGACCGCCTCGCTGCCATCTTCCCAGGCAATGGTGTCGTACTCGGGCTTGAACGCACCTGTGGCAACCCGAGGAAAATTGGCCAGGATCGAGAAGTAGAAGTCGCGCCAGATCAGTTCACTCAACCAGACAGCGGCACCTTGGCTGCCCGCTAGCTGCTTGCGCCAGGCGGTCGCGGCGAGCTGACGGATCGACACCGTGCCAAAGCGCAAATGCACACCAAGATAGCTTGGCCCTTTGACCGCCGGGAAATCCCGGGTCACATGGTAGTCGTCCATGCGGTCGAAAAACTCGGCAAACAACTGCTCGCCGCCTTTCATGCCAACGGGTATCCTGAGTGTTTTCAGATTACTGGTGCGAAAGCCGATGTCTTCAAGTTCAGGCACAGGGCCTCGCAGGACTTCTGGTCGCTCTGCCAGCCGGGACCCCAATGCTTGCACATCGTGATGGCGCAAATGTTCGGGTTGCAGCCGGGCCAGCCAGTTGTTCTTGTAGGGGGTGAACACACCGTAAATGGTACCGCCCTGGGTCAGAATTTCGCGTTCCTCAAAAATCACCTGGTCTTTGACTGTCCTGAACGCCATGCCGAGTTGTTGCAGCGACTTGGCGACGCATGTGTCCCGCTGGCGCGCGGCCGGTTCATAGTCATTGGTCGCAAAGACCGCCTGAGCCCCGAGTTGCCGGGCAATTTCAGGCAGGGCCTGACTGGCCAAGCCGTGGTGGATGATCAAGCCTGCTCCCAAATGGCCGCTGAGCTGGCGCAAGGCCAGGTCAAGCTGGACGAGCGACTCGCGGATAAATTCCACCCGGCGGTCAACTCGGGGAAGCGGGTCCAGGATTTCGCGGTCAAACACAAAGACGCAATACACCTGTCGGCACTGACTGAGCGCCGCATGCAGAGCAGCGTTGTCATGAACGCGCAAATCGCGCCGGAACCAGAGCAGGCCGGTATCAAAGTGGAGGGTCATGATGGCCGTAAAATTGGTTTATGCCCTCTGATTCTGCCTCCATTGACCTGACGCATCATTTCCTGATTGCCATGCCAGGGCTGCAGGACGATCTGTTTGGCGGCAGTGTGGTCTATTTGTGTGAACACAGTGCTCGCGGCGCGCTTGGGCTGGTGATCAACAAGCCCAGTGAGGTGTCACTGAAAAGCCTTTTTGACAAGGTTGAGTTGCCCATGCCGCGTGGTGACCTGCAAGGGGCGCTGGTTTTTATGGGCGGACCGGTGCAGACTGATCGCGGTTTTGTGCTGCATGAGGCCACTTTTGCCGATGCAGACAACCCGCCTGAGCCCGTGTTTGCGTCCACCATGCGGATCCCAGGCGGGCTGGAGTTGACCACATCCAAAGATGTGCTGGAGGCGATTTCTACTGGTGGCGGGCCGCGCAAGGTGCTGGTGTCGCTGGGTTATTCGGCTTGGGGTGAGGGGCAGCTGGAGTCTGAGCTGAGCGAAAACAGCTGGTTGACCGTGCCGGCCGACGCCAGACTGATCTTTGACACACCGGTGGCGCAACGGTATGCGCAGGCTCTACAGTTACTCGGGCTCCAAGCCTGGATGTTGTCACCGGACGCAGGCCATGCCTGAACTGCCGTCGACCACCGAATATGTGCAAAATATGGCGCCAGCCCAATTATATCTAGCACATACAGCTGCAATATATGTAGCGTTGCAATACCAAACCTTTCTGGCGCTGGACTTTGGCCTCAAACGCACCGGCTTTGCCGTGGGCAACCGGCTGCTGCGTACCGCCCAGCCACAAGGAACCATCCGTGCTGAAGGCGACGCCCGTTTTGCCAAGATCGCCGAGCAACTCAGAACCTGGCAGCCCGACGCGCTGGTAGTGGGTGTGCCTTTCCACCCTGATGGTGCTGCGCACGACAACACGGTGCGGGCGCGGCGTTTTGCACGTCAGTTGCATGGTCGCTTCAGGTTGCCGGTGTTTGAGGTGGACGAGCGCTACAGCACCACTGAAGCGCATGCCCAGGGTGCGCGGGATGCCGATGCGGCGGCTGCATGCATCATTTTGGAGCAGTTTTTAAGGAATTTGCCATGACCACAAACTACGCTGAGCCCGGCGCCACCGGCGCACTCATGCTCGACGCCGAAGCCTTGTATGGCGAACTGGTGCATCACATCCGCGCCATGCTTCGGCCGGGTATGCGACTGCTGGGCGTCACCTCGGGCGGAGCCTGGCTGGCGCAGCGCCTCAAGCAGGATCTGGTGCTGGATGAGCCAGTGGGCATCATCTCATCGGCGATGCACCGCGACGACTTTGCGCACCGCGGCATGACGGCTGCAGCGCAGACCAAAATCCCGTTTGATGTCAACGGCGCACAGATCATGTTGCTTGACGACGTGCTGTTCACCGGACGAACCATCCGGGCGGTCATCAACGAGCTCTACGACTTTGGCCGCCCGGCCAGTGTGCGTCTGGCGGTGCTGGTGGATCGGGGCGGACGCGAGCTGCCCATCCAAGCCGACATCTGCGCAGCGCGAATCAGTCTGCCGCCAGCGCAGTCGCTGTCCTTGGCCCAAGACGCAGCCGGCAAATTCAGTTTTAATTTGAAAGCGCATTAACCATGCTGTACAAGCGCAACCCGCAACTCAATAAGAATGGTGAACTGGTGCACCTGCTGTCCACCGAGGGGCTGCCAAAGAGCATCCTCACCCAGGTGCTTGACACCGCGAGCAACTTTGTCTCGGTAAGTGACCGCGAGGTCAAAAAGGTGCCGCTGTTGCGTGGCAAAAGTGTCTTCAACCTTTTTTTCGAGAACTCCACCCGCACCCGCACCACCTTTGATATTGCGGCCAAACGCCTGAGTGCCGACGTGATCAATCTGGACATTGCCAAGTCATCGGCGTCCAAAGGGGAATCCCTGCTCGACACCATCGCCAACCTCAGTGCCATGGCAGCCGATATTTTTGTTGTACGGCATAGTGAATCAGGCGCGCCCTATCTGATTGCCCAGCATGTGGCACCCCATGTGCATGTGATCAACGCCGGCGATGGTCGCCATGCACACCCGACACAAGGGCTGCTTGACATGTACACCATCCGGCACTACAAAAAAGACTTTGCCAACCTGACGGTGGCGATCGTCGGCGATGTGCTTCATTCGCGGGTGGCGCGTTCTGACATTCATGCGCTGACCACGCTGGGCTGTGCAGAGGTGCGGGTGGTTGGCCCAAAAACACTGGTGCCGTCTGACCTGGCGCAAATGGGTGTGCGGGTTTGTCACACTCTTGAAGAAGGCATCAAAGGCTGTGACGTGATCATTATGTTGCGCCTGCAGAACGAACGGATGAGTGGTGCGCTGCTGCCCTCAAGCCATGAGTTTTTCAAGAGTTTTGGCCTGACGCCGGAAAAGCTGCAACACGCCAGGGCAGATGCCATCGTGATGCACCCCGGGCCGATCAATCGTGGCGTCGAGATCGACTCGGCGGTGGTCGACGGCAAGCAAAGTGTGATCCTGCCGCAGGTCACCTTCGGAATTGCGGTGCGCATGGCGGTGATGAGTATCGTGGCTGGCAACGAGGCCTGATTGGCCTGCATAACAAACAAGAGCATCATGATGGATAAGTCAAACAATGTGTTGATCCGGGGCGGGCGGGTGCTCGATCCGGCCAGCGGTTTTGATCAAGAAGCCGACATCGCGATTTCCGGGTCATCGGTAGTAGCTATTGGAAACGTAGCTGAAGCATTTGTTCCGGATCGGGTCATTGATGCCGAGAACTGCCTGGTACTGCCGGGTCTGGTGGACCTGGCGGTGCGCCTGCGTGAGCCAGGGTACGAACATGCGCGCATGCTGGACTCCGAAATGGCGGCCGCAGTTGCCGGGGGAGTCACCAGCCTGGTGTGTCAACCCGACACGGACCCGGTACTGGATGAACCCGGGCTGGTCGAAATGCTGCGTTTCCGGGCCGAAAAACTACAGCAGGCGCGTGTCTACCCACTGGGGGCGTTGACTCGTAATCTGCAGGGCAGCACCCTGACCGAAATGCTAGAGTTGACCGAGGCTGGATGTGTCGCCTTCAGTCAGGCTGACGTGGCGATCCCCAACACCCAGGTGTTACAGCGCGCTCTGCAGTATGCCAGCACCTTTGACTATGCCGTCTGGCTGCGCCCGCAAGATGCCTATCTGGGGCAGGGCGTGGCGGCCAGCGGGCCATTGGCCAC
The DNA here is from genome assembly GCA_018061265.1 of Rhodoferax sp. Classification (GTDB taxonomy): domain Bacteria; phylum Pseudomonadota; class Gammaproteobacteria; order Burkholderiales; family Burkholderiaceae_C; genus Rhodoferax. Next base: position 19,284 of record JAGOUM010000054.1, on the reverse strand, counting down.
CCGAATGGGATTGAGCGGTGTGCCGGTGATGGCGGAAACCATCGCCATGCACACAGTGATTGAACTGATGCGTGCCACCGGGGCACGGGTGCATTTGTGCCGGATCAGCAGTGCCGCTGGCGTGGAACTGGTGCGCGAGGCCAAGGCACAGGGGCTGGCGTTGACCTGTGATGTCAGCATCAACTCCTTGCACCTGATGGACACCGACATGGGTTATTTCGACAGTCGCTCGCGGCTGAATCCGCCGTTGCGCCAGCAGCGTGACCGTGATGCCCTGCGGCTGGCTCTCGCGGACGGCACCATTGATGCCCTGGTGTCCGACCACACACCCGTGCAGGACGACGCGAAAGCGCTGCCGTTTGCCGAAAGTGAGCCGGGCGCAACGGGGGTTGAGTTGCTGATGAGCCTGGCCTACAAGTGGCATCTGGACACCGGGGTGGCGCTGGCACGAGCGGTCTCGGTTGTCACCGACCAAGCCGCCGGTGTGCTTGGCAAAGCCTTGGGTACACGGCAGGGGCGCACTGGCCAATTGAAGGTGGGAGGTCTTGCCGACCTGTGTGTGTTTGACCCGGCGGACCATTGGCAGGTCACCGCCAGCGCGCTGCGAAGTCAGGGCAAACACACCCCATTTGCGGCGTACGAGCTTCCCGGGCGGGTACGCTGTACCGTCGTCGGCGGACGCATTGTCCATTCGGTTGAGCAGCCAGGCGCAACTCGCCTTTAAACTCTAAGGTGCACGCATCGGTTCAGCACGAGCCAGTGCTGTTCAGATCGGTAGCAAAAAGGTCTTTTGTATGGTGAATCAAGTGCCGGAAGTCAATATGTTCGGGTCGGTCAAATCAGACAAGACCTTCGAGTCCGCTGCGGACTTGTTTCGTGTCATGTCGGCACCCATGCGCCTGAAAATCATCAACTGCCTGTGTGAGGGCGAAAAAAATGTCAGTTACCTGCTGACCAAGGTCAACACCACCCAGCCCAATATGTCACAGCACCTCAACACCCTGTACCAGGCGGGAATCCTGGGCAAGCGCCGTGATGGTGTACAGATTTTTTACCGCATTGCCGACCAGCGCATTGTTTCGATTTGTGAGGCAGTCTGCCACGACATCGCGGCCAAATCGTCCGATTGAACCGGGCAGCTGCAGGCATAGGCGCATTTCAATAGCCCCCTTTTGGCGTTCAGTGCCCGCATCATGCGGGTTTGTACCGTATGGCTTTGATGAATGTCAAAGTACCATCAATACATCAGATAGTACTGATACACAAAAAGCGCGCAGTGAAATTGTCATTCGCTGCAAATATGGGCTCTCTTTCCGAGGAACACAATTGAATCACTTACTCAAAGCACTCACTGGGGTCTGCCTTGCGGTCCTTTCGTCGTGGGCCAGCGCGGATGCGTTGCAGGTGCGTGGCATGGCCGCGTCTTGTTCTGCCTGCCATGGCACCCATGGTATTGCCCAATCTGGTATGGAAAGCCTGGCTGGTGTGGCCAAGGAAGATTTCGTCAAGAAGATGATGGACTTCAAAACCGACAAGAAGCCTGCCACGCTGATGCATCAATTGTCCAAAGGTTTCACCGATGCGCAGATTGAGCAGATGGGTGCCTACTTTGCCGCTTTGAAGAAATAAGGGAGACCAGAATGAAACGTCGTCAATTTGTAAGTTCGATGGGTGCCGGTTCAATGCTCGGCGCCATGGGTGGTTTGGGGCTGCTGGCGGGTTGTGCCACCTCAGGTGGAGCCAATGGCCCCAAGGTGGTGGTGGTCGGTGGCGGTTTTGGCGGTGCCACGGCAGCCAAGTATGTTCGGATGTGGTCGGATTACGGAATCTCGGTGACTTTGGTCGAACCTAATGCCTCGTTTATTTCTTGCCCGATCTCCAATCTGGTGCTGGGTGGCGTCAAAACCATGGCGGACATCACCTCCAGTTACGACAGCCTGTCAAAGGTACACGGCGTGCAACTGGTGCGCGACTCGGTGACAGCGATCGACGCCGAGAAGCGGCTGGTCAAGCTTGCCAGCGGTAGTGAATTGCCTTACGACCGGCTGATTTTGTCGCCTGGCATCGATTTCATGTGGGAAACCCTGCCTGGCATGGCCTCTGCCGCAGCCCAGGACAAGGTATTACATGCCTGGAAGGCCGGTGCCCAGACCGTGTCGCTACGTCAGCAGCTTGAAGCCATGCCCGATGGTGGCGTGTATGCCTTGTCGATTCCGCAGGCACCCTACCGCTGCCCGCCCGGCCCGTACGAGCGTGCATGCCAGATTGCAGGATACTTTGCCAAAGCCAAGCCCAAGTCCAAGGTGCTGATTCTTGACGGCAATGATGACGTCACATCCAAAGGCCCGTTGTTCAAGAAGGCATGGGCCGAGCGCTACAAGGGCATCGTCGAGTACCGTCCCAAACACGTGCTGACCGATGTCGACGTGGCTGGCAGCACGCTCAAGTTTGAGTTCAATGACGATGTCAAAGCCAATGTCCTGAATGTCATACCCCAAATGCGCGCCGGTGCCATTGCCGTCAAGACAGGGTTGGCAACTGCCAACAAGCGCTGGTGCGAGGTGGACTTTTTGACCTTTGAGGCCAAGGCGGCCAAAAACATCCACGTTCTGGGTGATTCGATCCAGATCGCGCCGGGTATGCCCAAGTCGGGCCACATGGCCAACCAGCATGGCAAGGTGTGTGCTGCGGCAGTGGTTGCCTTGTTGACCGGCAAATCGGTCAATAGCGCACCGGTGTACAACAACACCTGCTACAGTTTTGTGAGTCCTGAGGATGTGGTGCATGTGGCCAGTGTGCATGTGTATGACCCGGCAAAAAAGACCATGGTGACCGTTCCCGGTTCAGGTGGCGTGTCCAAAGCCGCCAATGAACTTGAGGGTCGAATCGCCATGGGCTGGGCGCGTGGAATCTGGGCCGACACGCTGGGTTAACAAAAATGCGTTGGAAAAGTGTATTGACCACAGCCGTGGTCGCACTGACAGTCGGCTCGGCCTGGGCACAGGCCGACGCCGAACGTGCCAAAAAGCTGGTGTCAGGCTCATGTTTTTTGTGCCATGGTGAAGACGGTGAATCTGCCAGTGAGGTGTTCCCCAAGCTGGCGGGGCAACATGCCGAGTACATCGCCAAGCAGTTGGAGAACTTCAAGTCGGGCAAGCGTAAAAGCACGGCCATGGCTGACATGTCGGCACGCCTAACTGCAGACGACATGCTGGCACTTGGCAAGTACTTTGAGGGCAAGACGTCACCGCCAGAAGCCGTGAAAGACCAGGACCTGGCGGGTGTTGGGCGATATATCTTTAACCACGGCAACAAGTTCAGCGGCTTGCCTGCGTGTGCCAGTTGCCATGGCAAGGACGGCTTGGGTACCGCATCACTGCCGCGACTGGCGGGTCAGTACGCCACGTATGTGGAAACCCAGTTAAAGCTCTTCAACAAGCGTGAGCGCAATAATGACAACGCGGTGATGCACTCGATTGCTGCCAATTTGTCGGCACTGGAGATGGCCGCAGTCGCCGAGTACATCAGCGGTAAATAAGCGGCTGCAAGTGGCTTTAGGGCGCGGTGCGCACAGTCGGTGGGGCTGTTGCGGATGCACCGGCTGGTGCGGGGCGATCGATCATCCGGTCGGTCAGCCCAGCGCCGAGCCACATGCCTGCCAGTGACAGCCACGCGGTGGTGGCAAAAATCGAACCGCCGGTGATGCCCGCACCCACCGCACAACCACCGGCCAGCATCGACCCAAACCCCATGAAGATCGCGCCAAAGATGTAGCGGCGCATGCTGTAGCCGTCGTTAAAACCTTCGAGCTTGAAATCATGGCCCACCCAGGCACCGACAAACGAGCCCAAAAATACCCCCGGGATCAAACCAAAGCCAAAACCCATCGCCGGCGCGGGTGAAGCGAGCACGCGCATCAACCACTCGGCCGACGGTCCGCTGAAGGTCAGGCTCTGTACTGGCACCACCTCGAACGAGTGGCTGGCAACCAGGTAACTGAAGCCCCAGCCAGCAGCGACCATCAGCCCGGTGCCGATGCCGCCGACCCATTTCCAGAAACCACCACCACTTCGAACCGCAAAAAACAAGGCGGCAATGAACCACACCAGGCCAAAAATCAGTCCTCCCCATGGACCTGCACCAGTCAGCGACAGCAGGTCCCGCGACGGCCCCCCTTCGACCACCCACCAGCTGCTGATGGTCTCGCGCCAAGGCGCAAGACTGCCGGCAAGCGCGGCCTGTGCCGTCACGGCAAAAATCAGCCCCGAGAGCAGCGCACGCAGATTGCCATTGGCCGACAGCACCAGCAGACGGCTGGCACAACCGCGGGTCAGAATCATGCCGATGCCAAACAACACACCGCCAACCAGTGCACCCGACAGACTGCCGGTGGCAGAGATCTGGCGCGCCGCTGTGGTGTCCATGTGATGAGTCACGATCAACAACTGCACCCCGACCACGGCGGCGGAAAATGTCAGCAGCCAGACTGCAATTTTTTCGCCGAACTTCCGATGCCAGAACTCCAGCGTCGCAGCACGCAGACAGAATTTGGAGCGCTGGGCGAAAAAGCCAAAAAGGGCGCCAATCACCAGGCCGCCCCAAGCCAGCACGGCACCCTCCCCAAAGGTTTCAATCAGGTGTGAAGGGTTCATGCTTGTCTCTGAATGTCATGTTTCGCTTATATTACACCTGCAAAAGAAATTTCTTTCCTGCCCAATAGGTTTGGCAAACGCATCAGACCCGGGCCGAGAAAGTACCCATACGAGGCAAATATGTCCCTTGCGTCCGGCCATCCGATGAATCCCATACGCCGCCAAGTCATGCTTGGCGCAGTGGCTGCTGTGGTCAGCAGCGCCATGGACCAGGCAATGGCGACTGCGATAGAGAGCCATCTGCCAACCACTGATTCCTTGCAGCGGGATCTGGCGATGGCGCTGGAGCGAGGCCATCCGTTGCTGGTTATGGTGAGCCTGGATGGTTGTCCGTTCTGCAAGATCGCCCGCGAGAACTACCTGGTTCCATTGCAACGTGAACATGGCTTGCCGATCGTACAAATCGATATGCGCGGCCGGCAGCTGGTGCAGGGCTTTCATGGTCCCCAGCAAACGCAGGAGGGGCTGAGTCGCAGTTGGGGGATCAAAGTTGCGCCAACCGTGTTGTTTTTTGGCCGCGGCGCGCAAGAGGTTGCGGAGCGGTTGGTGGGTGGCTATTTGCCAGATTTTTACGGCGCCTATCTTGACGAACGTGTGCGTCGTGCGCGAGCTTCCCTTCACTCATGAAAAAGGTTGAATCCATGATACCAATCAAGACAGAATCCGCCTGGCGCGGCACGTCCGACTGCCGCAACTGCGGTATTCGTGAGATGGTGCTGTTTGCCAACCTGAATGAACATGACTTTGCGCAAATCCATGCGCCGATTGATGATCTCGAGTTTTCACAGGGTGCGATGATCTACGCGGAGGGCAGTACTGCGCAAGGCGTTTTTACTCTGCGCAGTGGCATCGTCAAGCTGGTGCGCAGCACCGTGGACGGTCGGCAGCGTATCGTGCGGGTGCTGCGTTCCGGCGACGTCATCGGCCTGGAGGCGCTGGCCTCGGCGCAATACGACAGCGATGCCATCGCATTGACATCGACTTCGGTTTGCCGCATCCCTTTGGGCGTGATTCAAAAGCTCTCATCCGGCAGCCCACGGTTGTTGGCGCAATTGATGCTGAAGTGGCAGCAGACCCTCAAGGACGCCGACGACTGGCTGGCTGACCTCAACTTTGGGACCGCGCGGCAACGGGTTGGCAATCTGGTTCTGAAAATGCGCACAGCAGAAAACAGTGCCATCTCGATGTTGTTCTCCCGGGAGGATATGGGCGCAATGCTGGATTTGAAACTCGAAACTGTCAGTCGGGAGATCAGTCGCCTGGTTCGCGAAGAGACGATTGAACCCCTTGACAAGCAGGGGCGCATCTACCGCGTTTGTCATCCAGAGCGCATCACCGCGCACTGACGCGATGCGACTGCACCGACATTGATCAGTGGCGAGCCTTTTAAATGTGAGTGCTGTCATTTTTTTGCACTCCTAGGGTTGACACCAATATCAGCGCGATATTACTTAAGCGAAGATTGATAAAAATCAAGACTTGCTGAGTTTGTCTGGGTGAACAACATCAATCGTGGCTTATTCATGGGTGCTTCGCGTTAAATTTTCGCTATCACGGATATGATGACGTTGATGAACGGGCGGCGAGTACCAATGAGCATTTTGTGGTTATTTGCCTTGAGAAGTTCATCCGGCAAAGGATGGATGACCACCCCGCGGCGATTCTTGATTGACGATATATTTCAACTTGGAGAACGTTAGTGCGCAAAATCAATTTGACCAAAACCGCCTGTCACCTTGCAGCAGTGGCTGCGTTGGCGGGTGTAACGGGCAGTGCCATGGCGACCAATGGCATGTACATGGAAGGTTACGGACCGATTGCCACCGGTATGGGTGGCGCCTCACAAGCGGTTGACCAGGGCAACGCCGCAATGGCGCAGAACCCGGCCACGTTGGGGATGATGGCCGATGGCAGTGCACGCCTGGATGTCGCGTTGGGCATTTTGGGGCCGGACGTCAAAAGCAGCATACCCGCGTTTGGCATGAGCGCAGACTCGGGTGGTACGTCTTATGTCATGCCTGCGTTTGGCTACACAAGGCGTAACGGTGCGATGACCTATGGCATTGGCATGTTCGCCCAAGGTGGCATGGGCACGGAATATGGCGCGGACTCGTTTTTGGCGATGGGCTCGGGCGAAGACGTGCGCTCGGAACTGGGTGTTGGTAATGTGATTTTCCCGTTTGCTTACCAGGTCAACCCGAATTTGACCTTGGGGGCCACCTTCAAGTTCATGTGGTCGTCGCTGGATATGAAGATGGCAGCTTCAGGTGCGCAACTGGCCGGTATGGTGACCGGCGCCAGTGGGAATCTGGCGATGGCTCTGGGCCCGCTGGCAGGCGCACCTTGGGCGCGGATTAATTTTTCGGATGGCAGTGACTTCTCTGGTGCTGCCAAGTCCACAGGGTTTGGTGCCTCGTTTGGCGCAACCTACCGCGTGAATCCCAACCTGGTGCTCGGTGCTTCTTACCTGCTGAAGTCATCACTTGATGATATGACCACGGCCGAGGCCGAGGCCAGCATGACGGCGATTGGCGGCTTCCTGGACAAAGGCAAGATCACGGTGGTCGACTTCCAGATGCCAGCGGTGCTGGCACTGGGTGCGGCGTGGCAAGCCAGCCCGTCCTTGCAGGTGGCCGCTGACATCAAGCGTATTGGATGGAACAGTGTGATGAAGAGCTTCAAGATGCGCTACGACAGCAGCATGATGGGCGGCTCTGTCAGTTTTGCCATGCCGCAAAACTGGGAAGATCAAACCGTGCTGAACCTGGGGCTGGCCTGGAAAGCCAACCAGCAGCTGACGCTGCGTGCCGGTCTGAATCTGGCCGACAACCCGGTTCCGGATGCCTATGTTAATCCGCTGTTCCCGGCAACCGTCAAGAACCATATCACTTTTGGCTTGGGTTACAAGGTGTCCGACAAGGGTGAGATCAACGCCGCCGTGACCATGGCACCCAAGGTGACCGTGACCAGTGGGAACGGACCGGAAATCTCGCACGCCCAGACCAACTGGCAGTTCATGTACAGCCACAGCTTCTAAAGCCAACACCAACGGACCTGGGTGGCCACCTGGCTGGCTTTCGGGTCCGTTTTGTTTTTTGAAACAGTAGCATGAAACGCTTGTGTATTCTGGGCTTGGGGCTCATTTGCCTTGTAACACAGGCGCAGGACGTGCCGCCGCTTTACCAAGGCGCTGACCTGGTACAGGGCCAGCAGCTCATCGCAGAGCACAAATGCAGTGCCTGCCATCAGAAAAAGGTTGGGGGTGATGGCAGCGCCATCTACCGACCAAGCGGCAGAATCAATACATTACCCGCCTTGCGCGGCATGGTGGAACAATGCAACACCGAGTTGAACTTGGGCCTGTTCCCCGAAGAAACAAACTCGGTCGCCGCGGTGCTCAACCGCGACCACTACCGTCACACTAGGTAAAAACACCGATAGTGAAAACACCAATGGTTTGATTTTTCTCAATGTGTATATTCGCATAAGTGAATATGCAGATTAAAGAATGAATGATCAACCATCGTCAGCTGTTTCCGGATTTGCGCTTGAGCGTGCCGCTGAGTTGTTCGGTGTGTTGTCAACACCAGCGCGTTTGCACATCATCACCGTGCTGTTTGCCGGTGAACAAAACGTGACAACCCTTCTGGCGCAGGTTGATTTGTCTCAACCCAGCATGTCGCGGCACCTTAACGTGCTGTACCAGTCCGGGGTACTGGCCAAGCGGCGCAGTGGACAAAACGTGTTTTATCGGATCGCCGACGACATGGCGGCAACGGTGTGTAAGGCGGTGTGTTTTCAGGTGGATCCGGTTGGCAAAACACTGCCGAGCCGTTTTTCAAAAGTGTGAGTGTGGTGTCCGGATCGCAGAGCCAATCAAGGCCAATTTTTCATTGCAACTTAACCCAAAAAAAGGAGACTTTTATGCAGAATCGTCGTCAGACACTCAAACACAGCGCCATGGTGGCGGGCCTGCTGGCCTCTACCGGCCTGTTTCCACAATACGCCCTGGCCTTCAACAAAGGCGCCTTTGAAGCCAAAAACATCGCCGATGCCCTCAAGGCATTGGGTGCCGGTGCACCAACCGAAAGCAAAGATGTCACCATTGGTGGCCCGGACATTGCCGAGAACGGTGCCGTGGTTCCCTTGACCGCCAGCACCAAACTGGCGGGTGTCAAGCAGTTGCTGATTCTGGTGGAGAAGAACCCCTCAGTATTGATCGCCGCGTTCAACGTGACCCCGGCGGTTGAAGCCAACTTTGCCACTCGCGCCAAGATGGGCCAGTCCTCTGACGTGTATGCGGTGGCCATCACCAACGACGGCAAAGCATTGTTTGCCAAAAAAGAAGTCAAGGTGACCTTGGGTGGATGTGGCGGCTAAGTGATTGGCGAAATCCTTTTTTACAAAACTCAACTTTCGAATTCAGGAGATAAAAAATGGCAGATCCGATGCGCATTCGCGCCCAAGTGAAAGATGGCGTTGCAACCGTCCGCGTGCTGATGAGTCATGAAATGGAGTCCGGCCAGCGCAAAGACTCCGCTGGCAAGCTGATTCCGGCCTGGCACATCACCGATGTCACGGCCACCCTCAATGGCACACCGGTGCTGACCGCCGAGTGGGGCTCCGGGGTGTCCAAGAACCCGTTCCTGCAATTTGCCGTGAAGGGTGCCAAGGCTGGCGACAAGATTGCGGTCACATGGAAGGACAACAAAGGTGACTCGCGCACCGATGAGGCAACCGCATCCTGATCGTTTTTCATGTTGGCGGGCGCGGCGAGCGACCCCAATTTCTGTATGGGACGTCATTTTTGTGACGCGAGCTTCGAGGAGACATAACTAATGAAAAAAATGCTTGCCCTGGCAGCTTTGACGGGTGCTCTGGTGCCTGCTGCCTTCGCACAAAAGTCGGCTGCGGTGCAGTCGATTGAAGAATACCGGGCCATGCTGGCTGACGGCAATCCGGCCGAACTGTTTGAAGCCAAGGGTGAAGATCTTTGGAAAAAAGCGCGTGGCCCCAAGAATGCGTCGCTTGAAAAGTGTGATCTGGGCCAAGGCCCGGGAGTGGTCAAGGGCGCTTTTGTCACGCTGCCGCGTTACTTCGCCGATACCAACAGGGTGCAGGATCTGGAATCGCGCTTACTCACATGTATGGAAACTCTGCAAGGCCTCAACGCAGCTGAGATTGCCAAGACCGCCTTTGGTAAAGGCGAGCAGAACAACATGACCGCATTGTCCACCTGGATTGCTGCCGAGTCGCGTGACATGAAGTTCAACCTGCCACAAAGCCACGAGCAGGAAAAGACCGCTTATCAAATTGGCAAACGCCTGTTTTTCCAGCGTGGTGGTCCGCATGACTTTTCATGTGCGTCCTGCCATGGTGGTGATAACTGGCGCATTCGCCTGCAAGACCTGCCCAACCTGACCAAAAATCCGGGTGACGGCATTGGCTTTGCGGCCTGGCCTGCCTACCGCGTCTCCAATGGGCAAATGTGGGGCATGCAGCAGCGCCTCAACGACTGTTATCGCCAGCAGCGCTTTCCCTACCCAGGGTTTGCCAGCGATGCCACCGTGGCTCTGGGCACCTACCTCGGCGTCAACAGCCAGGGCTCGAAATCCATTGCACCCGCTCTCAAGCGCTAGTCTTTCAGGAGAACATGCATGAAAAAACAACATCTCATCGCTTTGTCCCTGATCGCCGCTGCGGTGGTGGCGGGCTGCGCATCCGCGCCTGGTTCGGCTGATCTGGACAAAATGGCCGCTGACATCGTCAAGTCGTCTTTCCGTGACCAAGGCATCGTCAAGGTATCTGTGTTGGCGCCCGAAGACATCAATACGGCGTGCAGCGCTGCAGAGGTGGCTGGCAAACCGCTGGACCACGATACCGCCATGGCACTGCAAAACGTCCAGCTGAAAACCATCAAGTGGCCGGCGGATGGCAACTATTTTGGCGACTGGAAAAAAGGCGAGGCATTGGCGCAAAGTGGTCGCGGTCAAACCTGGACCGACAGCGCAGACACCCCAAATGGCGGCAATTGCTACAACTGCCACCAGCTTGACCCGAAAGAAATTTCTTTTGGCACCATCGGCCCTAGCCTTACAGGGTATGGCAAGACTCGGGGCGTCACCGCCGACCCGACCAGCGCGGCGTCCAAAGCGGTGATTGAGTACACCTGGGGCAAGATCTACAACTCACGCGCCTACAACGCCTGTTCAGTCATGCCACGTGCCATTCACAAGGGCATCATCACCGAGGCGCAGGCCCGTGATTTGATGGCGCTGTTGCTGTCGGCGGACTCGCCGGTCAACAAGTAAGCTGTTTTTTTCAATGATGGCCCGGCCTGCCCGGGCCTTTTCATTTTCTAACTCTCAGGTTGTGTGTGATGAATTTGACCAAACGTGAATTTCTCCAGGTGCTGGGTGCGGGTACCATGGCCGGCATGGGGCTGAGTGCGTGTGCGCAGTTGGACACTGCCACTGCATCCGAGGGGCTTTACGATATTCCCAGTTTCGGCAAGGTGTCGTTCTTGCACATGACCGATTGCCACGCCCAGCTCAAACCGATCTATTTCCGCGAACCCAACATCAATCTGGGCTTGGGCAGCATGAACGGCAATCTGCCACATCTTGTGGGTGAGCATTTGCTCAAAGTGGCCAAGGTCCGGGCAGGCACCGCAGAGGCGCACGCCTTGACGTATCTGGATTACGAACAGGCAGCCAAACGCTATGGCAAGGTGGGTGGTTTTGCCCATCTGGCCACCCTGGTCAAGCGCATGAAGGCCAGCCGCCCGGGTGCATTGCTGCTTGACGGGGGAGACACCTGGCAGGGGTCCGGCACCGCGTTGTGGACCAACGGGCAGGACATGGTCGACGCCTGCAAGCTGCTGGGTGTGGATGTGATGACCGGGCATTGGGAGTTTACCCTGGGGATGGAGAGGGTCAAGGAAATTGTCGAGAAGGATTTTGCCGGCAAGGTTGACTTTGTGGCGCAAAACGTCAAGACCAATGACTTTGGTGACCCGGTTTTTAAGCCCTACGTGATCCGTGAGATCAACGGTGTACCTTGCGCCATCATTGGCCAGGCCTTCCCCTACACACCGATTGCCAACCCGCGCTACATGGTGGCGGACTGGGCCTTTGGCATTCAGGACGAGAACATGCAAGCCATGGTGAATGAGGCCCGTGGCAAAGGTGCGCAAGTGGTGGTGGTGCTCAGCCACAACGGCATGGACGTGGACCTGAAAATGGCCAGCCGGGTCAGCGGCATCGATGCCATCATGGGAGGCCACACCCACGATGGCATGCCAGTGGCCAGCGTCGTCAGCAACAAGGGCGGCAAAACCCTCGTCACCAATGCCGGCTCCAACGGCAAATTTCTGGCGGTGCTTGACTTTGAGATCAAGGACAAAAAAGTCACTGATTACCGCTACAAGCTGCTGCCAGTGTTTTCCAACATGCTGCCCGCTGACAAAGCGATGGAGACCCTGATCACCAAAATCCGCGCGCCCTATGAAGCAAAGTTGAACCAGACGTTGGCAGTGACCGAAGGCACGCTGTACCGCCGTGGCAACTTCAACGGTACCGGAGACCAGTTGCTGGTGGATGCGCTCATCGACGTCCAAGGTGCCGACCTGGCGTTTTCGCCCGGTTTTCGCTGGGGTACCACCTTGTTGCCGGGCCAGGCCATCACCCGTGAATGGTTGCTGGACATGACCGCCACCACCTATTCGTATGCCACTTTGACCGAGATGACGGGGAGCACCATCAAGACCGTGCTGGAGGACGTGGGTGACAACCTGTTCAACCCGGACCCCTACTATCAGCAAGGCGGCGACATGGTTCGGGTGGGAGGTATGAGTTACAGCTGTGACCCAACGGCCGCCATGGGCAAACGCATCAGCGACATGCGTCTGGGCGGCAAATTGATCGAGGCTGACAAAAAATACAAGGTGGCGGGTTGGGCACCGGTGGCCGAGGAGGCCAGAAGTCAGGGTAACAAACAGGTATGGGAAGTGGTTGAAACCTGGCTTGCGGCACGTGGCGGCAAGGTGGCACCACGCCAACTCAACACACCCAAGATCATTGGTGCATTGCCTAATCCGGGTTACGCACAGGTTTGAGTTTGGCGCAGACGTGGCGGGGGGCCCGCCGCTTGAAACCGTGCCTTTACCGCGCAGGCCGGGTACAAACCCACCGGGTCGTGCAAGTGCGAACTGGTGTGCTCGACATCACCAGCGCCCTTCATTGACCGGGTTGGTCGATACCTTGCACTCGTCCACTTTGCCCCAGTGATCTGGCTCGCAGAGTTTTCGGCGCGCGCGCTCGACGCAAAAAACACGCTCGACCAGGTTCTTCTCGTCACAGGAGGCCAGACGTTTGCGCAGCTCCGTCAACCAGTCAGGCTTCTCCGGGGCCGGTTTCTGTGCGATCTCAACGGCCGGCTTGGCAGGTGCTGGTACTGGTACTGCCACGGCCACTGGTGCGACATTGGTGACGGGCTGGCGCTCTTCTACTGCCTTGGCCGTGGCGACAACTGGCTTGGGTTTGTTGATCACCGGCGCGCTGGCAGGTGGCTGGGTTTTGACGGTCGGCACGACTGCGCTGGCACTGGCAAGCTGGCTTAGGGTTGGGGCTGGCACTGGCACTGGCACTGGCACTGGCGCACTTGGCGCAGGTGCCGGCGTGACTTGAGGTATCACCGCCGAAGCCGCAGGCAACGCAGCAACGGCGGTTGGTGCCGGGGGTAATGCCACGGCCGACTCGATGGGGCCGGGGTTTTTGCCCATCATGAAGTAAGCACCCATTGCCAGCACTGCGGCCCCCGCCAAACCCGCAAAAAGCACCACAGATTTCGACGACGCTGATGGGTTCGGCGGGTTGCTCGAAACCGTTGGGTTCGCGGCGGTGGCGGTGGCGGCGGCTGGTGTGTAGATGCCAGTGACCGGGTTTAACGCCTGTATACCCAATAACTGCCGGAATGCGTCGATGGTTTGTGGCCGGTCTGACTGCTTGACAGACAGGGCAGAGTCCACCGCGTGCAGGAACTGCTTGCTGAAAGCCGGCCTGTCACTGGATGCCAGGGGCTGATAGCTGTCCTTGACCAGCCGCCCAACTGCCACGTTGGGCGGCTTGCCGGTGATGGCGTGGTACAAAACCGCACCAAGTGCGTAAATGTCGGTCCAGGCACCTTGTGGCATATTGGGATCACTGGCGTACTGCTCAATGGGCGCATAACCCGGCTTGAGAATCACCGTGAGGTTGTTGGCCATATCACCAATGACTTGCCGTGCTGCCCCAAAATCGAGCAGCACCGGCTGCCCATTGGCCAGAAGAAAAATATTGTCCGGAGCAATATCCCTGTGAAAACAGTTCTTGGCGTGGATGATCTCCAACGCACCCAGCAAGGGAGCCAGAATCTGGCACAACCAGGCTTCGGTAGGGCGCTCCGGCATCGCCGCCATCGCCTGTTTTAATGTCTGCCCCTCATACAGCGGCATCACCATATAAGCCGTACCGTTGGCCTCCCAGAACCGGTAGACCTTGACCAGCGCCGGATGATCAAACAGCGCCAGCATCCGCGCCTCGTTGACAAAGCTCCTCAAGCCAGCCTGAAAGGTGTCGAGAAGGCGGTTGGACTTGACCGAGACCGTCTGACCGTCCTGCCGGTACGCCAGCGTTGATGGCATGTATTCCTTGAGTGCGACCACCCGGCCCAAAGTCTCATCATGTGCTTTGTAAACAATTCCAAAGCCGCCGATGCCGATGAGTCCGGTGATGACAAACTCCGCTATGCGTGTACCGTTCGGAAGGGTCAGCACATCATCGGCTGCAACATCCGGCCCCCCGACGCCAGACACTGTGGACACACCGAAACCTGTCGGGCCAATCTGTGATGTTGACGAATTTTTTGACATGGCTTGGTGCGTTCTCCACAGTGGCGCTGCGGCTTGGCCGAAGACTCCGCATTCTAATGTCAGGGTTTTCACGATGTTTTGCTTTTCATACCCCATGCCATACTGTCGCATCATCAAAGAGCCAAATCCTGAACGCGGGGGGTCAATGTGATCAATGTGGAACGCGACGGCAGCGGGCGCACTTACCAGATATGGAAGCAAAACCAGATGAACTCCTGTGGCATCGCCTGCATGTGGATGGCGCGAGGCATTGCACGGCAGACCAGTTTTTCTGAAGAGGAGTGGGGCCTGGCGGGCATTTTGTTGTTATCGGTCGATGCACACAACGATCGGCCTCCTATCTGGACCCTTGGGATGGTTATGTCAATGAGCAATTCAACACGGGCCAGTACAGCGCACCTTACGGTCTGAGTGGCCGGATCGTGGCCGTTCTCAACATCTCGGCGTAACGCGGGCCACCGACGCGATTCAGCGTCATTCACCAAATCACGATCAAACGGCCGACAGTTGACCGTATTGCCCGGGCTTGTGCACCAGGCAGGAAACCTGTATCCGGTGAAGACGTTACTATTACCAATAGACGCATTGATGCTTTAAATCCCATGAGAACATTGTCCCCGCGCTGTGACAAGCTGCTTTTGACCCTGGCCGTCATTGGGCTGATTGGGTGGGCCGGTAACACGCGCAGCGAAACCCCGGAGCCTGCGCCCGCCAGTGTTCTTTTTTCAGGTTTTGGGACATTCGGGGTGGTTCATTCACACACCAATTTTGGCGGAACGTTTGCACGCGACGTCTCGCAACTGCCTGGTCAAGCGGGCACCCAGTTCAAGGCCGACTCCCGCGTGGGTGCCCAGATCAACTGGAGGCTCAGTGAGTCTTTTGAGGCCGTTGGTCAGGTGGTGGCGCGGGACCGTTCTTCCCTTGCACGAGCGGCTGACACGCTGGAATGGGCTTTTCTTGCCTACCGTCCCACCGCCGACACCACAGTTCGGCTTGGTCGGGTCAGTGTGGACCTGTTTCTATTGTCGGACTACCGCAATGTGGGTTTTGGCTATCTGTCGGCCCGCCCAAATGTGGATTTTTATGCACCCATGTCGCTGAGCGGTCTTGACGGCATCGACGTGACCCAGGCCTGGGTGGCGGGCGATACCACCTGGCGTATCAAGGGCAGCGCCGGGTCGTCCAAGTACGACGCCTTCTTCGGGCGCAGCCAGTTTGACGGCGTCAGAGGACTTGTGCTGAGTCGGGAGCAAGATGGCTTGACCTTGCGCGGGACTCTGACCCACGCCGACTGGGGTATCCAAAAAGGTGAACTTCTGCAACCGTTACGACAGGGTCTGGACGCGGTTGCACTTCTGCCGGTGGTGAATGTGGCCAACCAGGCGGCGGCCATGTCGGCGGCACTTAGGCTTGAAAGTATCCGCGCGCGTTACAGCGCACTGGGCCTGGCCTACGACAGAAACAACTGGGTGGTCAATGCCGAATGGATGCGGATTCTCCTGGAAAACGCGCCCACCGTGTCGGGTACCGGTGCCTACATTCTGGCCGGTCGCCGTTTTGGGGCATTCACTCCGTTTGTCGGGTTGAGTCGAAGCCGATCACTTTCAGCCGCGTACTCGGCTGCAAACTGGGGCGCTGAACTTGCACCGCTGGCCCCCGTTCTCGGGGCCAATGTGGTGGCCAAGGCGCAGATCTTGGGGCAAACCGCCGCAGATCAACTCAACGGGACTCGTATCGATCAGAGTACCGCCACACTGGGCATGCGTTGGGACATCGACCCGAACGTCGCCCTCAAACTGCAGTGGGACCGGGTCAACGTACGGGAGAACGGTGTTGTGCTTTGGGGTGGTCAGCGCAGTGGCGGCACGGCCAATGTGGCCTCGATGGTGCTGGATTTCACCTTCTGATCAACATGACCTGCATGTCCCGAATCTGCATAGGTCTCCTGACGTCGCTGCTGGCGTTGGGAAGCGGCCATGCTGACGTATTTGTGATCGCGTCGTCTGACGCCCCGCTGCAGATGGTTGACATCAAAGACGTCCAGTCACTTTACATGGGGCGACGACGTGCCTTGAAGGTTGGTGGGCAGGTGCAGGCCACCGACCTGCCACGCAACCATCCCTTGAGAGAGCTGTTTTATACCCAATTGACTGGCATGAGTGTTGCCCAGGTCAACAGCTATTGGGCCAGGTTATTGTTTTCCGGGCAGTCAACTCCCCCAATCACCATGGCAGATGAAAGCAACATGGCGGCTTACCTCAAACGCACGCCCTCGGCTTTGGGCTATGCATCAGGTCCGCCAGCGCCATCCTCTGGCCTGAAAGTCGTCATGGTATTGAAATCCGCCTCCGACGCTACACAAGGCAATGCACCTTAAGCGGCTTCAGGATGGTTTGCTGATCGCGCTGCTGGTGGTGGCTGGCCTGCTGGCCAGTGGCGGGGCACTGCTGGCGTACCTGGGGGCCTTTAACCGCGCGCTGACCCAAGGCGAGGAAACGCTGACTGGATTGTTGGTGGCGGTTGAAAGGACAGCCAGCATCGGCGCCTATGCCGACGATGCCATTTTGCTGCAAGAGGTGGTCGACGGCCTGTCACTGAATCCGCTGGCGGGTTTCGTGGAAGTCCGCCGCGTGAACGGATCACCGTGGGTGGTTGCCCGCAACAACAAGACCACCGTCGCTCAGGACGATGGCAGTATCTGGGTTGAGCGTCAGCTCAAGTCACCATTTGATGCGGCCGAGATCACGGGTCTGATCCGCATCGCGGCCAATATGGCGGTGCTACGCAGTGCCGCCCGCGCTGACGCATCAGTGCTGGCCTGGGCCATGTTGTCGCAGGCCTTGTTGGTGGCGATGCTGCTTTATGTGGTGGCTACCCGCCTGGTGTCCAGGCCCATAGTGGAGCTTGCCGCGTTTTTGCGGGCCATCGTCCCCGGTACCGGGCAACGTCTTCATGTGCCTGCCTTTCACCAACACGACGAGCTCGGCGCGCTGATCAGCAGCGCCAATGCACTGCTGATCTCCCAGGAGCAGACACTGCAGCGTGAGCGGGATTTGCGGGCGCAAATTGCGCAGCTCGGCGCCGAATACGAGGCCATATTCTCGACCAGCAGCGCCGGTATCTTTGTCATGACGCAGCAGATGCAACTGGTCCATTGCAACCCGCGGGCGCGTTTCCTGACCGGTTGGGGCGACGACAGCGCTGGCACCCAACGCAGCGCGAGGTTTGTCGACACCACCTTTGCCCAGCCCGACCTGTTTCATGGGATGGTCAGCAGAGCCACGTTGCACGGAGGTACCGAATCTGCCGACCTCGAATTGCGCGGGGGCAGCGGGCCTACAAAATGGGTGCACTGTCTGGTCACAGCGCGTGCCCCCGCACCGGACCAGCCGGGTGAGCGCTCAGGTGCCATTGAAGGGGTGATTTACGACATCACCGAGCGAAAACAAGCCGAACTGGAGGCCAGCCACAGGTCTGTGCATGACCCTTTGACCGGGCTGCGCAACCGCCGAGGCTGCGATGTCACCCTGGCGCAGATGCTGGAGTCCGCACGCACACAGGCCAGCGGCCTGTGTGTCATTCACCTGGATCTGGATGGATTCAAGGCAATCAACGACGCCTATGGCCATGCCGCGGGTGACGAGGTTCTGGTCGAGGTGGCGCGACGTATCCGCAAACAGGTCCGGCGCGGGTCAGACCTATCGGCAAGGGTCGGTGGTGACGAGTTCATTGTGGCCTTGCGTGATGCCGACGAAGGCAGCCAGCATCTGTGCGACACCGCGCTCGGACTGCTGCATGGCATCTCCGAGCCGATCCGGCTTGGCAACGGCGAATCGGTGCAGGTCGGGTTGAGCATGGGTATTGCCTGTTTCCCCCGGCATGGCGAACTGGCCTCAGCGTTGATCCACAACGCCGACATGGCCATGTACGAGGTGAAACGCAGCGGCAAGAAGGCTTTTGCGATGGCTTACCGCTGACCTAGGCCGCCATCCGCAGCAGTCAATCGTTCAGACATCTGAATCAGCGCCACTTTACGAAAGCGTTCCTGACAGAGTCCCTTCAGCCATCAAGTTCGCCTCACAAAACCGAATCGCGTTACGGCCCCCGGCTTTTGCTTGGTACATCGCCGCATCGGCGCACTTTAGGATGGCGGTTTCGCTGAGTTCGTGGTTAGCGAACACGACGACTCCGATACTGATGCTACAACCGTGTTCGATTACTGTATCTTCCTTGCCGGGCTGTGCCTGCGTCAAGAAGAACGGCGAGGCCAGAGCAGCACGAATTTTTTCTGCCACGCCGCGTGCTTGCGCAGTGGACTGAGTTTTGTCGATCATTAACTCACTGAGTATCACCACAAACTCATCGCCGCCAAACCGGGCGACGGTGTCCACTTCTCGCAGGCAACCCTTCAAACGCGTTGCAACTTCAATCAGTAGCGAGTCGCCCACCTCGTGTCCATAGGTGTCATTGAGAGGCTTGAAGTTATCAAGATCCAGAAACATCAAGGCACCGCAAAGACCGCTGCGCTTGCTTGTGGCCATGGCCTGACTCAATCGGTCGTTGAGCATCCGACGATTTGGCAGCATTGTGAGCGGAGAGCCTGTCAGGAGTTTTGTGTTTGAGGCATAGCATGTCAAAAAGGAGCATCTATGCCAATGAGAGTAAAAACCGCCACGGCGGCCAAGGCGGTATTGCCGCGCATTTCGCCTGAGCTGTTAGACC